>NZ_JCAXEA010000003.1:0-285164 GCF_059759125.1 Arthrobacter sp. GQ119 | reverse complement strand
AGGTCCGCGGCCTTTGGCCGAAACTGGCGGGCTAGGAGGCCCGGCGTGCGCGGGCTGCCCTGCGCTTGAGCGCACGGCGCTCGTCTTCACTCATGCCGCCCCAGACGCCGGCATCCTGACCGGACTCAAGCGCCCACTGCAGGCACGTGTCGACCACAGGGCACCGGCGGCACACACTCTTGGCTTCCTCGATCTGAAGCAGGGCTGGGCCCGTGTTTCCTACCGGGAAGAAAAGCTCCGGGTCCTTGTCGAGGCACGCTGCGCGGTTACGCCAATCCATGCTGATCAGTCACTCCATTCCTGGGAAGTCAATCGCCACTTGTGAAAATATTCACTAGGGCCTACATAGGAAAGGGGCCCTGAGGGGCCCCCTTGGTCATCTGGATCAAGCGTTTCATGTTAACGCTGTGTAAACAAGGGGTAGTGGTCCACGAAATGCCCCCGAAACGTGAGCGATGCATCACACCGGGAAGCCGCCGCCCCACCGAGTGTCGACTATGTCCGGTAGGGTGCCAGTGTGTCAAGACCCCCAGCCAGCCCTTCCGACCCGTCCCCCGAGCCTGGTGATAATGGCGCCTCCAAACATCAGCGCGCGCCGGAGACGCCATCATCGTTCGGCGGGCGTCCCCGTCCAATCGCCGTGATCTCTGCGGTTGTCGCGGCCGAAGCCACCGCCCTGCTGGCCGCTGCCGGCTGGTACGGACTCCAGCTCCTGACCGCCGCCCCTGTTCTGTCTTTCTGGGGCGCCGTCTTTACCCTTGCTTTACTGCTGGCTTTCGCATCGTGGCTGTATGCCGTTGCCGTGTTCCTGTTCAGGGGCTTCCGCTGGCCACGGGCGGGTGCCCTGGTGGCGCAATTGTTCGTCCTCACCATAGGATTCCCGACCCTTACCGGCGGTTATCCGCTGGCGGGCCTGGCCATGCTCCTTCCCGCCGCTGTTGTCATCGTGTTGCTGTTCGATAAGCGGGTCATCCGGTTCGCCTCCCGGTCCGCCGGCTCGCCTCCCGCGCTCTGATCACTGGCCGTTACCTCGCCGGGGCGGATCAGTCCGGAGGAACGGCCAGCTGAACCGGCACCGCCGTGCCGTCCGACAGAAGGACCGCCCGTCCCGGAGGCGGATTGGGTTCCAGTTCGAACCTCAGCCCGAAGAGGTCGCCGTCCAGGGGACTTCTTGGAGCAATCAGTATCCCGCTGCCGCAGCTGCGGGCGGCGATGGCCAGGGGAACCCGCTGCACCAGAGTCTGGCTGAAGCCCGCGGACACGATGACGGCCCAGCCGAGGGCGTTGACGTCAAGCAACTGCTGATTGACGGAGGAGGGCAGCTGGTCGGCGTCGTCAACGAGCAGCACAGCATCCCCGGCCAGCCGTCCTGCCAGTGCCTCGCGGTGGATTTCCTCCCAGTACCCGGCAGGGCTGGCATTGGCGTCGGGATGCAGCCAGGCCGCCGCTGAACGGTTAAGGACGGGAATAGCATCGAGCAACGTGCTTTTTCCCGACCCGGGGCTGCCCAGAATGGCGAGGGCGCCGCCGGACGGGAGCCGCACAGCTGCAGGGCGAAGATCGTCGCCGCCCACACCGATGTACAGCTGCCGGCTCCGGCTGAAACTTCTCAGAGACTTTTCCCGACGGCGGGCCGTCTCCGCGGCAGCAGGGCTGGTGCCACTGCCGATCAGGGCAAGCAGGTTGTCCACCGGAAGACGCGAAGGCAACGCCTCCACCGGGAAAGGCGCGGCCTGCAGGCCTGGCTGCTTCCCTGAGCGATGGTGCAGCAGCCCGCCGTCGGCGTGGAACTGGCAGACTGCCGGAGCGCCGCCGGATATTGATCCGAAGGCCACGGCACGTCCGGGGACATCCGGGATCTCGGGCATCTTGGGCCATGTGAACCGGCTCTCATCGCTTGCGCCCTTGGGAAAGTAGACGCGGCTTGGTATGGCGGAAAGGAACCGAGCCATGGCCAATTCCCGCTCTCCCGACATGACCACAGCAATACCGGCACGGCATCCGTCGCGGACGATGTCCTGGACCAGGTCTTCAGCCCACATCAAAGGACCAGCCCGCAGGGCGGAGACCCACGATCCCCACCCCGAGATGGCCAGAATCAGGGGAGTGGCCTCAGAGGACCCCGCACCACTCAGCCGCTGGGACATCTCCTGGCGAAGCCTTTCCAGCACCCGCACTCCCCGCCGCAAATCGTGCAGCCCCACCACGGCACCGGTCCGCGTCGAGGCCTTTATTCCGGACAGCGAGCCGTCGGCATCCAGGACGTAGAGATGGGACTCCTCCGGATGCACCGCCAACTGGTTCAGAGCCAGCGACAACGCGCGGGCCGCATCACCGGCCGTGCCGCCCACCAGGGCAAGATGCCCATCGATGACAGGGCGCCAGAAGAGTCGGGTAATCTCCTGGTGCTGCGGCAGGTCCAGCCAGCCGAGCTCCACGCAGCAGCCTCCGCGGGGAGGAGCGGCGGCTCCGGGCAGCGCGGAGGAGACAGGGCGGGCGCTGGGGTCATCTGCCCTGCCGGGAAAGGTCGGAACGGCCGGCAGCGGCGGGGCGACAGGGCTTCTGACAGCAGCGCCGCCCCGTGCTGCCCATAAGGCCGCCGCCACCTCGACCAGGGGATTGGCCGCGGCGGCGGGTGTGGGCGGGGCGACCCCGTCCGCTGCCGGGGTCGCGGCCAGGAGCAGGGAGTCCGTCGTGCGGCGGACAGTGGCCGTGCCGTGCCCGGGCTCGGCGGCCGGGATGGAGAGCGCAGCCGCCTGGAACTCCCCGGGCTCTTGCGTCCCCTTGGCAAGATAAGCCCGGCCGGGCGTTTCCACCCTGATCGCGGCTGCGGCGCCGGTGCCGATAATGTCGGCCGATTCATGGGCGGACTGGACCCGGAGGGCGATGCTGGTGGTGACGTTGGCCCTGATATCGGCGTTGAGTGCGCCCTGCGGGCGCTGCGTAGCCATGATCAGGTGGATTCCCAGCGAGCGGCCGATGGTGGCAATTCTCATCAGCTCGTGCAGGGACGCGGGAGCGTCGTCCACCAGCATCCGGAATTCATCGATGACGAGGATCAGCTGCGGGAGAGGAGGCAAGTCATGGGCCTTGGACAGACGGTAGGCCGCGAGGTCCGGTGCCTGAACCTCCGCGAGGAGGCGCTCCCGGCGGCGGACCTCCGCACGCAGTGATGTCATCGTCCGGTCCAGTTCGCTTCTTGAGAGGTCGGTCAGCATGCCCACGCAGTGGGGGAGCGGCGTCAGCGGTCCCAGCCCGGACCCGCCCTTGAAATCGAAGAACAGGAAGTTGACCCGGTCCGGGGGATAGCTGAGCGCCAAGGCCACGGTCAGGCTTCGCAGGAGCTCCGACTTTCCGGAGCCGGTAGTGCCGGCAACGAGGACGTGCGGGCCGTCGGCCTCAAGATCCAGGATGCGCGGACCATCTGCATTATGACCAATGGGTATGGCCAGCCCGAGTGCAAGGCGTCCCCTCAACCATCTGCCGTCGGCCGCCTCTGCTGACAGGTCAAGAATGTCACTGAGCGGGCACGCTGCGGGCATGGAGTGCTCATCAGCTGCGCGTCTGGTTTGGCTGGCCTGCCGGCAGTATCGGGCAAAGACCTCTGGAGGTACGAGATCGGGGGTGAAGCCCTGGCTGCTGCCGGCGGAGCGAAACACAGCCTGTTGCCCGGTCAGCTCGATACATGTCTCAGGCGGTCCCGGGGCAGTTGGGGTCGCCGGCGCAGCCGAAACGTCCGGACCGCAATCTGTGAACCTGATGACGCGCCACCTGTGCCGCCGTGCCGCTTCAACCAGCTGGTCGGGCCAGCCCGCTCCTGCGGGGGAGGTGAGCAGGAAGGCTCCGGCGTCGCCGTCCCCGTTCGAAGCGCAGGCGAGGGTACTCTCAACGTCCCCGGGGGCAACGTGCAGAGTGACGTTGGGAAGGTATCTCGCAGCCAGTGGCAGCGACGACACAGGTCCGCAGACAGTGACCCGTGTTCCGCGGGCCATCGGATATCCCGTGAGCTGCATGAGAAACGAACGCATCAGTCCGGACACTTCGGTTTCAACCCCCCGCACGGTGACGACGGGCAGCCGCGGGTCCAGCAGCAGCGGAACTGACCCCAGCGGCGGGGGCCGAAATTCCACATCCGGTGGGTCTACCCATACATTCGCATCCTGCTCCGCCAGCCCGAGGCGGAGCCAGACGCCCGAGACGTCCGGCGGGGCGTCGGCGGTTATCACCGTTCCCGCCGCCTCAAGGGCCAGCTGCGAAGCCGACGGCGCCGACCGCCGTCGTCGTTCCCGATCTTCGGCCGCTGCCTCGGCAACTGCCGATCGCATCCTGCGCCGCTGCCGGCGGCCCGCTATGAGCGGCGCCAGGAGCATCACCACGGATACTGCCGTGAATGCCAGAAACATCCACATTCCGGTCAGCAGCGCCAGCCCCACCCCGACAGCAACCGGGAGCGCAGCACTGAGCAACAGCATTCCCCGGTTTTCCTGCCCCGCCTGCCGCGGTACCGTCAACGGTTCGGCTATGGACTGACCGGCGGAACCCAGGAGTGCGTTCGAGGACCCGGGCGGTCCGGCCACCATTACGGACATGGTGGACCGCCCGCAGCGGATGAGGGAGCTGGTGGAGAGGGCAGCATTCCGGACGACTTGGCCATCCACTTCGGTGCCGTTGGCGCTGCCGAGATCTTCAATGGTCAGGGCTGTATCTGACACGTCGATTCGTGCGTGTTCGCGTGACAGGTCCGGGTCAGGAAGTGTCAGATCAGCGTGGGTGCGCCCGATCAGGTAGCTCCCGCGGCGCAGCGGCAGCACTGTTCCGGCGGCAGGGCCGCTGTGGACAGCCAGCATCAGGGTGGCGGGGGCAACGCGCGCAGACCGGCTGGGGCGGCCTTCCGGGTGGTGCCCGCCGTCCACGAGGACGGCACCGGTGACCAGGGGTGCCTGCCCCACGGTCAAGGAAGGAAGCGGCAGGCCATTCACGGTCAGCCGACGGGTGCGGAAGCCCCGGGCCAGCTCCCGGTCCAGCACTGTTCCCGAAGACCCCTCAGGGACCGCCGCCGTCAGTTCTTCCGGCGCGGCGGCCTCGCCGGAGCCGGGGCCCCGAACCAGGGTGAAGTGCAGATCCACCTGCCGGGCCTCCGTTCCTGAGGGAAATTCAGGCACCACGCTAACGCCGGCGCCGCCGCAAGTATGCGGGTGCAATGGCCTATGTGGATAACGTCCCCTGCGGCCTCCAAACGGCCGGGCGACCAGACTCGGGTAGGCTAGTGCAGCAGGTAATGCACAACATTGGCCTGCCCGAATTCGAACCAGGAGATTTAGTGACTGCTGACCTCGTCATCGTAGGATCAGGCTTTTTCGGCCTGACAATCGCAGAACAGGCCGCCACTGAGCTGGGCTTGAAGGTCGTCGTCCTCGACCGCCGCCACCACATCGGCGGGAACGCCTACAGCGAAAAAGAAGAACAGACGGGAATCGAGGTCCACCGCTACGGTGCGCATCTCTTCCACACCTCCAACGAGCGGGTCTGGGAGTATGTGAACCGCTTCACGACCTTCACGAACTACGTCCACAAGGTCTATGGCGTCCACAAGGGCGAGGTCTATTCACTGCCTATTAACCTGGCCACGATCAACCAGTTCTTCCGCGCCAACCTGACCCCGGGACAGGCAAAGGCCCTGATTCAGGAGCAGGCCGGCGAACTCGCGGGGACGGATCCCCAGAACCTGAACGACAAGGGCATCCAGCTCATCGGACGGCCGCTCTACGAAGCGTTCATCAAGCACTACACCGGCAAGCAGTGGCAGACGGATCCCAAGGATCTCCCGGCCGGCATCATTTCCCGGCTTCCGGTCCGCTACAACTACGACAACCGGTACTTCAACGACAAGTATGAAGGCCTGCCGACCAACGGGTACACGGCATGGATCGAAAAGATGGCGGAACACCCGAACATCGAAGTACGGCTGAACACCGACTTCTTCGACGATTCCCACGAGTACAGCAAGGACAAGGTCGTCGGAAACATCCCGGTCATCTACACGGGGCCCGTGGACCGCTACTTCGACTTCGCCGAGGGCGACCTGTCCTGGCGGACCATCGACTTCGAAGAGGAAGTTCTCGACGTCGGCGATTTCCAGGGAACCTCTGTGGTCAACTACAACGACGGGGACGTCGCCTTCACCCGCATCATCGAACCGCGGCACTTTCACCCGGAGCGGGACTACCAGAGTGAGAAGACCGTCATCATGCGGGAATTCTCCCGCTCCGCCGAGAAGGGCGACGAGCCCTACTACCCAATCAACACCCCCGCGGACCGGGAGCGGCTGCTGAAGTACCGCGACCTGGCAGCAGCCGAGAAGGATGTCCTGTTCGGCGGACGCCTCGGCACCTACAAGTACCTCGACATGCACATGGCCATCGGATCGGCCCTGACGATGTTCGACAACAAGATCCGTCCGCATTTTGAAAGCGGAACAAAACTTGAAAGCGGAGGCGTGGACGCATGAGCACAGCTACCAAGACCGAGGCCTTGCACGTGAGCGAGGAAGGCCAGTCCTGGCGGGTCCTGCAGCGGGTTATTCTGCCGAGCCAGAGCCAGATGGACACCGTGCCTCTGTACCTTGACACCGGAACCGCAACCGGCGTGCAGCTGCCTACGTCGAACCTTGAGGCAAACAGCAGGACCAAGACCCAGACCGTCAGCGCTCCGAGCAAGGAAGCGCACGTGGAAGACTTCCTGACGCGTCATTCGACGTCGGTCCGCCCGGGTGAGCGTGTCTCGTTCGGCAGCTACTTCAACGCGTTCGCCGCGAGCTACTGGCGTCGCTGGACCACCGTCAAGAGTGTCCGGCTGTCGGTTTCCACTTCCGGTTCCGGCTCCGTTATCGTCTACAAGTCGAACGCCCGCGGTGCGCTCCAGCGCGTTGATTCCCGTAAGGTCGAGGGCGGCTCCGTCAGCACCTTTGACCTGACCCTCGCCCCGTTCGGCGACGGCGGCTGGTACTGGTTCGACCTTGTGGCCGGGTCCGAGCCCCTGGTGCTCCAGAACGCTGAGTGGCTGACGGAAGGCGACGACAGCCAGCAGGGCAGTGTGACGCTGCAGATCACCACCCTCAACAAGACCGAATTCTGCATCAACAACCTCAAGCTGCTGTCCGAGAACCCGGATGCCCTGGAGCACGTCAAAGAGCTCGTGGTTGTCGATCAGGGGACGCAGAAAGTGTCCGATGCTGACGGTTTCGCCGAGGTGGCCGCGGCGCTGGACGGCAAGCTGAGGATCATCAACCAGGACAACCTGGGCGGTTCCGGCGGATTCGCACGCGGCATGTACGAGGCAGTCGAGAACGGCAGCGACTATGTGCTGCTGATGGACGACGACGTCGTAGTGGAGCCCGAGAGCATCTCAAGGATGCTCACCTTCGCAGACCTGTGCAAGACCCCGACCATCGTCGGCGGGCACATGTTTGACCTGTACAACCGCACGGTGCTGCACACGTTCGGTGAGATCGTGAACCCCTGGCGTTTCCTCTGGGAACAGTCCCGTGAGGACATGCTGCTGGGCCACGACTTCCAGTCCACCAACCTGCGTCAGACCAGCTGGCTCCACCGCCGGGCTGATGTTGACTTCAACGGCTGGTGGATGTCGCTGATCCCCACGCGTATCATCCGAGAAATCGGCCTTGCCCTTCCGGTGTTCATCAAATGGGATGACGCCGAATACTCCCTCCGGGCCAAGGAACATGGCTATCCGACCGTTTCCATGCCCGGCGCGGCGGTCTGGCATGTTTCCTGGATCGACAAGGACGACCTCGTGGGCTGGCAGGCATACTTCCACGCCCGCAACAGGTTCATTGCGGCGCTGATCCACAGCCCCTACGAGTTCGGCGGCCGGATCGTCCGCGAGTCGCACTACGCAGACATCAAGCACCTGGTCTCCATGCAGTACGCCACCGCACGGGGGCGCAACATGGCGCTGCGGGACCTCCTGCGGGGACCCGGGCAGCTTCACGGGCATCTGGCCAAGAAGCTGCCTGAAATCCGGGACATGATGAAGGAGTACCCGGACTCGGTGATTGCCACTGATCCGGATACCTTCCCTGCCGCGAAGCTGGACAAGCCCCCGAAGCACGGGCACGGTGTCCGCGAGCCGAACAAACTCGGCCTGATCCCCATCGCCGCGAAGACCGTGCTGCGCCAATTGGTGAAGCCCGTTACGCCGTCGAGCAGGGTCCGTCCCCAGGCGAATGTGGCTCACCAGGACAACCGCTGGTGGCGCATGTCCCAGTACGATTCCGCTGTCGTCACAAACGCCGAAGGCACTGGCTCCGCATGGTACAAACGTGACCCGAAGCAGCTCCGCTCCATGCTCGCCGAGAGTGCGCGCCTGCACTCACTGCTGCTGAAGGATTGGAAAAAGCTCAGTGCCGAGTACAAGGCCGCGCTGCCTGAGATTACGTCGCTTGACACGTGGAAGAAGACCTTTGACGCACATAGCGAACGCGTAGATGAGCGTTAGCACGGAGCTGGCCCGCCCCGGTGTCGGCGGCGGGCTCGCTGAGGTCTTTCGCACGAGGTTCCTGCTGAAGCTTCTGGTCCGCAAAGAACTGAAGGTCAGGTACCGGGGTTCCGTGCTTGGGCTGCTCTGGTCCTATGTGAAGCCCGGTGTGCAGTTCATCGTGTTTTACATTGCGCTCGGTGTGTTCCTGGGACTTGAGAGCAGTCCCAGGAACCCGGACGGCCTTCCCAACTATGCGATCTATCTGTTCTCCGGAATTGTGCTGATCAACTTTTTCAACGAGGCGCTGGGGAACGCCTCCCGCTCTATCGTGAACAACGGCGGGCTCATCAAGAAGATCTATCTTCCGCGGGAGCTGTTCCCCGTCGCCTCGGTATGGGTCTCTGCCGTGCACTTCTTTCCGCAGCTCGTCATTCTCGTCGGCGCATGCCTCTACGCAGGATGGCACCCGTCCTTCCTGCAGTTGGCCACCGCACTGGGCGGCTTCGCGATCGTCGGCCTGCTCGCAACAGGCCTCGGCCTGCTGTTCGGCGCAGTCAACGTCTACTTTCGCGACTCGGAGAACTTTGTCGACATGCTCCTCATGGTGGCGACCTGGGCTTCGCCCGTGATGTACGCCTGGACGATGGTTGCGGACAAGCTGGGGGAGTTCTGGTTCACGGTGTACCAGTTCAATCCCATTACGGTGGGCGTGGAATCATTCCACTACGCGTTTTGGCTTCCGACGACGGACGGCAGCGCTCCGCTGCCTCCGCACCTGCTGTCTGTCTGGCTGCCGGTTGCGCTGCTTGTCTCCGCCGGCATCCTGCTCATCGGCCAGCTGACTTTCCGCCGGCTTGAGGGCCGTTTTGCACAGGAGCTCTAACGTGACCACCGCCATCGAAGTCAAGAACATCAACAAGCAGTTCGTCCTGCGCCACACGAGGTCCATCAAGGAAGCCATCGTCTGGCTCGCCAAGGGCCGCAAAGGCGATCTTTCGGAGAAGTTCCACGCACTGCATGACGTCTCACTGGAAATCGGTCAGGGGGAGGCCGTGGCCCTCCTTGGTTTCAACGGTTCCGGCAAGTCGACTCTGCTGAAACACATTTCAGGTGTCATGGTGCCCGACAACGGGACCGTGCGGACGCGCGGCAGGGTTGCGGGGCTGATTGAGGTCGGTGCGGGTTTCCACCACGACCTGTCAGGCCGGGACAACGTGTACCTCAACGGGGCCATCCTTGGCATGACCGAAGAACAGATCAAGGAGCGCTTCGACTCCATCGTTGAATTTGCCGAAATCGGCAAGTTCATTGACACCGAGGTGAAGTTCTATTCGTCGGGCATGTACCTCCGGCTCGCATTTTCAGTGGCCGTCCATACCGATCCCGAGGTGTTCCTGGTGGACGAAATCCTGGCAGTCGGCGACGAGCCCTTCCAGAGGAAGTGCATCGCCAAGATCCAGGAGCTAGCCGCGGAAGGGAAAACCCTGGTCGTGGTGAGCCATGATCTGGATCTCGTGTCGCGGATTTGCGACCGGGGGATCCTGCTCGACCGGGGCAATGTCACGTTTGACGGCCCGATCGAACAAGCGGTGGCCACGCTGCGGGCCTAGGAAAGGTCACATCCCTCCTGAGAGCATGGCCGGCTGTGCGGTAGCTAAAGAATAGCCCCGTGCGTCCATCGGACGCACGGGGCTATTCCTGCCGGTAGAGCTCCTACGGATTGCCCAGCGGGCCGCAACCGGTCACTTGGTAAAGCCTGGCCGGTCCTTGCTGATCGACGAGCTTTAGGCCGGGAGCACTTTCAGCCTTGTCCATTGCAGTGTTGGGGTGCGCTCCGCCGTGCACTTCCCGGTCGTCGAAAATGAGCGCGAACTGGACGTTTAATTTCTTCACGGCCGGGCACACTGCCGGGTTGACTCCTGCCTCATCGATCCTGCTCATGATGATGAGTTCTTCCGGTGTCCGCCTGCCCACGATATGCGGGGATACCGAGCGCCGAAGAGCCAAGCCTTCCGTCAGGGACGCCCCCGTCCAGGGATCGCCGTAGACGCTGGCCCCGGCCGGAACGTGGCTGGGCAGACGGTCCAGGAGCGCCCGCTCGTCACTGGACACCAGCGGGGCATGCGGGCCGGTCCTGTAGTTGGCTGAGGCAAGCACCTGTTCTTTTCCAACGGCACCGAACTGCGCACCCACCGCAATGGCGAAAACTCCCACCAGCAGAACGGCGGCGGGCGCAATCTTGTCCAGGGCGGTCGCGCCGGGAAGACGCAGTATCCTGCTGGCCGTCTCGCCCACCCGGTGCCTCGTGGTCGCAGCGGCAGTTCCACGGAGAATGCTTTCGCCACCCAGAACGGCCAGGGGCAGCAAGACGACGGGCAGCATCGCGGCGAGGCGGAATGAGTCGTTGTACCAGACTCCGGTCAGGAAGTGCCGGGTCTCGCTCGGAGGAAGCGCGGACGCCACGATGAAGAGTCCGGCAGCAACAAAGGCCATTCCCAGCGCCCAGACGAGCTTTCGCCGTGCGATGGAGGCGACAAGTCCGGCGACGAGCATCACGAACATCACCAGGGAAACATGCCTTCCCTGGGGGCCGGCGCCGAGAACTTCACCGATGGCCTGGGAAACGGTCTGATAGGGCTTCCACCGTGAAGACGTGAGGCTCTGGCCGGCCATGTCCCACACGATGATGACCAACGGAATGAATACGGCTGTCAGGACGGCAAAGCCGATCAACTGCCGGCCAGTGGCCTCTCTGCGCCTGAAGCCGGCGGCGAGGCGGACGAGCTTCGTCAGCAGCAGCGGGAGGGCCAGTCCAAACAGGGCCACGACGAAACTCGGATGGGCCAGGGCCAAGCCGGGGAGGATGAGAACCCCCTGACAGAGCACAGGCACGATCCGCCGCTTGGTTGGGTTGAGGCCCAGAAGGTCAATGGCCAGCGCCAGTGCCACGGGCATGATCGCGATCGCCAACAGGTTGGGGTACAGAACGCCGAAGTCGATCATGAGGTACGGAAAGGAGCTGAAGCCCGCGGCCAGAGCACCCGTCAGCAGCATGGGCAGGACATGTCCACTGGAGATCCGGCTGATCAGGTACATCATTCCCAGTGGCCACATGACGCCGGCAATAACGATATTGCCGGCGCTGATGGCTTCCGGGACTGAGACTGACGCTGTTGAGGCGACGAGTGCGATCAGGTCATGCCATGCAGCGGGGTAGAACGCCGCAGACGCTTCGGTCAGGTTTCCCAGCGTCAGGGACGAGCCTGATCCGGTGATCAAGATGTGACCGATGGCGTTCAGATGGAAGATGTTGTCATAGGTTTGCGAGATGTTGCCGGGTGCGCCGATGATCCGCGCAAACCGCACAGAGATGATGACCGCCGGTATGGCGAAGGCGGCAACGATTGCACCGCGCCTGACCCACTCCTGTACTGACGTAAGGGTCGGCCCCGTGGCGCCATTGTTCTCCGCGGTCTTGTCGAACGACTTACGGGGCTGGGCCCCAAATACAAGGCCGCGCATGGCCAAGACGTAGCGCAGCACGAGAGCCGTGACAGTGAGGATCAGCGCACAAGCAGCGACGGGGATGATGCCGTAGCGGATGCCGGCGTACGGAGCCGCCACGGCAACGGCGCTGGCGAGCGTGACCGTCGTCGGACCGGAGACCGCGAAGAGCGGAAGACCCCTTACACCTGCCGCACGCATGACCAACAGCCCAGGCCCCAGGAAGATCACTGCGGCAAGCAGTAGAACGGGCACGAATGTCACCCAGGGCATGGTCGCTCCTCGACGGTTTCAGGGAAATATGGCCAGTGGCCAACAATACTGTAAGCAGCCGAGGCGCTCAGCGCCGTCCCCGGCCCCTCGCCTCAATGTGGGAGACTATTCCAGTGAATCGAACGTGGATTGTCATTCCTATGTACAACGAAGGCACCGTTGTCGCCGATGTAATCCGAGGTCTCCTGCCCGTTTTCCCGTACGTAGTGTGCGTTGATGATGGCAGCTCGGACAATTCGGCGCAGATCGCCCGTGAGGCCGGTGCCGTGGTGGTGCAGCACCCCATCAACCTCGGCCAGGGGGCCGCGCTCCAGACCGGCATCGAGTATGCGCTGCAGGATCCGGAGCTCGGGTGCATTGTGACTTTCGATGCCGACGGGCAGCACAAAGTTTCTGACGCCCTCGCGATGGCGAACCGCGTCCTTAACGATGAGGCCGACATCGTGCTCGGCTCCCGGTTCCTGGATGACCGGACGAAGCTGTCACCCATGAAGCGGATCGTTCTCAAAACGGCCGCGCTGCAATCCAAGCTTTCCACCGGCCTGGACCTGACCGACGCCCACAACGGGCTCCGGGCTTTCAATCCGTATGTTGCCCGCAACATCAACCTGACGCAGAACCGCATGGCCCATGCCTCGGAACTCGTGAACCGGCTGGCCACGTTGAAGCCACGTTATGTGGAACACCCCGTGGAGATCATCTACACGGATTATTCGAAGGCCAAGGGCCAGTCCCTGCTGAACTCGGTCAACATTCTCGCGGAACTGTTTTTGAGGTAATAAATGCTAATTGTCATCCAGGTCATCCTGGTCCTCGCCGTCGTCCTCGTCGCGATGATCCTGATGCGGGGCGGGTCCAACGCAAGGCATCTGGCGATTCGACGCCTCATGCTGATGGTCTTCACCTTCGTGGCCGCCCTGTCCATTTTCTTTCCGCAGCTGCTGACCACCGTCGCGGCCTGGTTCGGGATCGGCCGTGGCACCGACCTTGTGCTTTACGGCGTGGTTGTATGGCTGCTGATCTTCATGGCCACCACGTACCAGCGGTTCCGCCAGACAGAGATTTCGCTGACCAAGCTGTCGCGGCGGATCGCCATCGACGAGACTCCGAGAGTCTGGGAAACGGACGGCAAATAGGATGGCCGCAGGACCGGCAGAACCCACGGTGGATGTCTCGCTGATCATTCCGACCAACAGCATGCACAGATGGCTGGACCGGGCTGTTAAGTCAGTTTTGGACCAGGAGGGCGCCAGCTTCGAACTGATCCTCTACCTTGACGGGGTGGAGCTGAGCCCGGGCAGGGAATGGGCCTCCGACCCGCGTGTGCGGCTGGTCCACGGCACGAATTCCCAAGGCGTAGGGCATGCCCTGCGCGAGGCGTGCAAGCACGCGCGGGGCGAGTTCATTGCCCGGCTGGACTCCGACGACGTCGCACTGCCGGGCCGTTTTGCCCGGCAGATGGCGTACTTGCGTGAGCATCCCGACACGGTGGCGGTCACCGGCCAGGCACCGTGGATTGATGAGGAGGGCGCTCGAATCGGAGCCTTCGGACACGCATCCGGCGCTGACGTCCGGGGAAAGCTGCTGGAGCAGAACGTGCTGGTCCAGTCGGCGATCATGTTCCGTGCCGTTGACTATCGGGCGGTAGGCGGGTATAACCCGATGAGGCAGATGGAAGATTACGACCTCTGGCTGCGGCTCGCCCTGCGCGGACGCATGGCGGTCCTCGATGCCGACGTCGTGGAGTACCGCATCCACCCGAACCAAACCAGCCGGGGCGTCCATCCGCGTGCTTCCTACGTCAAGACGGTTTATGCCGGCCGCAAGAACCTCGCCCAGCTGCTGGGGAAGTCAGCGGGCAGCCAACTGGTCCGCGACACAGCGTTCCGTGCCGCGCTGTACATGATGTACTATCTGCCGCCGGGCCTGATCCGCCGCATCCGTACAGCGGCCTCCCGCTAGTTCCGGCGGCTCCGCCCGATTCCCGCGAGCTTCTATTTGAGCCTGTTGGTACCTGCGTCTCGCACGATCACCTGGGCATCTACGGCCGGACTATTTTCCAGCCTGCGCGGCAGCCCCGGGCAAGGGCGCCAGACCAGCGGCCACTACCGCTTCGACCAAGTGGAACTCATGTTCGTCGTCGATGCTGAAGGCATGCAGTTCAGGGATCTGGACGTACCCATGCACACCCTCATCGAACCAGCTGTCCTCCAGTTTGCGGATAAAGTCTGAACGCCACACGTAAAAGTTACCGTTGATCCGCAGGTACGGGGGAAGGTCCTGTCGGCGGACAATCCCCGTTCCTTCCTTGAAGTAACGCTCTAGTGCCGGGCCCTCAGTGCTGGGCCTGACACCCACCCACAGAGGATTAAAGAATGGTTCAGAAACCGCGATGACACCGTCCAGTTCAGGGTTGCTGGACAGTTGGTTTATTGCTTCCTGAACCTTTTCCGTTGTTCGGGTAGGGCTTGTCGGCTCAAGGAGCAGCACCATGTCGAAGACCTCAGAGTAGATGCTCTCTGCCATGTTCAGCGCATGGCGAAG
Source organism: Arthrobacter sp. GQ119 (assembly GCF_059759125.1). Classification (NCBI taxonomy): domain Bacteria; kingdom Bacillati; phylum Actinomycetota; class Actinomycetes; order Micrococcales; family Micrococcaceae; genus Arthrobacter; species Arthrobacter sp. GQ119. Next base: position 270,344 of record NZ_JCAXEA010000003.1, on the reverse strand, counting down.
CACGGCACTTGATGAGGCAAGGTCCGAGGCCAGTTCGGCAGGCCGGATAAAAGGAACGTCGGCGCCTGCTTCGCGAGCGACCTCGGCAATGTGTTCATCATCAGTGGAAACGATGCACCTCACGTTGTCGCCCAGCTGTTCGGCCAACGTAACCGCATGGGCCAGCAATGGCTTACCCATGAGCGGGCGGATGTTTTTACCGGGCAGGCCTTTGGATCCCCCGCGAGCGGGAACGACCGCTAGAACACGAGGGCGTACGGAATCTGGATTCATGGTGCTCTCTAACCTAAGTCGTCATGTGAGACAGCCCCATGTGCTGTCTAAGATCGTTTTCATCCTACCGGCTAACGGTTTCCAGACGGTGATGAACAGAGGCTCTGACAGCCCGACTGCGCTCCGTACACGCGCCAAGGTCGAGCTGCACGTAATATATGAGAACCATCTGTCCGACTTTTCTCTGAGGTGCCGCTACTTTATATGGACATCCAAAATCATTACTACGGCCATTCCTCGGTCCTGGCCAACTATTGCGGACTGTCAGAAATCCGCCATATTCCGGGACTGCTGCAACATGGATGGACCGTGAAGTCGCCGGTGCTGGCGCAGTTTGCGGATTTCAATGACCGAGGCGCCAACCGGAAACGACTGATATGGACGTCAGCTTCGCGCGGGTTTGATGTGGGTGCTCCGGAAAACCGCTTCCCTGACGGGTCGAGCATGGTGACGGCCGTGGGCGCACCCTTCCTCTACCTTCTTGACGCCGCCCGTGCGGCCAAGGCACTGCCGGAACGTACAGGAGGCACCATCGTTCTCCCGGTCCATGGCACGGCGCTCGTAAAGGTTAATGGCGACCATGGCGGGTTTGCACAGGAAGTGCTCCGGAGAGAGGGGCCTTCCGCCGTCTGTCTGCATATTGAAGATCTGGAACATCCCGAGATTTACCGCGCTTGGACTGACGCGGGGCACGAGATCATCAGCGCCGGCGAGCGCCGCGACCCTCAGTTCCTGGGAAGAATCCTGGGGATGGTGGGGTCCGCAGGGAAGGTCGTGTCAAACCGCATGTCCACGGCCCTTCTCTACGCCGCCGCTGCCGGCGCTGACGTCGAGATCTACGGGCCGGACTTCCAGCTCGGCCCGAACGCAGAAACCGATCCCGGCCTTCGGATGCGTGAGCTGTGGCCGGAATTCTATGAGCCGTCACCGGACAACGCTCAGCTCAAGCGCATAGCAGACCTGGAACTCGGTGTGCAGGACATGAAGTCGCCGGACGAACTGAAAAGCCTGCTCGGCTGGAACAGCCCCTCCTTCGGCGCGTTCTGGGATTACTGGGCCAGTGGTCCGCTGGAAAAGGCCCAGGCTGTCCTCGGGCTGCGGAAACGCCCCGAAGGTGCCCACAGCGGCGAAGCGGGCCTGTCCCCGGTCCATTTCCTCCGCCACCCGCTCAAGCACCTGCCGTCCCCGCTGCCGAAGCTCACGCCGGCGGTAGCCGTCGAAGCGGTCAGGCTCAAAGAGTCGGGCCGACTCTAGGGGTGGGCGCCTGGCTGATCCTCGGGGCCTCCGGGCACGCGCGCAGCCTTGCCTCGATCGTGAACGGCCGCCAAGACTATGTGGCCGCCGTTTCTGACGCCGGGCTGGCTGGGGCGGCCAGGGACTCCGCAGCGTCGGAGCGGAGCCTCAGCCCGTTCACTGCGGCAGACGGCCGCACCCCGGCGGTGTTTTTCGACGACGACGAGGCACTGAGGTTCGCCGCCGAAAATTCCCTGTCGATCGCCGTCGGCATTGGGGACAACGGCGTACGAAACCGCGTCGCCGAATCGATCATCGCTTCGCCGGAGCTGGTTCATCTTGCCGTTCCGTTGGTCGCGGCAAGTGCCACCGTTGATCCGACCGCCCACCTCGGGGCTCTTTCGCAGGTCTGTGAGCACGCCCACGTGGGCCCGTTGGCGGACATCGGCTCAGCCGTCATCGTCAACACCGGTGCAATTGTCGAACACGAGGCCGGGGTCGGATCCGGAACGCACCTGGCCCCCGGTTCAGTCCTTTTGGGGGCCTCGTTCGTGGGCAATAGAGTATTTGTTGGGTCAGGCGCCCGGGTCCTTCCCGGCTGCACTGTGGGAGGACTGTCTGTCATCGGTGCGGGCGCTGTCGTGACGCGTGATCTCGCCGGGGGAGCAACCTACATCGGTGTTCCGGCCCGGGAACTGACATCCAAGAAAGGCGCAACCCTGTGACCATCGAATCCAAAGCCCAGCATGTGACGTTCGGTCCGCACCGCATCGGTTCCGACGAGGAAGTCTTCATCATTGCCGAAGCAGGAGTGAACCACGACGGTGACGTGGCAGTTGCCCATGAACTGATCGACATGGCTGCCGACACGGGTGCCAACGCGGTGAAGTTCCAGACGTTCAAGCCTGAATCCCTGGTCACGGAAGCTGCAGATACCACTCCCTACCAGAAAAAGGCAGGGTTCGCGGAGTCCCAGTCCGAGATGCTGAGGCGCCTGACGCTGCCCGAGACTGCCTGGGTTGAGCTGCGGGACCACTGCTCCGAGCGGGGGATCACCTTCCTCTCCACACCCTTCGACTACGACAGCGCGCGGATGCTCGCGGACATTGGCGTTCCGGGGCTGAAGATCGGTTCCGGGGAGCTGACGAACACTCCCTATCTCGCCGCGATTGCGGAATTCGGCATTCCGATGATCGTCTCCACGGGAATGGGGACCAGAGAGGAGATCGCCGCGGCGCTCGAGGCGACATCCAAGGCGCCCGCGACCGTCCTGCTGCACTGCGTCTCTGCCTACCCCGCGCCCCTGGATGAGGCCAACCTGCTCGCCATTCCCGCGATGCGGAAGGAATTCGGCGTCGAGGTCGGCTGGTCGGACCACACGCCGGGCTCGCTGACGGCCATCGCCGCCACGGCTCTGGGCTCGACGCTGCTGGAAAAGCACATCACCACTGACAAGACGCGCAACGGTCCAGACCACTCCGCCTCACTTGAGCGTGCCGAGTTCGAGGATTATGTGCGCTCCGTCCGTGACGTCTACCGGGCGCTTGGCGACGGCAACAAGCGCAGAATGCCCAGCGAGGAAGCCAACGCGGGACTGGTGCGGCGCTCCTTCCACGCCGTACGGGACATCGCGGCAGGCGCTGTGATCACGGAGGCCGACGTCGCCATCCTCCGTCCGGAGGGCGGTCTCCGTCCTTCGGCCGAGGTCGTGGGCCGCTCCGCTGGCCGTGCCATCAAGGCCGGAACGCCGATGACCGCAGAGGACCTGGCCTGACATGCGGGTGCTGGGATTCGTAGGGACGCGGGCGGATCTCTTCCCACTCGCCCCCGTCCTGGTGCAGCTGGCCGGAAATCCTGACGTGGAGTTGCACGTGGCAACTGCCGTGGGGTTCCCGGCCGGGACAGCCGCGGGCCGGCTCCGGGAAGCAGGGCTGCAGGATGGTGCGTTCGTGCACCATGACCTGGGGCTCCACCTGGACGACGCGTCCGCGCTGGGCCAGCTTGCACTGGGTCCGAAACTGTCCGCCAGCATGGCTGAACTGCTGCAGCAGAACCGGCCAGACGCCGTCGTTGTTCTTGGCGACCGGTGGGAACTCCTGTACGTGGCGCCGGCAGTGGTCATCTCAGGCGTGCGGCTCGTGCATCTCCATGGCGGGGAAGTCACGGAAGGGGCGCTCGATGAGCGCGTCCGCCACGCGGTGACCAAACTGGCGGACCAGCACTGCGTGAGCACGGCCGGGGCCGCGCGCCGCGTGGCCCAGCTTGGCGAATCGCCCGAGCGGATTCACCAGACAGGCGCCCCCGGGCTCGACCGGTTCAGGAAGCCGGATCCCCTGACCGAGGAAGAGTTCCGCGCGGAGTTTGGCCGGCCCCTGGTCCGACCGCTGCTGATGGTCACGTACCACCCGCCCACGGCCGAGATGTCCGGGAACGCCGGTGCCTTGGCGCGGCAGGTATTCGACGAAGCCATTGCCGCGGCGGGCACGGTGATTCTGACATATCCGGGCTTTGACGCCGGGCGCAACGAAATCGTTGCCGAACTGGAGGACATTGCCGCCGCCGGCACCGCGATCGTCCGCGAGAGCCTGGGGCCGCTCTATCCCCGCGTCATGGCCACCATCGATGCCATAGTGGGGAATTCCTCCTCGGGCATTCTTGAGGCTGCGACCTTTTCGGTGCCGGTCGTCAACGTCGGGGATCGGCAAAAGGGCCGCGAATGCGGCGCCAACGTCATCCACTGCCGCGACGAGCGTCCGGGGATCCACGCTAGTATTGAAAAGGCTTTGAGCGCGGAGTTCCAGGAATTGTCCCGTCAGGTGGTCAATCCGTATGGGGACTCGCATTCGTCAGAACGGATCGAACGCGTGGTGGTTGGCAGCGGACGGACGCCGCTGACCAAGGCCTTCATTGACATCGGCGCTGGAGAATGACACGTATGAGTATTGACGGGCCCCTCGGCAACGTCTGCATCGGGCAGGACGCCACCGTTAGGCAGGCGCTGGAGACTATCGACCGCGGTGCGTCCGCGATCGCCCTCGTCACCGACGAAGCGGGCAAGCTCCAGGGAGTGCTGACCGACGGCGACATCCGCCGCGGCCTGCTGAAGGGGGCCGAACTCGACGGACTCGTCCACGAGTACGCGAACCGGGCACCGCACGTCGTTGGGCCCGATGCCACGCGCGCCTCGGTGCTGGACCTGATGCGCAGCCTGCGTATAAGCGAAGTTCCGGTCGTTGACGACTCCGGCAAACTCGTCGGGCTGCACACGCTGAACGACATTGTGGGGCGGACGTCCCTGAGCAATATCGCCGTCATCATGGCCGGTGGCAAGGGCACGCGCCTGGGCGCGCTGACCAAGGACACCCCGAAGCCGCTGATGACCGTCGCCGATCGGACCATCATCGAGTGGATCATCCTGGGGCTGGTGGAATCTGGCGTCACGAACATCTATGTCTCCGTGGCGTACCTGGCGGAAAAAATCATGGACCACCTCGGCGACGGCTCTCGGCTCGGCTGCACCATCAAGTATCTGCACGAGGACCCGGCCAAGCCCCTCAACACCGCCGGTGCCCTGGGGCTGCTCCACCACGAACGGCCCGACATCTCCGAGCCGGTGCTGGTCACCAACGCGGATCTTATGGTGCGCTACTCCGCTGCGGAGCTTCTCGCTTTCCACGCTTCCAAGAACGCCAGCGTGACCGTTGCCGCCCGGCCGTATGTCCACCAGGTGCCCTTCGGCGTCCTGGACATCGGCGAGAACCGCTCGATCTCCGCTGTGGTCGAGAAGCCGAGCATTGAATTCGAAATCAGCACGGGGATTTACGCCGTATCGCCGGAGGCGCTCGCGCTGGTGCCATACCTTGAACCTTTTTCCATGCCGGACCTCGTCCAGGCCTGCATTGAGCAGTCCAAGACGGTGGCCGCATGGCCGATCGAATCCGACTGGATCGACGTCGGAACCCCCAAAGACCTAGCAACAGCGAAAGGCCAGTGATCACCTTGAATCAGCAGAACCTTACGGGCAAGACCGTGGTTGTTACGGGTGCGGACGGCTTCATCGGAAGCCACGTTACCCAGCGGCTGATCGCCCAGGGCGCCAACGTGCGTGCCCTTTGCGTCTACAACTCCAACGGTTCCTACGGGTGGCTTGATGACCTGAGCCCCGAAGAGCGTGACTCAGTGGACCTGCGCCTCGGCGACATCCGCGACGCGGAGTACGTCTCCGACCTCGTTGCCGGTTCGGACGTCGTCCTCCACCTCGCGGCCCTTATCGCAATTCCCTACTCCTACGAGGCACCCCGCTCCTACGTGGAGACGAACGTCGTGGGCACGCTGAACGTCCTCGAGGGCGTGCGCCGCCACAACGTGCCGCGGCTGGTGAACACCTCCACATCCGAGGTCTACGGCACCCCCAAGACCGTGCCGATCACCATCGAAAACGAGCTCCGCGGCCAGTCCCCATACAGCGCGACGAAAATCGCCGCCGACAAGCTCTGCGAGGCGTGGGCGAGCTCGTTCGAGACTCCCGTTGTGGTGCTGCGCCCGTTCAACACCTACGGTCCCCGGCAGTCCGCACGCGCGGTCATTCCCACAGTGCTGCAGCAGATGGTGGCCGGCGCCGACAAGATCCACCTCGGCTCGCTGACCCCCCGCCGCGACTTCACCTATGTCACGGACACCGCCGACGGATTCGTGAAGGCAGCCAGCGCGGACATCCCGCTGGAGGGCCAGGTCATCCAGCTCGGCACCGGTTATGACGTCTCCATCGGGGAACTCGTTGAAATGGCCCGCAAGGTCACCGGATCGACGGCGGAAATCATCACCCAGGACGAGCGCGTCCGCCCGGAAGCCAGCGAAGTCATGCACCTTCTTTCGGACCCGTCGCAGGCGCTGGCCGAGCTCGGCTGGGCACCGCAGGTGAGCCTCGAAGAGGGACTGCGCGAATCCGCCGAATGGATCAAGGCCCGCGGCGTGGACCTTTCCGCTGCCGCACGATACTCCCGATAGTTTTTGCCAGAAAGGTCAATTGTGGCGAGCCGTATCCCCCTAGCTGTACCCAATATCGGTGAGCGTGAAGCCGAACTCGTGAACGAAGCCGTCGCCAGCGGGTTTGTTTCTTCCGTGGGGCAGTTCGTCTCCGAATTCGAGCAGAAGTTCGCTGATTACGTCGGCGCCAAGCACGCCGTGGCATGCGCGTCGGGAACCGCGGCCCTGCATATTGCGATGCGCCTGGCGGACGTTCAGCCGGGGGACCTGGTCGCTGTGTCGGACTTCACCTTCATGGCAAGTTCCAACGCGGCGTCCTACCAGTTCGCCGACCTGCTTCTCGTGGACTCGCTGGCCGAGTCCTGGTGCATGGACGTTGCAAGCCTGCGCCGGGAGATCGAGCGCAGGACGGCTGCGGGGGAGAAACTGCCCAAGGCCATCGAGATCGTGCACATCCTGGGACAGCCCGCCAATGCCCAGGCCGCGCGGGAACTTGCGGATGAATACGGCATCATCCTGATCGAGGATGCCGCGGAGGCTCTGGGCGCGATGTGGACCGAGGGGCCGCTGGAAGGCCGCCACGTCGGGACCGTCGGGCACATGGGTGCATTCTCGTTCAACGGAAACAAGATCATGACCACCGGCGGCGGCGGCATGTTCACCACCGACGATCCCGAACTGGCAGCGAAGGCCAAGCACCTGTCGACGCAGGCCAGGCTTCCGGACCGCGGCTACCTGCATGACGAAATCGGCTTCAACTACCGGCTGACGAACATCGCGGCGGCTCTCGGAGTGGCACAGCTCGAACGGTTGGACGGGTTTGTGGCGAAGAAACGTGAAATCGCCGCACGCTACGCGGATGCCTTCGACGGCACTGAGATTGAGACCCCGCCGCGGCTCCCGGGGCAGGAATCCACGTACTGGCTGTACTCGGTGCTCGTTCCGGCATCGCGCGGTGCCGGGGCCAGGGACGAACTGCAGGACTTCCTGGCCGAGGTCAACATCGAATCACGATCTCTGTGGCGTCCGCTGCATATGCAGCCGCCGCTGAGCCATGAGTTGACCCTCGACGGCGCCATCGGCGAGGACCTCTTCGCCCGGGGCCTTTCACTGCCGTGCTCCACCGATCTCACGGAAGACGATCAGTCCCGCGTGATCGAACGGGTCCACGAGTGGCTCAAACTCAGCGGTGAGTAGCTCCGGGCGGGCAGATGTTGCCGAGTCCGGGAACAGCAGCGCCATGGAAAGAACCGGTAGAAACTCCGTCCTGTATCTGGCCGGTGCGCTCATGCAGGGGCTGGGCATCTTCCTGGTGCAGCCGTTCGCCCTCCGTGTGCTCAACGACGATGCCGAGTGGCAGGAACTCTTCCTGGCCGTCTCCGTCATCCAGGTCGGCGTGGTGCTCGGAGCCGCAGGGCTGCCGCTGGCGATCACCAAGACGTGGTTCGATCACGACGGCGCAGCCAAAGCCCGCTCGATCAGCGGCTTCCTGAGCCTGTTCGGCGCTGTGGTGGGCGTCCTCGCGGCGGCTGCCTACTGGGGGCTGGCACGCGGCAGCGACGGCACATTCAGTTTCACCGTTGCGTTGCTGACCATGGGCCTGCTTGCCACGGTGCTGGCCGCCCAGGCGCTGCTGCGGGCGCAGGGCCGCCCGGTGGCGTTTGTCCTGCTGAGCCTGGGTTCATCAGTGGCCGCCTACGGCGTGGGCCTGGTTGCGATGCTCCTGGTGGGTGCTTCCGCCAGTGTGTTCATGGTCGGCTTCGGAGCCGCGGTCTTCCTGACAGCGGTCGCGTCACTGTTTGTGGCCCGGCCGGCGCCGCCGTTCTCTGTTCCCGGCGCCGCCAAAGAGGCGCTGCTCATCGGCCTTCCAGTCCTGCCACACACCGGGTCCATGATGCTGCTGACACAGGGCGCCGCCTTCCTGCTGGCAGCCGTGGCGGCCGAGGGCGTTTCCGGCGACTACGGCAAGGTGCAGATCTTTGTCCTGGGCACGGTGACGATGCTGGGGGCTTTGAACAACGCCTGGGTGCCGGCGATCATGTCGGCCAAGCCGGGTGAAAGGCCGGAGCGCATGCGCTCGGTGATGAAGACTGCCAGTTTCGCCGGACTTGCAATCGTCGTCGTAGCGAGCGGCGGAGCCAACGTGGTCACCCACGTCATGGCGGTCGGGCGGGAAGATCTCATTCCCGTGGCACAGATAATGCCCCTGATTGCCCTGGGGTACCTGCTGTACCTGAACGCCTCCTCGCTGCTGTTCGCCGACAAGGTGACGTGGATTCTGGCGGTCGTGACGCCGTTGGTGCTGATCGTTTCGGCCCTGGCGGCCCTCTGGCCGGCCTCCAGGGGCAACCTGGTGCTGATGGCGGTGACTTCTGCCGGCTCGTTTTTCCTGCTGGGCGGTGTCTACTTTCTGGTCGCACGACGGCGGGCCCCCGGCGGGTGGCCGATGCGCACCTATGCGCTGTGCTGTCTTGCCGCGGCGGGGTATGTCGTGGTGCTCTTGATGGTGCCGCGGGACATCGTGTCCGGCATCATCACGGCAGCCGTGGTGGCTGTGGCGTCAGCGGGCGGACTGGCACTATGGCACCAGCGCAGGGCAAAGCGGACAGGAAAGGCTTCACAATGACGGGCACCCGCAGCCTGGAAACGGTGGCTCCGCGGCTCCGCCACGGAACATGGGGCGGCCAAACCGGCCCCGCGCACTATTGTCTTCTTTGACTTCGCCCGCGGCATTTCGGCCCAGGCCGTCGTGCTGGGTCACGCCCTCAACATCTTCGTACCGGGCATTCTTATGGTCCCCGGACAGCGTGTCTTTTACATCCAGTCGGGTCGTTTACGCTCTTCTGCCGGCTGTTGCACTGGTTGTCGCGGCGGATTTCCTCGTGTTCCACGGCTCCAGGCGTTTGCCGTTCATCACAATCGACCTGAGTCCCGAAGCCATTGCGGGCAGCTTCACGATGCTGTTCAACCACCCCGTGCTCCAAGAGGCTGCCGCCCGGACCTCGACTTCCTGGATCGACGTGGGTCCCATGGGAACCGGTGCCCCTCTTTGGTCCGTGGTCGCGGAATGGTGGATCTATGTGGCGTTCGGGATCCTGGCACTCATTGTGCTGAACGGGACGCGGATGGGGTTCCTGCGGGTTGCCCTTCTGTTGTTCGCCATCGCGGTCCCAGTCGGTTACATGGCCCTCGTGCACTTCTCCGTGATCACGTACATCTGGTTCTACCTGCATTCCGTGCTGGCAGCGTGGCAGCTGATTCTTCTGTCGCTGGTCATCTGCAACCTCCTCGCCTACGCCTACTATCTCCTGGTGGAGCGCCACTTCCACAGGGTCGGCAAATGGCTGAAGCGGCATTTCCTCCCACGCAGCAAGGATGCGGCGCCGCTGCAGAAATAGCGGTTCCCGGGCGCCCGCGCCGGCGCTCGAAATGCGGGCGCGGGGTCCCAGCGGGTATCGTAGATGGGATTGCCTTGGCCGAAAACTGCCGCCCTGACCCGAAAAGTAGGAGCTTCCCACGTGACCGCAGATCCCGCAACGCTCCAGCGAGCCGATCCTGCAGCGGGCTCCAAGTCCGGTAAAGCCGCGGGCTCCCCGGGACGAATCCGCGCTGATATCCAGGGACTCAGGGCCTTGGCGGTGGGCATGGTTGTCCTCTACCACCTGTGGCCGAACCGGTTGACGGGGGGTTTCGTGGGTGTGGATGTCTTCTTTGTTATTTCGGGCTTCCTGATCACCTCACATATCCTCTCAAGTCCCATCTTGAGTGGCCGTGACCTGGTAGTTTTTTGGCGGCGGCGCGTGCGGCGCCTGCTTCCCGCGTCGTTGCTCGTCCTGGGTGTGGCGGCCGTTGCAACCCGGATCGTTGCGCCTTCATCGCGCTGGGAAGACACCGCCACCCAAATCATCTCCTCAGCACTGTATGTCCAGAACTGGACCCTGGCCGCCGGTTCCGTGGACTATCTTGCTGCGGAAAACGCCGCCTCTTCGGTACAGCATTTCTGGTCCCTGTCGGTAGAGGAGCAGTTCTACCTGGTCTGGCCCGTCCTGTTTTTTGCAGTCTTCTGGCTTGCTGCCCGGCTGGGGCGGAACCGGACAACCTCGGCACAAATACTTGTTGGCGGAGTCTTCGCCATTTCCCTGGCCTACTCCATCTATGCGACCGCCGTGACGCCGGCCAGCGCCTACTTCGTCACCCCCACGCGTATGTGGGAACTGGCCGCCGGCGGCCTCGTCGCAACGTTCGCCGCCTCGCGAACGGCGGGGGAGCCCCGCTCCCGGGACTCGCTGCTTGCCTGGGCCGGCATTGCGGCCATCGTGGCCGCCGGGGTCCTGTATACGGGCAGCACCCCTTTTCCCAGCTACACCGCGCTTCTTCCGGTGGCTGGAACGGCGGCCGTCATCTGGGCTGATGCCCAGCAGCGGCATTCCCCAACTCTGATCCTTCAGCAGCGGCCGGTTCGGGTGCTGGGCGACCTCTCCTACTCGGTTTACCTTTGGCACTGGCCGCTGATCGTTTTGGTTCCCTACGTCAGCGGAGGAAGCCTCAGCCTGTTGGATAAGTGCCTCATCCTGGCCCTCACCCTGGTTTTGTCCTGGCTGACCAAGAAGTTCGTTGAGGACCGCTTCCGTACCGCCCCGCGCGGCCAGAAGCTCAGCACTACTTTCCTGGCGGCAGCGGCCGGCATGGCAGTGGTTGTCCTGCTGGGGGCGGCACAGATCGCCGAAGTCCGCCACCGCACCGATGTATCAGCCGGCCAGGTGGCGGCTCTTTCGCAGGAAGGAAACCAATGCTTCGGTGCAGCAGCGCTGGCAAACACTGCAGGGGGCTGTTCGGCCGAACCCAGCGGACCGGTCACTCCGGCTCCTGAAGCCGCCATCAACGACAAATCTGACGCTTACGCTGACAATTGCTGGTCCTTCGAACCGACGTTCGAAGAACGTCCGGTATGCACCTACGGATCAGGACCGACGCGTGTGGCACTGGTCGGAAACTCGCACGCGGGCCAGTGGCTGCCGGCCCTTCAGACCCTCGCAGATGAGCGTGGCTGGACGATTACGACGTATCTTGCTTCTGCCTGCAACGCCACAGACGCCAGGTTGAAGTTCTCGACGGCTGAGGCCGGGGCCGGTTGTGCGGAGTGGGGAAAATGGGTTCTTCGGGAGACGTCCGGTGACGCCTACGATCTTGTCGTAACTTCAGAACGGGTCGCCCGGCCGGTGGACGGGGCTCCCGGCGGTGCCGGCAACCTCGCAGCCGCCGCCGCAGGGTATGAAAGCTACCTGAAGAAGTGGGCCGCCGCGGGCACCCGTGTACTGGTACTCAAGGACACTCCCAACCCTCAGGCCACCACAGGCTCCGTGCCGGACTGCCTTTCACTCCATGAGCCTGACTACGCGGCCTGCTCGGGAACTGTCGGACAGTGGCACCAGCCGGACCCTCTCACCCAAGCTGTGACCAAGCTGAAACTTCCGACCATCGCCACCGCGAACATGGACAAATACTTCTGTTCCAGCGGGCGCTGCCAGAGCGTCATCGGCAACGTCGTGGTCTATTTCGACGGCCACCACATGACGTCGACCTACGCACGGACGCTGGCCCCGTATTTGAGGGATGCCATCGAGCGTTCCCTGGGATAGAAACCGCTTGTCCTGTCACTGCCAACCAGGTGGCCGTCAGCTGATGGCTGCGGCGTTTTCGGAGCTAGCCTTTGGAGGGCGTTGTCATCGACACGGTCGTGGCTGGGCCGAGTAACGCGGACTGCGAGCGGGCGCCCCAGGTGCCGCCGGGCAATACGGGGTAGTAATACGTAAGTCCCGAAGGTTGAACGGCGACCAATCCCGTGGATCCGCTGCCGCCAAGGCCCGTTGTTCCAGAATACTGCCGGAACGACTGCCAGCCAGCCCCGACGACTCTCCGTGGTTCCGCAATGAAGGCCTGCTGCCCGGTGGAACGGTACAGCCGCATGGCCCCCGACGGGTCGACGGCCAGCAGATCCTGGTTGCCGTCGGCATCGAAGTCAATCATGGCCAACGTCAGCGAGTTCCAGCCGCGGCCGATCCTTACAGGCGCGTCAAGGACGGTGCCCGATCTGTTGCCCCAGTAGTGGAGGACCCCGTCAGTTCCGTAGCCCACCAGCCCTGGGTAGGTGCCGGATTTCAACCAGGGACCCGCAACGATGTTCGTCTGGGCAAAGCCGCCGGCCGCGAGCGTTTGAGGGCCAGAGAAGCCTCCAGACGCCCCGCCCAAGTAGACAGCCAAGGAACCCGAAGAGCGTTGCGCAAGCACATCTGCGACGCCGTCGGAGTTCCAGTCGACTACATGCAGGGATTTGATACCGGACCAGCCGGCGCCGATCAGATAGGCGCTTGCCGCCGACCCACTGCCGTGTGCCGGATTATTCCAGAGCTTTCCTTGGGCATCTATCGTGAGGATGTCAGAGGTGCCGTTCAGCGAGGCCCTGGCGACGAGGTTGGCGCTCCCGGAAATCAAGCGGTCGTTCCAGTTGCCGGCCTGAGAACTCCGCGTCCCGAACTTGGCTGCAACAAGTGGATAGTAAAACAGCTGCCCTGAGCGGTCCCGGGCGAGCAGGCCATTGGATGTAGCCGAGGCGAAGGCCCGTGCCGGGCTGATACTGCTCATGGTGTTCCAGCCGGAACCCATGACAGTCCGGGCCTCATCGATGAAGGAGCCCGTCCCGTTGGAGCGGTAAATCCGCATCACCCCGGCGTGGTCCACGGCAGCGATGTCCTGGTTGCCGTCACCGTCCGCATCTGTCATCACAATGTGCATGCGGACGAAGCCTGAGCCGGCAATGCTTGGCTGGCCAAGCATTCCGCCGGCATCGTTCGGGTAGTACTGGAGTGTGCCATTTTCCCCGCGGACAATGACGCCGGGGTATTTTGCTGCCCGTTGCCAAGGCCCGATGGTGACCACGGAACCTGCCAGCCCGGAGAGCACCTGGACCGGGGCTGCGAAGCCTCCGGCCGGCAGGGCGAAATGGATATTCAGGGCCCCGCCGGTGCTGACTGTTGCCAAGTCATAGAGCCCGTCTGCATTCCAGTCGGTAACGTGGGTGGAGGAGAGACCCGTAAACCCTGCACCGGTCTTGGTTCCGGCGCCGACGGTGCCCGTGCCGGTTGGATGACGGTAGAGGTCACCTGCCGTATCGACCGTGACGACGTCGGTGGAGGCCTGGATCGAGGGCGTCGCCTGGGCGGGTGGCGGGGCAACCTCGAGGTTGATGTTCTCACCGCCGGCGATGAGGTAGCCGTTCCAGCCAGAACCGATGGACGCCGGCGCTCCCCAGGCGGAGTTGCCCGGAACAGGATAGTAGGTCAGTTGGCCGGCGGAACTCCTCGCCATGAGGCCGTTTGTCCCGGACCCCTTGAAATTGGTGGTGACGGTGACGCTCGTCATGTTGTGCCAGCCACCGCCCAGCACCTTTCGAGGCTCTGCCACGAAGGCGCCATTTCCGCCGGAACGGTAGAGGCGCAGCGTTCCGGCCGGGTCCTGGCCCAGGATGTCCTGATTGCCGTCGCCGTCGAAATCGATCATTGTCAGGTTGATCTTGCTCCAACCGTTGCCGATCGTGGTTGCTGCGCCGAGTCCAGCACCTGAGCTGTTTCGCCAGAGCCTCAGGACGCCGGAGTCGTCGCGGGTGATGATGTGGGGGAAGTAGCTGCCTCGCAGCCAATAGCCGATGGTCAGTTGGTAGTTGCTCCAGCCGGATGCCGCGAGAACGGGGCCCGTGGCAAATCCGCCTGCAGCCACACCGAGGTAGACATTGACCCGGCCGGACGTCCATTGCGCAACGAGATCAAGGACGCCGTCGGCGTTCCAGTCGATCGCGTTGACGGACCGGACATCTGTCCAGCCTCTTCCGATCTGCCTCCTGGGCTTGAGCGTGCCGTTTCCCGTAGCGGGGTAATCCCACAGGACTCCCGAACTGTCCACGGCCACAACGTCCCCGAGCGATGTGATGGAGGGAGCGGGTATTGCGCCATCTGCTGTCGAGGCGAATTTCTGCAGCGTGGCCAGCGTGCCGTTCCAGGCATTGGAATCACCGGCGAACGGACCCGTGGCGCTGTACTGCCACACGCTGTATGTCGCCCAGCCGTTGGGCATGGTGCCAACGTACCGGGAGTATGCGGCAAGATGCAGCGGCTGCCGGGAGAATGCCGACGAGTTTCCCGTGCATGTCTGCCACCAGTCCGTGGTGGTGTAGATCATCGGAAGGCGCCCGGTTCGCGCCAGAACCTGATTGGAGAAGGCTTTGATCCAGTTGACCATCGCCGTCTGGCTCATGTTGTAGCAGGAATTGCCGAGCGATGCGTACGGGTTGTATTCGATGTCGAGGAGGGGCGGCATGGTTTTGCCATCCGCGGTCCAGCCGCCGCCGTTGTTGACGAAGTAGTTTGCCTGCTCCGCTGCGCCGGAAACATTGGGGAGGGCGAAGTGATAGGCACCGCGGATCAGCCTCGCACTCGACGCACCCGCATACTGGGACCCGAACACCGGGTTCCGGTACGTAGTTCCCTCCGTCGCCTTAACGTACGCGAACCGGGCACCCATGTTGTACTGGGCAGGCCAGTTGACCGTCGGCTGGTGGCTGCTGACGTCCAGGCCCTGAATGCCCGGCGCCATCCAGGTGTTGGTTGCCTGCGCGGAAAAAGTATCTGCCGACCGCGTTCCGTGCTGTTTCTCGAATTGCCTCTCGAAGGTGGCAGCGCGGCTCTTGGCGCCCTGGCCCATGTATGAGCCGTGTTGTCCCATTTCCGCCCGAAGGGCTTCCATGTCGATTGCCTGGGCCGCGGGTTCTTCGGCGGATGCCGTGGCACCATCAGTCGCCGTGGTTTCAGCTGTCGCCACGCCCGGAGCAGTCATGCCGCCGGTCGAGTGTTCGGCTTCCGGCGACGGGGCGGCCTGGGCGGGGAGGACACCGCCGATGCACAGCATTGCACACAGAAGCGTGGAGATGCCTGAGAGGCCCAGGCGTCTGGCTCCCGCAAGCGCTGCCGAGTGCTTGCAAGTCGAGGAACGGTTCATTGTTCTACCCCCAGCGTGAAGCTGCGGGCCGAAGTGGCCCCAGATGCTGGACTTCCCCCCGAGCTGAGCCCTCTTCACACCTGCAGCGATGTTCGCAGCAATACTAGCATTTGTGGTAATGAAGTGACGACTGGGACTAATGTGGCATCTGTGTGATTTGTGGCTCTTGATCGCGTTGAGGCGCCAGCGTGAGGCCCGGCCCAGGCCCCCGCGCCCTGTCATAGACAAGCGGGAGTAGCTGGCTGTCCTAGACTGGGGGCCATGAAGGTTTTGGTCACCGGCGGGGCCGGGTACATTGGATCGCACACCGCACTTTGTCTGCTCGAGGACGGACATGAGGTTGTGGTGTTCGACAACCTCATGAATTCCAGTGTCGAGGCCGTCCATCGCGTTGAAGAGCTCACGGGCAAGGCGGTGGCATTCCGGGAAGGCGACCTTTTGGACGCCGATGCAGTCGATGCCGTTTTCGCGGAAGGCGGCTTCGACGCTGTCATCCACTTCGCCGGGCTAAAGGCCGTGGGGGAGTCGGTCGAGAAGCCGCTGTGGTACTACAGGAACAATGTCGTCGGCACGCTCAACCTGCTGGAGAGCATGGAGAAGGCCGGAGTGCGCCGGCTGGTGTTCAGTTCGTCCGCCACGGTGTACGGCGCCTCCGAGCACGTTCCCCTGATTGAAAAATCACCCCTGGACGCCACCAACCCCTACGGCCGCACCAAGGAACAGATCGAGGACATCCTCTCCGACCTGAGCGACGCGGATCCGCGGTGGAGCATAGCGTTGCTCCGCTACTTCAATCCCGTGGGCGCGCACGAGTCGGGACGCATCGGGGAAGACCCGCGCGGGATCCCCAACAATCTGCTGCCGTTCGTTGCCCAGGTGGCTGTGGGCCGCCGGGAGAAGGTCATGGTGTTCGGCAACGACTACCCCACGCCGGACGGCACCGGCGTCCGGGACTACATCCACGTGATGGACCTCGCTGCCGGCCACCTCGCCGCCCTCCGCTACCTGGAAACCAAGACCGGGTCCTTCCGCTGGAACCTCGGCACCGGCCGCGGCTCGTCCGTGCTGGAAGTCATCGACGCGTTCGGGGCTGCGGCCGGGCACCCGATTCCGTACGAGTTCGCACCGCGGCGGCCCGGGGATGCAGCTGTCAGCTACGCGGATGCCTCTGCCGCCCTCGCAGATCTGGGCTGGTCGGCGCATCGCGATCTCGCGCAGATGTGTGAGGACCACTGGCGTTGGCAAAGCTCCAACCCCTTCGGCTACGGCGGGGACGAGTAGTCCCTGCCCGGGGCGTGCCCTGACTTATCCACAACTTGGCTGTTTGACTATGCCTCGTGATCCCGATCCCTTAGCTTTAACCCAATTGCACTGCCTCCGCTGGGGGTGGCAGGGGTACGGGGGGCCTGATGGATGCTGTGCGGATAGTCGAGGACGAAGTTCGGGAGCTTATCCGTCGGCGGGGCCTGGATCCGCTCCGGCAGGCCGGGGAGGTCCGGCGGCTCGTTGACGCGGCTGTCAGCGATTATGACGAGCGCGCCCTGATGGGTCCGCTGCCTCCGCTTGGCTCGGCTGACACCGCGCGAAGGTTTGTCTTTGACGCCGTGGCAGGATTCGGCGTCCTCCAGCCTCTGCTCGATGATCCGGGCATCGAGGAAATCTGGATCAACGCGCCAAACGAGGTCTACGTGGCCCGCAACGGCGAATCCGAGCTCACGTCGCTCAGCCTCACCGACCAACAGGTGCGCGATCTGGTGGAGCGGATGCTCAAAAGCTCGGGACGGCGCCTCGACATGTCCTCGCCGTTTGTCGACGCAGCGCTGCCGGACGGCTCCCGGCTGCACGTGGTCATCCCTGACGTGACCAGGCGGCACTGGGCCATAAACATCCGCAAGTTCGTAGTCAAGGCGAGCCGTCTCGAGCACCTCGTCGACCTCGGAACCCTGACACCGCAGTCCGCCCGGTTCCTTGGAGCCGCGGTGGCCAGCGGACTCAACATCCTGGTTTCGGGCGCCACCCAGGCCGGCAAGACCACCATGCTGAATTGCCTTGCTGCCAGCATCGGCAGCCGCGAGCGGGTCATCACGGTGGAGGAAATCTTTGAGCTGCAGTTTCCGCTGCGTGACGTGGTGGGACTTCAGTGTCGCCAGCCCAACCTCGAAGGCGAGGGGGAGATTCCGTTGCGCCGGCTGGTCAAAGAGGCGCTGCGGATGCGCCCGGACCGCCTGGTGGTCGGAGAGGTCCGGGAAGCCGAAAGCCTCGACATGCTCATCGCCTTGAATTCGGGCCTTCCCGGAATGTGCACGGTCCATGCGAATTCGGCCCATGATGCCGTGACGAAGATCTGCACCCTTCCGCTGCTGGCGGGGGACAACATTTCCAGTGCCTTCGTTGTGCCCACCGTCGCCTCCTGCATCGACCTTGTAGTCCATTGCAGCCGACAGGTGAACGGACGCAGGCGGGTGACTGAGATTCTGTCCCTGGGAAGGCGGGTCGAGAACGGCGTTATCGAATCGTCCATGGTCTTTTCCCTCGTCGACGGACAACTGCAGCCGAACGCCAGCTCGATGCCCGCGCCGGAAAAGTTCGCCCGGTCGGGTTACGACGTTGCGGCACTGCTGGAGTCGCGCTGATGGCTCCGCTGCTTGGCGTGCTGGCAGGGGCGGGCCTCTTTCTCATCTGGTGGTCGGCCTGGGAACGACCGGAAAGCGTCAGGCAGGAACCGCGGACCAGCCGCCTCCACGACTTGCTGCTTGCGGCCGGGGTTGAAAAAGTGACGGGCGCCGGTCTCGTCGGCAGTTGCCTGGGGCTTGGGCTTTTCGTGATGCTGGCCTTCTTTGCCGTCAGCAAGTCGTGGCCGGTTTCATGTTGTTTCGGGCTGTTCGGAGCCTGGCTTCCCATCATGGCGGTCAGGTGGCGCGCCCGACGGCGGGCTGCGGTTTTGCGGCGGCTGTGGCCGGACGTTGTTGATCACCTTAGATCCGCGATCAGGGCGGGTCTATCGCTGCCGGAGGCCCTCATCCAGTTGGGCGAGAAAGGGCCGGAGGAACTTCGTCACGTCTTTCGTGATTTCGGCTCCGACTACCGGGCTGGTGGCCAGTTCGATGCTTCACTGAACAAGCTCAAGGACCGTCTTGCTGATCCAGTGGCAGATCGCATCATCGAAGCGCTGAGGCTCACGAGGGAAGTGGGCGGTTCAGACCTCGGCAGGCTCCTGGGGACACTTGCCGAGTTCCTCCGGGAAAGTGCCAGAACCAGGAGTGAACTGGAAGCCCGACAGTCCTGGACAGTCAACGCCGCCCGGCTCGCCGTCGCGGCCCCCTGGTTGGTCATGGTGCTGCTGGTGAGCCGCCCGGAGGCCGTGGCTGCCTACAACACGACCATGGGTGCAGCAGTCCTGCTCGGAGGGCTGGTGGTTTCCCTGGTGTGCTACTCGATCATGCTGCGGATTGGTGCGCTTCCTGCAGAGGAGAGGGTCCTGCGATGACGACCCTCCCTGCAGCCGAAATCGCGTGCGGCCTGCTCCTCGGCGCCGGCCTGTGGCTACTTCTGGTCCGCCTTCCGTTCATGCGGCCCGTCTCCTTTGCGGAGCGGATAGAGCCGCAGCTCAAAGCCCAGAACATGGAATCCAGGCTGCTCAGGGCAGCTGACCACAATCTCACGCCCTTCGGGCCGCTCGAGCGTATCGTGCGTCCCCTGATCAGGGACGGGCTGGCAAAGCTGGGCAAGTTCAACCTGGGGTCCTCAGCCCTGGCCCGCAGGCTGGCGCAGGCAGGAATCAGCAAATCGCCGGTTCATTTTCGCGCCGAACAGCTTCTCTGGGCCGTGGGTGCCTTCGTGGTCACGGTCGGGATGATAGTTCTCGGTGCCATGGCGGGGAGATTCAGCCCGGTGCTGGCCGTCGTCATTGCAGCAGGAAGCGCGGCGGGCGGGTTCCTGTTCCGCGACTATTGGCTGGGGGTGCAGATCAGGAAGCGGGAGGGCCGAATGATGGCTGAGTTTCCCAGCCTTGCTGAGCTGATGGCGCTCGCTGTTGGCGCGGGGGAGAGTGCCACCGGTGCTTTGGACAGGGTTTGCAGAAGCGCCCGCGGGGAACTCTCCAGGGAGTTTGAGAAAGTGCTCGTTGAAACGCGTGCCGGAAAACCCCTCGTGGAGGCCCTTCAGGAGTTCTCCTCACGGACCGATCTCGGGCCGCTCGTCCGTTTCGTGGACGGAATCATCGTCGCAGTGGAGAGGGGCACGCCCTTGGCCGACGTGCTCAGGGCCCAGGCCCAGGACGTCAGGGATACCGCAAAGCGCGACCTGATGGAGTCTGCCGGCAAGAAAGAGATCGCGATGATGGTGCCCCTTGTCTTCGGCGTGTTGCCCCTCACCGTGGTCTTCGCGGTGTTCCCGGGCCTGGCCGCCCTGAATTTGAACCTGTGACGTGGTCCGTGGGCCTTTTAGTCCTGACCCCTTGCGGAAATCCGCGTTGTCCTTAGCCAGTACTCGCCATCTCAAAGAAAAGAAACGGGAATCAAAATGACACACATCGCCAGGCATGGAATTGCATTAGTGCGCGCGCTGGGGCTGCGCGTCGGGGGAGCTGCGGCCTCGGTCCGGCAACATCGCCGCGGTGAGCCCCACAGCCGTGATCACGCCGAACGGGGAGACGTTCCGGGATGGGTCATGATCACCCTCATGTCGGCGGTGCTGGTGGCGGCTCTGCTCGCACTCGCCGGACCGGCGCTTGAGGCCATGTTCATTCAGGCAATGGACACGGTCGGAAAATAGGCGATGATGCCGGTCGCCGCCGCCCACTCCGAGCGTGAGAGAGGTTCTGCGGTCGTCGACTTTGTCCTGGTGGGTGGGCTGCTCACGATGTTCTTTCTCGCCATCATCCAGCTCGCGCTCGTGTTGCACGTCCGGAACACACTGATCGATGCTGCGGCGTCGGGCGCCCGGTACGGGACCTTGGCCGACCGCAGCGTCACCGACGCGCGCCAGCGCACAGGCGAGCTCATCCAAACGGCACTCAACGCCGACTTCGCCCAGGACATTCAGACACGCGAGGTCACGTTTCAGGGGCTGCGCGCCCTGGAGGTTACCGTCAGGGCGCCGATGCCAGTGATCGGTTTGATCGGTCCGCGCGACTTGCTGGAAGTAAGTGGACATGCAGCGATCAACAACTGAGCCGCAGTTCTGGCCTCACCCCGTGGCGCAGCCAACCGAGAACGGAGCCGGCGCAGGACTGGGAGATGAGCGGGCATCTCCGGCTGACGACCAGGGCGAGCGCGGGAGTGCAGTCGTGGAGTTCACTTTTCTGGGGCTGCTCCTCATGGTGCCGGTCGTGTACTTCATCATCACCGTCGGCCAGATACAGGGAGGTTCGTTTGCCGTGGTCGGGGCAGCAGACCAGGCGGCCAAGGTATTCGTGGCCCAGCCCGACGAATCGTCCGGCAGGGCAGCAGCAGAGCAGGCGGCCGTCATGGCCATCGCCGACTACGGCCATGCTGCCGAAAACGCCCGCGTTGAAGTGAGGTGCGACCGTGGCGACTGCATGGCCGCGGGCTCTGCAGTGACCGTGACCGTGCACCTAAGTGTGCCCCTGCCGTTTGTCCCCTTTAGTGACGCGTTCCACCTTAATGCCAGCCAACTGAACGCCACGGCAACCCAGATTGTGGGCAGATTCCGTTGAAATGCCCCGCGCGCCGCCCGCCATCCTCCGGGCCGTCCGGGAAGGCGGTCGCCGAGGACGGGCAGATAACCGTGCTCGTCATTGGCTTTGTCATGCTGGCACTCCTGGTCAGCACCGTGGTGATGGCCGCATCCAGTCTCTACATCGAGCACAAGAAGCTCCTGTCCTTGGCCGACGGCGCATCGGTTGCGGCTGCGGGCAGCTTCACCCTGGGCGAGGTGGAAACGGCAGGCGGTACTCCCAGTGCCGCACTGAGCGGAGACCGTGTCAGGAACGTGGCCAGCGACTACCTCAACCGGAATGGCGGGTTTGCCCGCCATTCCGGGCTTACCGTCGCTCCGGCGACGGGCTCGCCCGACGGCTCCACCGCCGTCGTGGTTCTCAGCGCCGCAGTCCATCCGCCGGTGGTGAACTTCCTCGTGCCGGACGGGATAAGGATCGAGGCGTCGTCCACTGCGCGGTCCAGGCTCACGCGCTGAAGGTTAGTGCCGCACCGCAGGGAGAGGCGTAGGTGCACCGTCCGGCCGGAGGAGGCGGATAGCGTAGGCTTAAACCACCATGGCTCAAATTGATTTTTCTGCAGAGATCCGCGCATTGCGCGCCACCTACACCTCCATTGAAAACGTCACCAATGTCGAGGCGCTGAGGGAAGACATTGCAGAACTGAGCGAGCGCGCCGGCGAACCGAATCTTTGGGACGACCCCGCAGCCGCTCAGACAATCACGTCGCGCCTCTCGCACCGCCAGTCCGAACTCGAGCGTTTGACCAGGCTGGCCTCGCGCATCGACGACCTCGAGGTCCTGGTGGAACTGGGCCAGGACGAGGACGACGCCGATTCCATGGGTGAGGCCGCGGCGGAACTTGAGTCGATCCGCAAATCCCTGGAGGAACTGGAAGTCGTCACGCTGCTCTCCGGTGAATACGACGAGCGCGAGGCCGTGGTGACCATCCGCGCCGGGGCAGGCGGTGTGGATGCCGCCGACTTCGCGGAAATGCTCCTCCGGATGTACCTGCGCTGGGCCGAGCGCCACGGCTATCCCACCACGGTCATGGATACGTCCTATGCTGAGGAGGCCGGGCTCAAGTCCGCGACCTTCGAAGTCAACGCGCCGTACGCCTTCGGGACCCTGAGCGTCGAAGCCGGCACCCACCGGCTGGTCCGCATCAGCCCCTTCGACAACCAGGGCCGCCGTCAGACGTCCTTCGCCGCCGTGGAGGTCATTCCGCTCATCGAGCAAACCGACTCCATTGAGATCCCGGACAACGAGATCCGCGTGGATGTCTTCAGGTCCTCGGGCCCCGGCGGCCAGTCCGTCAACACCACGGACTCCGCGGTCCGCCTGACCCACATCCCGACAGGCACCGTGGTGTCCATGCAGAACGAAAAGTCCCAGCTGCAGAACCGTGCCGCCGCCCTCCGCGTGCTCCAGTCCAGGCTCCTGCTGCTCAAAAAGGAGCAGGAGGACGCCGAGAAGAAGGCGTTCGCCGGTGACGTCAAGGCTTCGTGGGGCGACCAGATGCGTTCCTACGTCCTGAATCCGTACCAAATGGTGAAGGACCTGCGGACCGAGCACGAAGTCGGCAACACCTCGGCAGTGTTTGATGGCGCGATCGACGACTTCATCGAAGCCGGCATCCGCTGGCGCACCGACAACCGCAACGCCGAAAAGTAAGCTTCATTGACCCCACGGCTCCGCCGCGGACATTCGGCCCCAATACCGCGACACGCCCTCCTGACTCCCCCGGGAGCGCCTTGGCCCGTAGGTATAGTCGAGAAGCCGGAGCTCTCCTTCCCCAAGCGAAAGCCCCCGCACCGGTTGCAGACCAGGCCATCAAGGCCCTGCAGGGTTCATAGGATCATGATCCGTTTCGAAAATGTCACCAAGGTCTACGACCAGACAACCCGGCCCGCGCTGGATTCGGTCACCCTTGAGATAGACCGTGGTGAATTCGCCTTCCTCGTCGGCGCATCCGGATCCGGCAAGTCGACGTTCCTGCGCCTGGTGCTGAAGGAAGACCGTGCCACGTCCGGCGCCGTCTATGTCGCGGGGCAGAACGTCGCCAACATCTCGAGCTGGCGGGTGCCGAGGCTCCGCCGCGGAATCGGCGTCGTGTTCCAGGACTTCCGCCTGCTTCCGCAGAAGAATGTGTTCGCGAACGTCGCTTTCGCCATGCAGGTCATCGGCAAGAGCCGCAGCGTCATCCGGGACACCGTCCCCGAGGTCCTCAAGACCGTCGGCCTGGAAGGCAAAGAGAAGCGCATGCCGCACGAGCTTTCCGGCGGCGAGCAGCAGCGCGTCGCAATCGCCCGCGCCGTAGTCAACCGGCCCGGCATCCTGCTGGCTGACGAGCCCACCGGCAACCTGGATCCCACCACGTCCATGGGCATCATGGGCGTGCTGGACAAGATCAACCAGAACGGCACCACCGTGGTCATGGCGACCCACGATGACGACATAGTCAACGAGATGCGCAAGCGCGTCGTGGAGCTCCAGAACGGCGTGGTCATCCGTGACGAGGCCCGCGCCCTCTATACGTCCATGATTCCCGTCGTCGGACAGTCCCGCAGGCTCAAGGATGCCAGTGGACGCGACGAGGCAGGGGAGAGCAGGCTGTGAGGCTCCAGTTCATCCTCGGAGAAATCGGCAGCGGCCTGCGGCGGAACCTGTCGATGGTGGTTTCGGTCATCCTGGTCACCTTCGTCTCACTGACGTTCGTCGGCGCCGCGGGCATGCTCCAGCTGCAGATCACCCAGATGAAGGGCTACTGGTACGACAAAGTCCAGGTGGCCATCTTCCTCTGTGGTGAAGGTTCGACGGCGGCCGGTTGCGCTTCCGGATCAGCGACACCCGAGCAGCAGGACAATTTACGGACGCTCCTTGAGTCACCGGCGGTGTCCCAGTACATCAACGACTTCCAGTTTGAGTCCAAGGAAGATGCCTACAAGCATTTCAAGGAACAGTTCTCAAACTCTCCCATCGTCGACTCCGTCACCCCGGACCAGCTTCCCGCCTCCTTTCGGATCAACATGAAGGATCCGGAAAAGTACCAGATCATCAGTGAGACCTTCTCCTCCCAGCCGGGTGTGGAAACCGTGATCGACCAGCGCCAGGTCCTGGAGCGGCTGTTTTCGGTCATGAACGCCGCCTCACTCGTTGCAGTCATCATCGCGGGTGTCATGACGGTTTGCGCCATCCTGCTGATTGCCACCACAATCCGGCTCTCGGCGTTCAGCCGACGACGCGAGACGGGCATCATGAGGCTCGTGGGCGCCTCGAAGACGGTGATCCAGCTGCCCTTCATCCTGGAGGGCGTCATCGCTGCGGTGATTGGAGCAACGTTGGCATCGTGCACCCTTTGGGCGGTGGCCCATTTCTTCCTGGGCGAATACATGTCCAAGCAGTACCCCGACACGGCATTCATTTCCCCGGCCCAGACGCTGCTGCTTGCCCCGGCCCTCGTCGGACTGGGCGTGGTTCTGGCCGGCACTTCGTCGCTCTTGACACTCCGCCGATACTTGAGGGTGTAGTCCATGAACTTAAAAGGAATCCCCATGATCGCGAAGCCCGGCCGGTCCCTGCCGAGCATCCCTGCGGGGAGCCAACGCAGGTTCATCAGCGCCGCCCTCGCCGTAGTGCTCGCGGCCGGGCTCGGAGCCTCAGCCCCGGCGTTCGCCGGTGACCTGGAAGACCAGCAAGACGCCCTCAGGGCCGAAGCGTCCCGCGTCCAGCAGTCCCTCGAGTTCGTTGATGCCAAGATCTCCAAAGCCGCCGCGGATCTCGTGATGTTCCGTGGCCAGCTGCCCGGCGCCCAGCAGGCACTGCTTGAGGCCCAGGGACGCGTGGCAAGCGCCGTGAAGGAAGTGGAGGCCCTGGCTGCCCGCGTTGATCTTGCCCAGCAGAACAAGGCAAAGATCACCCAGCAGCTTGACGCGGATAAACAGAAGATCGCCAATACCAGGAAGCTGATCGGCCAGATCGCAACGCAGGCCTACAAATCAGGGGGCGTCCCGTCGAACCTGACCCTTTTCTTCGGTTCGAACAACACGGGCAGCCTCACCGACACGATTGACCTGGCGGACCAGGCCATGCGCAGCCAGAACTCCGCCATGGACAAGCTGACACAGCAGAACGCCACGAACGTGAATTCGCAGGCCCGCCTGGAGGCCGTCGAAGCGGAGATCAAGGACCTGAAAGCCAAAGCCGATGCGGCGCTGGCCAGGGAAAAGGTCGCCCGCGACGAGGCAGCCGCCAAGAAGGCCAAGGTGGATAAGCTCATCGCGGACACAGCGCGCCTCAACAAAGAACTTGAAGCGGCCAAGCCCGGAATCCAGAAGAAACTGGCAACCGTCAAGGCCCGGCAGCAGGCCGTCGCGGCCGAAATCGTCGAGCGGGACCGGAAGCTGCGCGAAGCCTGGCTGGCTGAACAGCGACGCATCGCCGAGGCCGCCGCTGCTGCCGCCCGTGCCCGCGCCGAAGCTGAAGCCCGTGCCCGCGGTGATGCCGAAGCAGCTGCGCGTGCCCGGATCATACAGCCGTACGTGCCGCCCGTGGCAGGTCCGCCGTCGGCCTTTGGCCTCCGCCACCCGTTCTCGGACGGCGTTCCGATCACGTCGGGATTCGGCTGGCGGGCAACGCCTCCAGGCACTGTGGATTTTTACGGCTCCGGGGGCTACATGCACACCGGCATCGACTTCGGCGCAGCCTGCGGCACACCGGTTTATGCGCCGGCGGCGGGCACCGTGTTCTCCTCAGGTTGGGCCGATGACGGCGGCGGAAACAACGTGAAGATCTCCCACGGCGTGGTGCAGGGCAACTCACTCACTACCATCTACTACCACAACTCAAGCGTCGTGGTGTCGGCGGGGCAGCAGGTCAGCCAGGGCCAGCTGATCGCGTACTCGGGTACCACCGGCAACTCCACCGGCTGCCACTCGCACTTCGAGACGTGGTTGAACGGTGAAGCGGTCGACCCCATGCGCCTGCTCTGACCTCGGGTCCACGGCGTCCGCAGCCCCGGCCCGCTGCCGTACACTGGAATGACTGTCCCCTGGGTCACCCAGGCAGCCAATTTTTGAAGATCTGAGGAGTTCTACCGTGCCGAAAGAAAGTGGCCGTAAGGTAGTGGCCACCAACCGGAAGGCCCGGCATGACTACCATGTCCTGGATACCTATGAGGCAGGCATAGCCCTGATGGGCACCGAGGTGAAGTCCCTCCGGGAAGGCCACGCCTCCATGGTCGACGGCTTCTGCACCTTCTACAATGACGAGCTGTGGATGGAGGGTATCCACATCCCTGAGTACAACCAGGGAAGCTGGACCAACCACGCCGCCCGGCGCCGCCGGAAACTACTGCTCCACCGCGAGGAGCTCATCAAGATTTCCCACAAGATCAGGGAATCGGGCTTCACTGTGGTGCCGCTCCAGCTGTATTTCCTCGACGGCCGCGCAAAGGTCGAGATCGGCATTGCCCGCGGCAAGAAGGACTACGACAAGCGCCAGACGCTCCGTGAGCAGCAGGACAAGCGCGAGGCCCTCCGGGTGATGCGGGAACGCAACCGCCGCTAGGAATTATCTGCAGCGGGGATGCGTTATGATAGGTAGTCGGTAGGAATCCGTTCCCGCCGGTTTGGTAACAAAATACGGGGATGATCGGTTTCGACGATGTTAGTCGCGACAGGTGAAGCGGGCCGAGGATGCAGAATTATCTCGTAAACGCTTTCTGCAAACCAATAAGTGCCGAATCTAAGCGCACTGACTTCGCTCTTGCTGCCTAAGCAGTAAGACAGTCCGTCAGCCCGAGGTTGCTATCGCCCCGGATCCTGGCGTCATTTAGATAGCCACTGCTGTTTGCCCCCGTCATCGGGGTAAACGGGACTCTTAGATGACTGGGCCCGGATCAGCCGCCTGTTTGCAGGACGGCTGGGGCCGAGAAAATCCGACGCAAACTGCGCCCGGAGAAGCCCTGACAACACGACATCGGACGGGGGTTCAATTCCCCCCATCTCCACTGTTTCAGTACCGAACAGCTACAGCCCGGACCTCGGTCCGGGCTGTAGCTGTTTAACCATCCGCCCGATGGCCCATCCGCTGGCTGTTCACCGAGGGCGTAGCCTTCCGGGGACTAGCCCGGAGGCCGGGGGAGTTGTGACAGGTAGCACTTAATCCCCAAGAGCTACCTGCAAGGGAGGCGCGCCATGTCTACGGCGCCGGCAAAGGCATCAGGTCCTGAAAGGGGCGACGACGCCCTGGATTCATACTCCGAAACTGTGATCCGGGTCGCCAGTACCGTCACACCGCATGTCGCGGCCATCGAAATGACGGGAACCCGGCGCAGCGGTCGGTTCCGCGTGGGAGCCGGTTCCGCCGTGCTCTTCACGGAGGACGGATACCTGCTGACAAACGCCCACGTTGTGGCCGGGACCCAGAAGGGCCGCGCCGTCTTCGCCGACGGCTCTGGTACCGATCTTGAGATGGTGGGAGCGGACCCCCTGTCCGACCTTGCCGTGGTCCGCGGCCGTGCGCCGCGGGTTGCACCGGCAGAATTCGGGGACGCGGAATCCCTCCGCGTGGGGCAGCTGGTTGTGGCTGTGGGCAACCCCCTTGGCCTCGCGGGCTCTGTGACCGCCGGGGTGGTCAGCGGTCTGGGCCGCGCTATTCCCGTTTGGGCCGGCCGTAACCGTCGCGTCATTGAGGACGTCATCCAGACCGACGCCGCCCTTAACGCCGGCAGCTCCGGCGGCGCCCTGGCGGATGCCCGCAGCAGGATCGTCGGAATCAATACGGCGGTTGCCGGCGCCGGGCTGGGACTTGCCGTACCGATCAACAAGACCACCCGCCGGATTATCTCCGCCCTCCTGGCGGATGGACGGGTGCGCCGTGCCTACCTTGGCGTTGTCAGCACCCCCATCAGGCTGGGCCCCAATGAGGTAGTCCGCACCGGGCAGCGCGAGGGCCTGCGGGTGGTCGAAGTGCTGCCGGGTTCCCCGGCAGAAAAAGCCGGGCTCAGGGTCGGGGACGTGCTGCTGCGGGCATCCACCCGTCCGGTGAGTAACGCCGAAAGCCTCCAGAAGCTCCTCTTTGCCGACGCCATCGGCGCACCCATGACCCTCGTGGTCCTCCGTGACGGCCACGAGCTGGAGATAACAGCAGTGCCGGCGGAAATGGCCGAAACCGGCTAGGACGCAAAACGCCAGGACACAAAAGGCTGGAACATAAGGCGGCTTGGACACAAAAGAGCGGGACCGGAAGCCGGTCCCGCTCTTTTGTTGCATGATGGTCGGCTATGACCGTTTCTTCAGGTGCGCAACAGGATCCGGAGGACCCTCAATAGGCCCCTTCGCTTTCTTGTCCGCGCGTTTTTGCTTGATGGTCTTGCCCGCTTTTTTCTGCTGATGCGTGTGTGGCGACTTGTCCGGCATGGCGTGCTCCCTCGTACGAGGGGCAGGAGTGAGCCCCTCTTACGTAAAATTACGCCTGTTTCACGCCGAATGTAATGCCCCGTAGAGGGCGGTGGAGGTTGAAGCCTGCGGCTTACACCTGAACGTCGGAGATTCCCACGAAACGGCTGCCCACGCCGTCGAACTCGCTCCTCACGCACCCGGGGGCGGGCGCCGGGATATCAGCCGGACTGTGATGGTTACAGCTGACGTACGTGAACTCGGGCCACCATTTCTTGGGCCTGGCGGCCTCGGTGTAACCGCACACATCGCAACGCAGATGCACCCAGACCGGACGTTTCCCCGTCCGGTTTGCCCTGGACTGGAGCAGCCACTGCGGGGGATTGTCGAGAATGTCGGCCAGCGCGGCCTCGGTCATCCGGCTGGGAATGCCGTGGCGCTGGGCCATTTCCAGTGGTACATCAAGGGCAATTGCCGCATCGCGTCTGCTTATCATCACAGTCCACGATACGGTAAGCCTGAGCGGCGGGGCCTACCCGCCAGCGAGCGCAATTCCCGCTGCGGCAGCCGCGAGACCGGCCAGCAGGTTGCTGCCGATGTTCAGGGCTGCGGCGGCATGGCGGCCTTCGCTCACCAGCCGCACGGTGGCAGTGGTCCAGGAACTGAAAGTCGTCAGTCCGCCAGCCAGGCCGGTGGCCAGCGCCGCATGCCATTCAGCCCCGAGCCTGCTGCTCAGGCCAAGGGATACTCCGATGACGAAGGATCCCGCGATGTTGACCAGCAACGTGGCCCACGGCCAGTGGCGGCGACGTGATGGACGGCCCGCCAGCCAGCCGTCCACCGTAAACCGTATGAGGGCACCGGCGGTGCCGAAGATCCCCACCAGCAATGGCACAGCGAGCGCAACGATCACGGATGGCCACCGTTCCCGGCGATTGCCTTGCCGGCCTTCCAGCCAGCCGCTGCGGCGCCAAGTCCCAGCAGTACAGAAAGTGCAAGATAGGCAAGCCACACTGTGTGAAGCCCGCCGCGTACCAACTGGTCCACCGATGCGACGAGTGCCGAGAAGGTGGTGAAGGATCCCAGCAGTCCCGGTCCTATGCCGGCACGGAGCCAGAAGGCAGTCTGCGGCCGGGCGATCCAGATGGTCGTGAGCATGCCAAGAACAAAACTTCCGGCGATATTGATGCCTAGAGTAGTCCACGGCACGGTGCCGAACTGCTCAGGAAACAACACGCCGAGCCCGTAGCGCAGCTCGGTGCCCACCAGTCCTCCCGCAGCGACGGCGGCCCAGACCCTCCAGCCGTGGCCACCAGTGTCCGTCGCCACGCGCTGACTCGCGGCGGCACGGGCCTTCATGCGGAAGCGTCCGCCACCGCGTTTGCGGCGAGGGAGTGCCCGCTCATCGGGCGCCGGCCATCCGGCATCCCGGGTGCACGTCCTCGCTGTGCACCCACAGGGCGGAGGCGACTTCATCCGCAAGGTCAACCTCGCGGATTGCTCCCGGCCCCGGGGAGCCGATCCGCACCACGAGCGCGCCGCCGAACGGCCGGCGGCCCCTGACTTCGACGTCGGCATCCAGGTTGATCTTCTCGGAGGCGAGGTAGCGCAGCAGCTCCGGATTCTCGTCGCTGATGCGGGTGATCCGGCCGGTGTGTCCCTCGTCGAGTTCACTCATCCGGTGGGCAAGCGGTACCTGCACGGTGCCGTCCGCGGAGGGGATGGGATCACCGTGGGGATCCCGGGAGGGGTTGCCGAGCTTGGCGGCCATCCGCTCGATGAAGGTATCGGACACCGCATGCTCGAGGAGTTCAGCTTCGTCATGCACTTCGTCCCAGCTGTACCCGAGGTCCTGGACGAGGTAGGTCTCGATGAGCCGGTGCCGCCGCACCATGGCCAGGGCGAGGCGCACTCCCTCCGGGGTCAGCGTGATGGCGCTGTACGGCTTGTGCAGCACCAGCCCCTGGTCCTTGAGTTTGCGCACCATCTCCGAGACCGACGAATTTGCGACGCCAAGGCGCTGCGCCAGCTGAGTCGACGTAATCGGCTTGTCCTGCCACTCAGTGAAAGAGTAGATGACCTTGACGTAGTCCTCGATCGAGGAGGATGGCGTACTGGTCTTCACGGATCCAAGCCTACCCGCTGCACGGACGACATCATGCCCTGACAGCCCGCCACGTCTGAGTGAGGTAGGGAAGGCGCAGCAGTTCGCCTTCGGTATGCCCCAGATGCTCCTGGAGGTACCAGTCCAGGTTTGCGGTGACCCTGGCCCGGCTGGCCGTGTTGGCTTTGAGGTAGTAGCTGCGCGACTTCGCCAGCTCAACGACGTCGGAAGTGGTGACCGGGTCCTCCCAACGGGTGAGGTGGCTTTCCAGTCCCGCGAATTCCGGACCCAGCGGGGGCCGGAAGTGCGGCTTGTGGACGTCACCGGCATGCATGATGCGCGAGAGCCTGTGGACCCAGGGCACGGATGTGTCCAGCTGGTTCCAGACCAGGCCAAGCACACCGCCGGGCCGCAGGATCCTGGCGATCTCGCTGCTGGCACGCAGCGGGTCGCACCAGTGCCATGCCTGCGCCACCGTGACGACGTCGAATGCCGATCCGGAAAGTCCCGTGTCCTCCGCGGTTCCCTCCAGCGCCTCCACCGCAGGGTAGGCGTTGCGGAGCTGCTCAAGCATGTCTGGGGAGGGGTCAACCGCGCTGACATGCAGGCCGCGTGTCACGAGCAGCTCCGTGTACTTGCCGGTTCCTGCCCCTATATCGGCCGCCGTCCGTGCGCCGGAAGGGACCAGCCAATCCGCGGACTCAGCCGGGTAGCCGGGCCGAACACGGTGGTAATGCTCGCCGCCGTCCTGGAAGCTTTGACCGAGCTCCTGCCGCCGCCCGTGGTCGAGTTTAGGGCCACCGCGTGCCACGCGCCGTCTCCTTAGGGCAGGGTAAAAATTGACCCTTCGAATTTACCGCATTTGTGACTGCGCCGTCTGGCGGCCGTCAGTCCAGGGTGCCGCTCAGTCCAGGGTGCAGGGCGCAGCGCCCGCGGTGCCGGGGGTGTTCGGTGCCCAATGCGGGTAGGTGCGGGTGTCGTTGGAGGGAACCCAGCGCCCGGAGTCCACCACGTAGTCCCAGCCGAGGCCGCTGCGGCGCAGCTCCTCGATGCCGGCGAGGAGCCGCTGGACGTCCTCAAGCCGTGACCCGACGCCGAAGCTGGCGCGCAGGGAACCCGAGGGCAGGCCCAGACGCTTGAGGAGCGGGTGGGCGCAGAAGCGGCCGTCGCGCAGCCCTACGCCGTGCTCGGCAGACAGGTAGGCAGCCACCAGTCCGGCGTCGTAGCCCTCCACCGAAAAGTTGACCACGCCGATGGTGTCGGTGTCGGGGTCGGTGTCCGAGAAGATCTGGTGGACAGTGACGCCGTCGATCTTCTGCAGGCCCTCGACGAGGAAGGACCGGATGGCGGCCTCGTGCGTGTGCCACTGCTCCTGGTCCAGGGCGGCGATCACCTGGGCCGCCCGTGCGAGGGTGGCTGCGCCCAGGACGTTGGGCGAGCCGCCTTCGTGCCGCGCGGGGCCGGTGGTCCAGCTGACGCCGTCGAGCCGGGCTTCACTGACTGCGCCGCCGCCGGCAAGGTGCGGGGATCCGGCGTCGAGCCAGTCGGTGCGTCCCACCAGGACGCCGGAACCGAAAGGCGCGTACAGCTTGTGGCCGGAGAAGGCGAGGTAGTCGACGTCGTCCGCGGCGATGTTGATGCGGCGGTGCGGCGCGAGCTGCGCAGCGTCCACCACGATCCGGGCGCCGAATTCGTGCGCCAGGGCGGCGAGGCGGCGGATCGGCAGGATCTCGCCGGTGACGTTGGAAGCGCCGGTCACGGCAAGGA
Source organism: Arthrobacter sp. GQ119 (assembly GCF_059759125.1). Taxonomy (NCBI): domain Bacteria; kingdom Bacillati; phylum Actinomycetota; class Actinomycetes; order Micrococcales; family Micrococcaceae; genus Arthrobacter; species Arthrobacter sp. GQ119. The sequence continues at coordinate 237,856 of NZ_JCAXEA010000003.1, read as the reverse complement.
GGATGATGTCGCCCTGCTCGAGTTCAGCCCGAAGGCTGTCGATGGTGGCCTCAAGGGTCTCGGACGCCACCACGCTGCGGTGGGGCACGCCCTGCCACGGCAGCAGGTTGGCGTGGTGCTCGATGTCCAGGTACAGGACTTCCCCGGTGTGGCCGTGGTCCTCCACGGGGAGGCAGCCGGCCAGCAGGTTCAGCGAATCCGTAGTGTTCCGCGTGAAGATCACGGAGTCGTCCGGGCGGCCGCCGACAAACTCGCGGACGATGTTCCGGGCATTTTCATAGACAGAGGTGCTGATCTGCGAGGCGTAGCCGGCCCCGCGGTGCACGCTGGCGTAGAACGGCAGGATCTCGTTGAGGTAGGCGGAGACTACGGAGAGTGCAGGCGCCGACGCTCCATAGTCGAGGTTGGCATAGCGCACGTGGCCACCCTGGATGAGCGGGGCCTGGATTTCAGCGCCGGTCACTGCCGCCAGCGGCCGTCCGGCAGCGGCAAACCGATCGTCGAGCAGGCCGGCGCCAGTGTTGGAGGAGAAGGTTGCAGTAGTCATGGGACCTCGCTGTGAAAGGACCCCTTGTGACGGGGATCCGCGCTTGCCGGGTCCGTTCCGGACCGGCCTGGTCGTCACCCGGGGCACCCCACCGCGAATGGAGGGTTGCCGGCCAGCAAACCGGGGTTTTACGCTGGCACTCGTGACCTGTAGAAAAGCCTAGAACACCCGCCCGCCGATGAAAAAGCGGTTGCAATTGTTAAGCCGTTTGTTACAGCCGTCCGAAATTCGGGCAACTGGCCGAACATACGACGTCGGACCCCGCACCGAGGACGGAGTCCGACGTCGAATATTCCCCGAAAGCGCGCTGGGCCGAACTACAGCAGATCGTCCAACTGCGGGTTGAGGCGCTTGAGAACCTCGGAATGAAGGATCGAGTTGGTGGCCAGGGCGTTGCCGCCGAAGGGACCGTCGGTTCCCTCCAGGGAGGTGAAACGGCCGCCCGCCTCCGTGACGATGGGCACCAGCGCAGCCATGTCGTACAGGTTCAGTTCGGGTTCGCAGGCAATGTCAACGCAGCCTTCAGCCACCATGCAGTAGGACCAGAAATCCCCGAAGGCACGGGTCCGCCACACGTCCTCAGTGAGGGCAAGGAACTCATCCAGGTTTCCCCGCTCCTTCCAGCCGCCGAGGCTGGAGTAGGACAGCGATGCGTCCGAGAGCTTCGAGACGTTGGAGACTCTGAGCCGGGTGGCAGCGGCCAGCGAACGGCCCATATAGGCGCCGGCGCCCCTGGCCGCCCACCAGCGCTTTCCAAGTGCGGGCGCACTCACCAGGCCCACCACGGGCTCACCTTCATCAACGAGCGCGATCAGCGTGGCCCAGACCGGGACTCCGCGGACGAAGTTCTTGGTCCCGTCGATGGGGTCAATGATCCAGCGCCGGGAGCCGTGGCCGGAACTGCCGAACTCCTCGCCGAGGACGGCATCGCGGGGGCGGGAACGGGACAGCTGGCCGCGGATGGATTCCTCGGCGGCTTTGTCGGCATCCGTCACGGGTGTCAGGTCAGGCTTGGTTTCGATCTGAAGATCAAGCGCCTTGAACCGGCTCATGGTCTGGTCGTCCACGGAATCCGCCAGTACATGGGCCAGGCGCAGGTCGTCGTTGTAGCTCGAAGCGGGTTGGGTCATGGTTCCAAACTACCGTCAAAGAACCGGCGGGGCGGGGATGTCCGCTGGCCGGAGGCGCCGTGCGGCTCAGCTGACGCTTCCGAGTTCCTTTGTTTCCTGGGCTTCCATGCGCGGATCGGTGCCCAGCAGCCGGCGCAGGGAGGCAAGGCGCGCGGGACCGGAAGGTCCTGCATTGCCGGCCTCCACCCAGGCGTCCACGCCGCAGTTCACGGCTGAGGCATCATGCTTGCAGCCCCGCTCGCAGGCCTCCGTGCCGGGCTCCAGGTCGGGGAACGAATGCAGGATCCGGTCCGGATCCACATGGGCCAGGCCGAACGAACGGATGCCCGGGGTGTCGATGATCCAGCTCCCGGAGGGCGCGTCGGCAAGTTTCAGCGCGAGGGCCGACGACGACGTGTGCCTGCCGCGTCCCGTGACGGCGTTGACGCCCCCGGTGGCACGTTCCGCGCCGGTCAGGGCGTTCACCATGGTGGATTTGCCGACGCCGGAGTGGCCCAGCATGACGGTGACTTTGCCGTCCAGATGGGCGCGCAGCTCGGAGACGGCGTTTATGTCGAGGCGGGCGGACAGTCCGTCGTCGGAGCGGGCATCGATGCCGGAAGCCGCCGAGTCGGCGGTGCGGCTGATGATGACCGGGAAATCGAGGTGCCGGTAGTTGTCCAGCAGTTCCGAGGGGTCCTTCACGTCGGCCTTGGTGACGAGCAGCAGCGGCTCGATGCCGGCATCGTAGGCGGCCACCAGCGCACGGTCGATGAAACCGGTCCGGGGCTCCGGATTGGCTGCCGCCACAACAACCACCAGCTGGTCCGCGTTGGCCACGACGGCCCGTTCGACCGGATCAGTGTCGTCGGCGCTGCGGCGCAGCAGCGTCTTCCGGTCCTGGATCTTCACGAGCCGGGCCAGTGTGTCCGGAGCTCCTGACACATCTCCGACGAGGGACACGAAGTCCCCCGCCACCACGGGGGAGCGGCGGAGCTCACGCGCCCGGGCGGCAATGACGGTGCGTTCGTCGCCGGAGTCCTCGCCGACAACCGCCGTGTAGCGGCCGCGGTCAACGGTGATGATGCGTCCCGTCACGGCGTCGTCGTGGCTGGGCCGGTCCTTGGTACGGGGCCGGGAGCCTTTCTTGTTGGGCCGGATGCGGACGTCGGATTCGTCCCAGGACTCAGTGCTGCGTGCCACCGGTGGTCCCTGCGGCGTTGCCCTGCCCGCTGTGGGTGCCTTGCGCGACCATGTCCGCCCACAGCTGCGGGAAGTCCGGCATGGTTTTGGCTGTGGTGCCGATGTCCTGGACCTCGACGCCCCTGACAGCCAGTCCAAGGATGGCGCCCGCGGTGGCCATCCGGTGGTCAGCGTAGCTGCGGACCACGCCGCCATGGAGCTTTGCGGGCCGGATCACCAGCCCGTCGTCTGTCTCGTGGACGTCGCCGCCAAGGCCGTTGATTTCCGCCGCCAGCGCTGCCAGGCGGTCCGTCTCGTGTCCCCGAAGGTGCGCGATGCCGCTGAGCCGGGACGGGCCGGAGGCCAGGGCGCAGAGCGCCGCGACAGTAGGGGCGAGCTCGCTGGTGTCGGCGAAGTCCGCGCCGCGGATCTCGCTGCCGCCTGTGACGGTCAGCGTTCCGGCTTCCAGCGTCACGGTGGCACCCATCGCCGGGAGGATGCTCCGCCACAGGTCCCCGACCTGGGTGGTGGGTGCAGGCCAGTCCGGAATGCGCACGGTGCCGCCCGATGCCAGGGCCGCAGCGAGGAAGGGCCCGGCGTTGGACAGGTCCTGTTCGATGCGTTCGTCAAAGGCGCGGATCGGGCCCGGGCTGACAATCCAGTGGTTCGGTGTTGAGTCGTCCACCTCCACGCCCACTCCGCGCAGCACAGCCACGGTCATGCTGATGTGGTCCAGGCTCGGCACGGAGTGGCCGGAGTGTTCCAGGTGCAGACCCTCGGTGAAACGTGCACCGACCAGGAGCAGCGCGGAAACGAACTGCGATGACGCGCTCGCGTCGATCACCAGATGGCCACCCCTGACCTGTCCCGTCCCCTCAACCCGGAAAGGCAGTGACGACGGCGTTTCGCCGGCTTCGCCGCGGACGCTGACACCAAGCGCGGCCAGCGCGTCGATGATGGTGCCCATGGGGCGTTCCCGCGCGTGCGGGTCGCCGTCGAAAACGGATACACCCTTGCGGAGTGCCGCCATGGGCGGCACGAAGCGCATGACCGTGCCGGCAAGGCCGCAGTCAATGACGGCGTCCACTGCACCGGAACCTGACGGGATGGGCGTCACTTCGAGATCCGGGCCGAAGGGGCTGTCACCCGGCACCTCACGGATGTCAGCGCCCAACTGGCGCAGCGCCTCGATCATCAGCGCGGAGTCCCGTGAGTGCAGCGGCGCCCGCAGGCGGGATGGCCCGTCCGCCAGGGCTGCCAGGACGAGATACCTGTTGGTCAGTGACTTCGAACCGGGGACGCGCACCGTGGCGTCAACGGGCCGCTCCGCAAACGGTGCAGGCCAAAGCTCAGCATCGCCGGTGTGGCCGGCGGTCGGGTCCGTGATGGATCCAGTCATTCCTGCCTAGGCCCCCACTGCATGGTCGACTGCCCTGCGGACGGCTTTGTCGGCCTTGTGCAGCTTCTTCCCGGTGGTCTTGCGCGCGTCCGACGCCAGGTGGCTCGCGGTCTTCCGGGCATCAGCGGCGAGGTGCTCGGCGCGCCAGGCCAGGCTCGGCTTGCCGGCGGTGTCCACGGAGGCCAGCAGCACGCCGCCCGTCAGGGTGACGTTCTTGAGCAGCTGGGTGCGGCGGGCGTCACGGCCTTCCTTGCTGCTGATATCGGCGCTGCGCCATTCAACGAACGCGTTCAGGGCTGAGATGAGGGCCAGGAGGCCAGCCGACAACCGGGCGGCCTTGCCTGTCGCGAACAGGAGGCCCGCGCCCACCTGGGTGCCGCCGATGACCCGGGCCAGGACAGCCTCGCTGGTCTGGAAGGGAAGTGCATCAGATGCGCGCCGCAGCAGGGGGGACAACTGTTCCACAGTGTCGTCCGCATTCCTGAGCTTGTCCACGCCGGCGAGGACGAAACTTGAAGCCAGCATAGGGCGGGCGAGAAAACGGACTAAGGACATGAATTTCCTCCTGGATGGACGAGCCGCGGTGACTGCGGCGGAGTCGGTTCTAGTCTTGCACTTTTGCGGAATATTTGCCCGCCGGACACCGTTGTGCTGTGCAGGTCCGAAATGGCCGGGACGACGGTCCCAGGCTGTTCCCGGGATGAAAGCATGGCTGGGTGCCCCCTCCGGGCAGCCCCATATGGCGGAATGTGAAACCGCACCGCGGTAGTGGAACGGCTTCGCGGGGCCGGAACGGCCGCGGAGTGCGGAGTGCAGGATTGCGCTGGCCATGCAGAACACGTGAAGTGGAGATGGAGCTTTGACTTTGGTGAAAGACGCTGTGGGCTTGCGGGGACCAATCGACGTGGCCGACTTTGAGGTGCGTGAGTTCGGCATGCCGCAGGAGGAGTCTGCCGCTGTTTCCTATGGCGCCGGATCCCTGGCCGGCAGCGGCTCCGGGCCGGTCCGGCGGGTGACAGTAGACTTGAAGGCAATGAGCACCGTGGATCCGGCCGTAGAGGCCACGCAAGAGGACGCCGGGAACGGCGCCGAGGACATCAGCACTCCGCAGGCCGCGGCGCCGGTGGAGGAAATTGATGTCGCCACCGAAAGCCCGGAAGAACGCCGGGTCCGGTTTGAGCGCGACGCCATGCAGTATGTGGACCAGCTGTACTCGGCTGCGATGCGGATGGCACGAAACCCGTCCGACGCGGAGGACCTCGTCCAGGAGGCCTACACCAAGGCCTTTTCTGCGTTCCACCAGTACAAGCCGGGCACCAATTTGAAGGCATGGCTGTACCGGATCCTGACCAACACGTACATCAATCTTTACCGGAAGCGTCAGCGTGAGCCGCTGCAGTCCAATTCGGACACCATCGAGGACTGGCAGCTCGCCCGGGCCGAGTCGCACACGTCGAGCGGGCTCCGTTCCGCGGAGGCCGAGGCCCTGGACCACCTGCCTGATTCCGACGTCAAGCGCGCGCTGCAGGAGATCCCGGAGGAGTTCCGGCTGGCCGTCTACTTCGCGGACGTTGAGGGTTTCGCGTACAAGGAAATCTCAGACATTATGAACACTCCCATCGGCACTGTCATGTCGCGGCTCCACCGCGGCCGAAAGATGTTGCGGGACATGCTGGCTGACTACGCCGCCGAACGGGGATTCAAAGCTGCTGCCGACCACAATGCAGCAGCAGAAAGCAACAAACAGGAGAACAGGAAATGAGCGACTGCCAGGGATTGGGCGATTGCGACGACGCCCGGATGCAACGTATCTACGAGTATCTGGATGGTGCCCTGACCCGCAGTGACATTGCGGAGATCAAGCATCATCTTGATGAGTGTCCGGAATGCACGGAGCAGTATGACCTTGAGTGCGTCATCCGCAACATGGTCAAGCGGTCGTGCACCGAAGCCGCTCCGGCAAATCTGAAAAACGCGATCCTGGACAGAATCCACAACATCCGGCCAGTGGACGCCTGACGCAGGCCCGGTCCCTAATCTCTTAAACGCAGTGCCCCCGCAACCGGCAGGTTGCGGGGGCACTGCATTTAAGCTTCGGTTCAAGCCGTGGCTTAGGTGTTGGGGCGCTTCCCGTGGTTAGCGCCGCCACGCTTACGGTCACGACGTTTACGTGCACGCTTGCTCATAGCTGGCCTCCTTAATATCGGTACTCGAAAGAGCTGCCCTCAAGTCTCCCACATCAGGGGACGGGCCGCGAACCGGCGGCATTGTGGGACGCGGGGGTGCCGGGCAAGCTTATTCCTTGAGGGAATTCCGGATCGAGATACGTGCCTGGTCGAGGACCGTCCTGACGGTTTCGAGCGTCACCGGTGTGATGGGCTGGGTGACTGCCTGCGTGCGGAGTTCCACGCGCAGGTCGTCCCTGAAAGCCTGAAGCAGCATTTCCGCTTCCATGAGCATTCGCTGGGCATCAGGGGAGTGCCGGGATGAGGCGGACGCACGGGTGCCGGCCGGCATTGCAGTCGACCGGGCGGCTTCCGCGGAGGCAGCCAGATCCGCTCGCAGGCCGCGCATATTACTGCGGATGTCAGCGCGGAGGTTGTCCGCCAGCCTCCGTACCGACGCCGAAATGTCCTTTTCCACGCCAGCGAGCTCGTCCCTCCGATTGTTGAGCTCGGCCAGGCCGGCAGCCGTGATCCGGTAGTTGGTGCGCCGGCCCTCCGACTGCGTGGCCACCAGGCCCTCTTCCTCCAGCTTTCCCAGCCGCGGATAGATGGTGCCGGCGCTGGGGGAGTATGTGCCGCCAAACCGCTCGCTGAGCGCCTTGATCAGTTCATAGCCGTGCTTGGGGCCGGACTCCAGGAGGGCGAGCAGATAGAGTCGCAGAGCCCCGTGGGCAAAGACCGGTGGCATCAGAGCCCCGTTTCTGCATCCGCGGGAGCCGGGCTGTGGAAGATGGACGTCTTCCCGGATACCGAGTTGGTCCGAACCAGCATCAGTTTCGCATCGGGACCGGTGATGGTCTGCACCGTGCCTCCGGGCAGGACGTACTTCTGGTTATCGATCACCACTGCCCCGCTGGCTGATTTGGCCACGATGTCGACCCCGACGTCGTGCGGAAGCCGAATGGTGAGGTCGCCGGAAACCGAGTTGGCCCCGAAATCGTGGGTGAAGTCCTGGAGGTCAAAGCTCATGTGGCCGCTGACGGTGTGGGCCCGGATGTTGGTGAACCGGCCCGACGCCGTGACCTCGCCCGAGACGCTCTTCGCCGTCAGCACGCCCCGGTGGTTCCGGGCTATGACTTCGCCGCTGACAGTGTTGACGTGGAGGTCACCGGACGTGCCGTCCGACATGACGGAGCCCGAGACGGTGTTGAGCCTGGTGTGGCCGGTAATTCCCGACACCAGTCCGTCGCCGCTGACTGTTCCGGCCTCGACCTCGACGCCGGCGGGCAGGGCGATGCTGACCACCACCGAGTTGTCGCTGCTGTTGTTGACGGCGCCCATCAGGTTCTTGAACCAGCCCTGCGGGCCATGCAGCTGGTGCCTGACCTCCAGCCGGCCATTTGTCACCGACACCGCCAGTGGGTCGCCGTGAACGTCCGACACCTCAATCCGGGCCACGTTTTCCGCATGGGTGACGATGTCGAACCGGCCGCGGACAATACCGAGCTTCAGCGACGAGACGCCGTCGACGTCAATGGTTTGCGGGCCGGTGACGGTCCAGGAACTGTCTGCCATGACTCCTCCAGTTGCGATATATCGTGACTATGCGGCAACCATACATCCGTCCTGACCCGCGATCAAGATATATCGCAAGCGGAGCATCCTTAGTCCGGAGTGTCCACTCGCAGCCACTGGAACCAGCCGCGGTGGAGCACAAGCCAGGCCATCAGCCCGTAACCGGCCTGACCGGGAGTGCCACCGTTCGCGGCCAGGTCCTGGCGCCACTGTTCATGGTTGAGCAGCGGCGTGAAGGTGTCCACGTAGAGGTGCTTGCGCCGGGTGGTGACATCCGAGAACGCGGTGTTGAGTTCTCCGAGCCGGCGGTTTTGGGCAGGGTCCAGGGTGGGCGGCGGTCCCACGACAAAAACCTCAAGCCGCTTCTGGGTTGCGGAATCAAGGATGTTGGCCAGATTCAGCCTGCTCCTGGCAGTGGACAGGCCGAACTCCACATCGCGCCCCGACAGGCCAATGACCAGGCGGTTCTCATGCAGGTCACTGAACCGGCGGCCGGCTTCCTCCAGCCAGCGGGCCGCCAGGCCCTCGGTGCCTTCCTGCGGGCAGGGGAGGGCGTAGCTCTCAAGAATCATGCCGTCCTGTGGAGTGCGGGCCAGGACGCGGCCCAGCCAGCCCAGGGCCCGGGGATCCCCGAGGCCGGCCAGCAGTTCATCTCCAACAGCTGCGATGCGCAGCTTCCTGTCTTCCACTACTACCTCTTCACTTATATTGAGGGCTTGCCCTGACTGCCGGGCACCCCTGCTCGACGGCCTGATCCGGATACTGTTCGGGCTTCCCCGGCTGTGTCCATTAACTCATGCCGATTAAACAGAACTGCCCGGCTGGAACGGTATGTCACCGTCCGGCCGGGCAGCTGTACTGCTACTTGCGCGCGAATGCCTGCTTCAGGAGTGAGTCCTGCTCGGCAGCGTGCCGCTTCATGGAACCGGCGGCCGTGGATGCCGACGCCGGGCGCGAGACCAGGCGGATCTTGCGGTCCAGTGCCTGCGGCAGGTTCAGGCCCATAAACGGCCACGGACCCTGGTTCGCGGGTTCGTCCTGCGCCCAGACGACTTCGGCGTTGGGGTACTTGGCCAGTTCCGCTTCGATTTCCGCGTGCGGCAGCGGGTAGAGCTGTTCCACACGGACGATGGCGGTTGTCTTGTCGTCCGTCTTCTGCCGGGTGGAGAGCAGATCGTAGTACAGGCGGCCGGAGACGAGGAGGACGCGTTCGACGGCGTCCGCCTGCAGCTGCTCATGCTCACCGATGACCGGCTGGAAGCCGCCGGTGGTGAAGTCCTCCACGGCCGACGCGGCAGCCTTGAGGCGCAGCAGCTGCTTCGGGGTGAAGATGATGAGCGGCTTGCGCGGACGGCTGTAGGCCTGGCGGCGCAGCAGGTGGAAGTGCGAGGCGGCCGTCGTGGGGTTGGCCACGATCATGTTTTCCTCGGCGCACATCTGCAGGAAACGCTCGATGCGGGCGGAGGAGTGGTCCGGCCCCTGGCCCTCGTAGCCATGCGGAAGCATCAGCACCAGTGATGAGCGCTGGCCCCACTTCTGCTCGGCGGACGAGATGAACTCATCGATGATGGTCTGCGCACCGTTGACGAAGTCACCGAACTGTGCTTCCCAGAGCACCAGGGCATCGGGCCGCTCCACGGAGTAGCCGTATTCGAAGCCCATGGCCGCGTATTCGGACAGCAGGGAGTCATAGATCCACAGCTTGGCCTGGTCGTCGGAGAGGTTGCCAAGAGGCAGCCACTCGTTGCCGTTGGCGCGGTCGTGGAAGACGGCGTGACGCTGAACGAAAGTGCCGCGGCGCGAGTCCTGGCCGGCGAGCCGTACGGGCAAACCTTCCATGATGAGCGAACCGAAGGCAGCGATCTCACCGAAGCCCCAGTCGATGCCGCCTTCGCGGGACATCTGCTCGCGCTTCTCAAGCAGCTGCTTGAGCTTCGCGTGGACGGTGAAGCCCTCGGGGATTTCCAGGTGAGCCTTGCCAATCCGGGCCAGCGTGTCGGCCGAAATTGCCGTGGACGCAGGGGCGTTCGTGCCGAAGTCCGACTGCTGGGCCTGGGGGCGCTCGATGTCCGACACAGCGGCGGAATCCGCCGTGATGATCGGAATCGGAGAAGTCTGCGCCGCATGGGTTTCGGCGAAGACCCGCTCGAGGCGTTCCTGGTAGTCGCGAAGCAGCTGCTCTGCCTCTTCCTCGGTGATGTCACCGCGGCCGATCAGGGACTCGGTGTAGAGCTTGCGGACCGATCGCTTGGCTTCGATGAGGTTGTACATCAGCGGCTGGGTCATCGAGGGGTCGTCGCCCTCGTTGTGCCCACGCCGCCGGTAGCAGACCATGTCGATGACAACATCCTTGTGGAACTTCTGGCGGAACTCGTAGGCGAGCTGGCCGATGCGGACCACAGCCTCGGGGTCGTCGCCGTTCACGTGGAACACCGGTGCCTGGATCATCTTGGCGACGTCCGTGGAGTAGGTGGACGAGCGGGACGAGGACGGGGCCGTGGTGAATCCGACCTGGTTGTTCACCACGACGTGGATGGTTCCGCCGGTGCGGTAGCCGCGCAGCTGGGAGAGGTTGAGGGTCTCAGCCACGACGCCCTGGCCGGCGAACGCCGCGTCACCGTGGACCATGATGGGCAGCACGGGGAAGGCCTCGCCCTGGTCCAGACGGTCCTGCTTGGCGCGGACGATGCCTTCCAGCACGGAGTCCACGGCCTCAAGGTGGGACGGGTTGGCGGCCAGGTAGACCTTGGTCTCGTTGCCGCTGTCCGAGGTGAACGTGCCCTCGGTGCCCAGGTGGTACTTGACGTCACCGGAACCCTGCACGGAGCGGGGATCCTGGGTGCCCTCGAACTCGCGGAAGACCTGAGCATAGGTCTTGCCGGCGATGTTGGTGAGCACGTTGAGCCGGCCGCGGTGGGCCATGCCGATGGCAACCTCGTCCAGTCCGTCGTCGGCCGCATCGGAGATGATGGCGTCAAGCAGCGGAATCAGGGACTCGCCGCCCTCGAGGGAGAAGCGCTTCTGGCCGACGAACTTGGTCTGCAGGAACGTCTCGAAGGCCTCTGCGGCGTTGAGCTTGGAAACGATGCGCAGCTGCTCTTCACGGCTCGGCTTGGAGTACGGGTGCTCCAGCTGGTCCTGGAACCACTTGCGCTCGGCAGGCTCCTGGATGTGCATGTACTCGATGCCCGTGGTGCGGCAGTACGCGTCGCGGAGCACGCCGAGGATGTCGCGGAATGTCAGCTGCGGTTTGCCGCCGAAGCCTCCGGTGGGCCATTCGCGGTCCAGGTCCCACAGCGTGAGCCCGTAGGTGAGGACGTCGAGGTCCGGGTGCTTGCGCTGGACGTACTCGAGCGGATCGGTGTCCGCCATGAGGTGACCGCGGACGCGGTAGGAGTGGATCAGCTGCTGGATGCGGGCAACCTTGTTGATCTGGTCCGACGGGTCCACCTGGAGGTCGGGGCTCCAGCGCACCGGCTCATAGGGGATGCGCAGGGATTCGAAAATCTCGTCGTAGAAGTTCTGGGCACCGAGGAGGAGCTGGTGGACCAGCTTGAGGAACTCGCCGCTGCCTGCGCCCTGGATGACCCGGTGGTCATAGGTGGACGTCAGCGTCAGGACCTTGCTGATGGCGTTGTGCGCAATGATCTTCTCGCTGGCACCCTGGAACTCGGCAGGGTAGTCAAGGGCGCCGACGCCGATGATGGCGGCCTGGCCCTTGGACAGGCGGGGAACAGAGTGCACGGTGCCGATGCCGCCCGGGTTGGTCAGCGAGACCGTGGTGCCCTGGTGGTCCTCAGCGGTCAGCTTGCCGTTGCGGGCACGCTTGATGAGGTCCTCGTAGGTGTGCCAGAACTCCGAGAAGTTGAGGGTCTCAGCCTTCTTGATGTTCGGCACCATCAGCAGGCGTGTGCCGTCAGGCTTCGGCATGTCGATGGCGATGCCGAAGTTCACGTGGGCCGGCTGGACGGCTACCGGCTTGCCGTCCACCTCGTCGTAGTACACGTTCATCGAGGGGAACTGGCGCAGCGCCCGGATGACCGCGTAACCGATCAGGTGGGTAAAGGAGACCTTGCCGCCGCGTGCGCGGGCCAGGTTGGAGTTGATGACGACGCGGTTGTCGATCAGCAGCTTGGCCGGAATCGCCCGGACGGACGTGGCGGTGGGCACCTCGAGGCTGGTGACCATGTTGGTTGCAATGGCCTTGGCTGGACCGCGAAGGACGGAGACAACGTCTTCCTCCGGCGCGGTCGGCGCCTTCACGTTCTTGGGGAGCTGCGCCGGAATGGGCTGGGCGCCGGTGCCCGCCTCGGCCTTCTTTGCGCCGTCGCGGGCCACCGTGGCCGGGGCCTTCTTCGCAGGTGCGGCCGGCGACGTTGCCGGCGCGGCTGCAGGTGCTTGCGGAGCAGGAGTTGCGGAGGCCGGGGCCTTGGCCGGAGCCGGGGGCGCTACAACCGGCATTTCGCGCGTAGCTGGGTGGGCCGGCGGCACTGCCGCGCCGGGGGCGCCGTTGGACGTCGGGCCGTTGCTGCTGTCAAAAGATTCGAACAGGGGCCACCATTTTGCATCGACCGTATTCTTGTCCTGCTGGTAACGCTCGTACAGTTCGTCAACGAGCCACTCATTTCCGCCAAATTCCTCTGGTAGACGGTGGCTAGGCTGCTCTGGCACTTGAAATACGCCTCTTCCATGAGTTTGAATTCCCTCTGGTTGCCAAGGTGCCACGGCACAACAATCGAACCAGTTTCTGTGTCCTATGAACCCAGACCTCTGCCAGTCTAGTTACGTTCGATGGTTAACCGCCAATAAGCGTGACCCAAATCATGTTGCCGCTGATTTGTGGCGTGGGTCCGGCAAAAATCCGGCCGAAACTGTCCGTCCGCAGTGGCCGTGAATGCTGTTCCGGAATCCCGCCAGCAGGCCGGGCTGGGGGCCGTTCGCACCGCCGGACCCGCCTGTGCTCCTGTAGACTGCAATTCTTATGGACAGTAAATCTAGGTGCCGGCCTGGGGGCTGTCAGCGGAGCAACATCAGCACTCCCGCACAGCCCACCCGCAGTGCCGGCAAACCCCGTTCACGATCCCGTCAAAGTCAGTCGCTGCACTTCGCCGGGACCTCCCTGAAAGCAGCGCAGGCCCCGGCCGACCATCCTCCGCCTGGCCGTTCGAAGCGCCCAGTGTGCCGCCCCGGCTCCCGGAGCAGCAGCCCCGTGCCGGCCCAGGCAGGCTGCTAAATGGAGTGGCTTCTTCTCGCAGCGGGTTTCCTGCTGATTTTCGGCACCGGCTTCTTCGTCGCCGTCGAATTCTCTCTCATAGCGCTTGACCAGCCCACGGTGCAGCGCGCCGTGGATGACGGCGACGTCGCGGCAGTCCCGCTCCTTAAATGCCTGAAATCGCTGTCCACGCAACTGTCCAGCTGCCAGCTCGGCATCACCATGACCACCCTCTTGACGGGCTATGTCATGGAACCGTCGGTCGGGGCGCTGCTGCATGCGCCGCTGGCTGTGCTGGGTCTCCCGGAAGCGGTGGCCAAATCTGTCTCCCTTGTCCTCGCAATGGTGATCGCCACGCTGCTTTCCATGCTGCTTGGCGAACTTGTTCCGAAGAACATGGCGATCGCCCTGTCGTTCCGTATTGGACGGGCATTGGCGCGGCCACAGCTGATGTTTACCGCCATCTTCAAGCCGGCCATCCTTCTCCTTAACGGATTTTCCAACAAGGTGCTGAATGTCTTCGGACTTGAAGCGAAAGAGGAGATCTCAGGGGCGCGGACGCCCGCGGAACTTGCCTCCCTGGTCCGCAGGTCGGCGGCCATGGGGACCCTGGATCCGGGTACCGCAAACTTTGTGGCCCGGACCTTGAACTTCTCGGGCCGGACGGCGGCCGATGTGATGACCCCCCGCATCCGCGTCGAAACCATCGACGCCGACCAGCCGGTCTCGGATATCGTCGACGCCGCACGCCGCACCGGATACTCGCGCTTCCCCGTCATCGGCGATTCTGCAGACGACATCCGCGGACTGGTGCACGTGAAGAAAGCGATTGCAGTGCCCTCCAAACGCCGGCAGAACCTGGAGGCCGGCGCGATCATGACAGACGTTCTCCGCGTCCCGGAGACCATCCACCTCGACGCCCTGCTGGCAGAGCTGAAGGAAGGCAACCTGCAGCTTGCGGTGGTGCTGGACGAGTACGGCGGAACTGCAGGCATCGCTACCTTGGAGGACCTCGTCGAGGAAATTGTGGGGGAAGTGGCTGACGAGCATGACAAGGTTCGGCCGGGTCTGCTGCAGAGCGCTTCGGGGGACTGGTACTTCCCCGGCCTGATGCGGCCGGATGAACTGTCTGAACAGATTCCCGGACTCAGTGTTCCGGACGAAGCAGCCTATGAAACGGTGGGCGGCTACGTCATGAGCGAGCTTGGCCGCATAGCCTCAGTGGGGGATACGGTCACGGTGGGCGGTGGAACCCTCAGCGTCACCCGCATGGACGGCCGCCGGATCGACCGCATCTGCTTCAAGCCGGACCGCGAGCCCAGCGAAGGCTCCGCCGTCGACGCGTCCGCGGAGACCGGCCGTCCTCGCAAGGGCTCGGTCAGGAATGGTTCGTCGAGGCACAGCCCCTCAAGGAACGGCGGAGCGGCATGAGCGACTGGGTTGGAATTCTCTGGCTGGTCCTGCTGCTGTTCGGCAACGCTTTCTTCGTGGCTGCCGAGTTTGCGGTGATGTCTGCACGGCGCAGCCAGATCGAGCCGCTGGCTGACGCCGGCTCCATGCGTGCCCAGACCACCTTGCGGGCCATGGAGAACGTCTCGCTGATGCTGGCCTGTGCGCAGCTCGGCATCACGGTCTGCTCGCTGCTGATCCTGCTGGTGGCGGAACCGGCCATCCACCACCTGCTGGCTGTTCCACTGGAAGCGCTCGGCGTGCCCAAGGAGCTTGCCGACGTCGCCGCCTTTGGCGTTGCGCTGATGGCGGTGACATTCCTGCACGTAACGTTCGGGGAGATGGTGCCGAAGAATATTTCTGTCTCCGTGGCCGATAAAGCCGCCCTGCTCCTGGCCCCGCCGCTCATGTTCATCGCCCGGATAGTGAACCCCGTGATCGTTACGCTGAACTGGTCGGCGAACCACATCCTCAAGCTGATGCGGATCCAGCCCAGGGACGAGGTCAACTCCTCTTTTACGTTGGAGGAAGTCCATTCCATCGTGCAGGAGTCAACCCGTCATGGACTGGTGGATGATGATGCGGGCCTGATTACCGGCGCACTCGAGTTTTCGGAATATACTGCCGCGGATGTCATGGTTCCCCTGGAGCGCCTGGTCATGCTGAAGACCTCGGCGACGCCGTGCGAGTTTGAGAAAGCCGTGAGCCGGACCGGGTTCTCGCGGTTCCCGATGGTGGACGAAGACGACATGCTGTCCGGTTACCTGCACATCAAGGATGTGCTCTCGATTCCTGAATCCGGCTATCAGCATCCCATTGCCGAAAGCCGGATCCGGTCGCTGGCCAACCTCCCGCGCGACGCGGAGATTGAGACCGCCATGTCCGTCATGCAGCGTACGGGTTCGCACCTGGCCCGCGTGATCGGCCCCGACGGCCAGACAGAGGGGGTGCTGTTCCTGGAGGACGTCATCGAGCAACTGGTGGGCGAGATCCGTGACGCCACCCAGGCTAAGGGCATACGCCGTCTGGGGCAGACCGATGGTGAATAGCAGGAGCGGAAGCTTCCGTTAGGCATCCTTAAACAGGAATCATTCCCATTTAGGCACTGGACTTGCGGGGTTGCAGATTCCGCAAAACCGTACCCAGAACCGAGGTTATCCCTTGCGCCCTACCCGACGTGCCCTCCGTCCCTCCCTGACTGCAGCCGTCGCCTGTGCCGGCCTGATGCTGACAGCCTGTGGCTCCCCGGCAGCATCCCCGACGACCTCCTCGGCGCCGGCTGGGGACGGCGTATCCGTCGTCACGTCTACGGATGTATACGGCGACATCGTCCAGGCCATTGGCGGCGACAAAGTAGACGTCAAGGCCATCATCACGAAATCGAACCAGGACCCGCACTCGTATGAGGCCAACGCCCAGGAGAGGCTCGCAATCTCCAAAGCGGACCTCATCGTGGAGAATGGCGGCGGCTACGACGACTTCATCCACAAGATGGCGGACGACAGCCAAATCCCTCACGAGAACATTGTCAGTGCCATGGAAGTTTCAGGCCTCGCGCCGGAGGAATCCGGCGGCCACTCGGAAAGCAGCAAAGACAGCCACGCACACGAGCACGGCGAGTTCAATGAACACGTCTGGTACAGCGTGCCGGCCATGGGGCGGCTGGCCGATGCCGTGGCCACCAGGCTCGCAGCGCTCGCGCCCGGTTCGTCAGCAGAATTCACAGCGAATGCCGCTGCCTTCAAGTCGCGGCTGAGCGACCTTGTGGGCAAACTCAGTGCGGTCAAGGCTTCCCACGGCGCCTCCCGCGTCGCGGTGACGGAACCTGTCCCGCTCTATCTGCTGGAAGCGGCCGGCCTGGAAAACCGCACTCCGGAAGAATATACGGCCGCCATCGAAGAGGGCAGCGACGTGCCCCCGGCGGTGCTGCGGGCCGCGACCCAGCTGGCGGCTTCGCCGGATGTTAGCTTCCTCGCCTACAACGAACAAACCGAAGGTCCGCAAACGGAGGCCGTGAAAAATGCGGCCGAAAAGGCCGGTGTCCCGGTCGTGCAGTTCAGCGAAACCTTGCCCGACGGCAAGACCTACCTGGAGTGGATGACGGACAATGTTCAGAACATCGATAAAGCCCTGGAGACGAAGAAGCGTTGAATCCAGTGATCAGCCTGCGGGAAGCTTCCCTGAAGTTTGGCAGGCGGGCACTCTGGGAAGACCTGAACCTGGACATCCACCCGGGGGAGTTCTTTGCGGTTCTGGGGCCTAACGGGAGCGGAAAAACCAGCTTCCTTAAAGTGCTGCTCGGGCTTCAGGAACTGCACTCCGGCACCGCTTCCCTCGGCGGGCATCCGGTGGAACGGGGGAGCCGCCTTATTGGCTATATCCCGCAGCAGAAGCCTTT
This sequence comes from Arthrobacter sp. GQ119, assembly GCF_059759125.1. Lineage (NCBI taxonomy): Bacteria > Bacillati > Actinomycetota > Actinomycetes > Micrococcales > Micrococcaceae > Arthrobacter > Arthrobacter sp. GQ119. The sequence goes on along the minus strand of NZ_JCAXEA010000003.1, from coordinate 220,820 downwards.
TTCTCCGGACACGCCCATGCGGGCCAGGGACCTTGTGGGGCTGGGCGTCGATGGCCACAGGTGGGGGGTCCGGCTCGGAAACGCCAAGGCGGACCGCCGGATTGATGAACTGCTCGAGCTCGTGGGGGCCGCCGAATATGCCAAGGTCCCGGTGGGGCAACTCTCGGGGGGAGAGCAGCAACGGCTGCGGGTGGCGCAGGCCCTCGCCACCGACCCGAAAGTGCTGCTCTGCGATGAGCCGCTCCTTTCACTGGACCTGCATCACCAGCAGGCCGTCAGTGCGCTCATCAATGACCAATGCCACGAGCAGGAGAGCGCCGTGGTGTTCGTGACCCACGAAATCAACCCGATCATCGACTATGTCGACAGGATCCTGTACCTCGCCGGCGGCCGGTTCAGCGTAGGGACGCCCCACGAGGTGATGACCACCGACGTCCTGTCGGAGCTGTACGACAGACACGTCGACGTGATCCACGCGAACGGCAGGATCGTCGTCGTCGGGTTGCCGGATGCCACGACGCACCACCATGACGATGCCCGCGCCGCGGCTGGGGATGGCGTCTGATGGATCCGGAAAGCATTCTGCAGTCGGTCTTCAACTTCGAAAACTACGGCGAGCTGCTGGTCCTCGTCCAGAACTCCCTCTGGGCCGGAGCAGTACTCGGCCTGCTCGGGGGCCTGGTGGGCACGTTCGTGATGAAGCGCGACCTCGCCTTCGCCGTGCACGGCATCTCAGAGCTCTCGTTTGCCGGGGCGGCCTTTGCGCTGCTCATCGGGGCCGACGTCGTATTCGGCTCCCTGATCGGGTCCGTGGCGGCGGCGCTGCTGCTCGGGTTCATGGGCGTCAGGGCACGCGACAAGAATTCCATCATCGGCGTGATCATGCCCTTCGGGCTGGGACTGGGCATCCTGTTCCTGTCCCTGTACGAAGGGCGGGCGGCGAACAAGTTCGGCCTGCTCACCGGCCAGATTGTCTCGGTGGATACGGTGCAGCTGCAGGCCCTGGCCGGCACCGCCATGGTGGTGATGGCGGGCCTGATCGCTATTTGGCGGCCGCTTAGCTTCGCGAGCGTCGACCCTGAACTGGCGGAGGCGCGCGGCGTGCCCGTCCGCTTGCTTGCCCTGGTGTTCATGGTCCTTCTGGGCGTGAGCGTGGCGCTCTCAATCCAGATCGTCGGGGCGCTTCTCGTACTGGCCCTGCTGATTACGCCCGCGGCGGCTGCCCTGCGTGTGACGTCCTCACCGCGGCTGGTAGTGATCCTGAGCGTGGTGTTCGCCATGGTCGCGACAGTAGGCGGCATCCTCCTTGCCTTGGGCGGCCGCATTCCCATCAGCCCCTACGTAACAACGCTGTCTTTCCTGATCTACGTCGTGTGCCGGGTCATCGGCAGCGTCCGCGCGAAACGCGGGCTCAACGGCAGGGTTCTGCGGACTGTCTGACGGCCAGCCAAGCCTTACGGCCAGCCAAGCCTGACGGCCAGCAAGCCCTCTTCCTGCTGCTGAGCGCCCTGCTCAGCGCTGTGTTATTCGGCCTCTTTATCGGCCGCCGCAGAATCAGCCGCCGCAGAATCGGCCTTCCGCGCCGAGCAGGCGGGGCAGAGGCCGTAGATCTCGACGGTGTGGGCCATCTCGGTGAAGCCGTGCTCCTGGGCTGTCTTGGCGGCCCAGGTCTCCACGGCAGGCGCTTCCACTTCCACGGCCTTGCCGCAGCTCCTGCAGAGGAGATGGTGGTGGTGTTCGGTGACGGCACACCGGCGGTAAACGGCCTCGCCGTCGCCGTTGCGGAGTACGTCCACGAGGCCTTCGTCGGCAAGGGACTGCAGGATACGGTAGGCGGTGGCCAGGGAGACCGAGACCCCTTGGTTCTGCAGGATCCGGTACAACTCCTGGGTGCTCACGAAGTCATGCAGCTCATCCAGTGCGGCACTTACCGCCAGCCGTTGCTTGGTGACCCGTTGCTCTTTCCCGCCAGCCGCAACCAGAGGGGTCAGCGGCCTGCCTTCAGCGCTGGCGCCGTGTGGCATGAATGGACTCGCTTCGCTAAGGGATACTTGCGTGTTCAAGATTACCAGCCGGAGGCCCGTGGACACTTATCGGCCGGTTCCCTAGGCTGGCCGGATGAAGCTGACCAAATTCACGCACGCCTGTGTCCGCTTGGAAAAAGACGGACACGTCCTGGTCATCGATCCCGGCGGGTATTCCGAGTCCGCCGAAGCGCTCGACGGCGCCCGCGCCGTCCTCATCACCCACGAGCATCCTGACCACGTCGATGTGGCCGTGGTGACCTCGGCGCTTAAGGACAACCGTGAGCTGGAGCTGTTTGCACCGGGCGGTGTGGCCGAAAACCTCCGTAAGGAAGCACCCGATGCCGTGTCCCGCGTCCACACGGTTGCTCCCGGAACGTCGTTCGACGCCGCCGGGTTCGGGATCAGGAGCTTCGGCGGGCAGCATGCACTGATTCATCCGCACGTTCCCATAGTGGCCAACATCGGCTACCTCGTGGACGAAAACGTGTACCACCCCGGTGACTCCTTCATCATCCCGGACGGCATCAGCGTCAAGACTCTCCTGGTCCCGGTTCATGCGCCGTGGAACAAGGTCAGCGAGGTGGTGGACTTCGTCATTGGAGTGCGCGCGCCGCGGGCGTTTCCGATCCATGACGCGCTGCTCAACCGCACGGGCCTGGAACTCGTGGAAGGCCACGTCAAGCGGCTGGGTGCCAAATACGGCACGGAGTTCACCCATCTTTCCGCCCGGGAATCTGTGGACGTCTAAGCGTTCCAGACCCCGGAATCGAAAAACTCCCGGATGGTTCGCTCATGCGGCTCAGGATCCAGCCCCTGCGCTGCGAGCCACGCCGGGCTGTAGTAGTTACCCGCATAGCGGTCGCCGCCGTCGCACATGAGCGAAACAATGCTGCCGCGCTGCCCTGCGGCGATCATCTCTGCTATCAGCTGCCAGACTCCCCAGAGGTTGGTTCCCGTGGAGGGTCCCGCATGGAGCCCCGCCAGCCCGTGGAGGTGGCGCATGGCCGCGACGGATGCGGCATCGGGCACCTGGATCATGCGGTCGATGACCGCCGGCACGAAGCTGGGCTCCATCCGTGGCCGTCCGATGCCCTCGATCCGCGAGGGGCGGCCGGTGCTGAAGTCTGCGGCTCCGCTGCGCCAGCCCGGGTAGAACGCCGAGTTCTCGGGGTCCACCACTGTCAGCCCCGTGTCATGCCGGTGGTAGCGCAGGTACCGGCCGATGGTTGCGCTGGTGCCGCCCGTTCCGGCGCCCACTACGATCCAGCGGGGGACAGGATGCTCTTCCAGTGCGAGCTGCCCGAAGATGGATTCGGCGATGTTGTTGTTGCCCCGCCAGTCCGTGGCCCGCTCGGCGTAGGTGAACTGGTCCATGTAATGGCCGTTACTGGTCGCTGCCACCTCCGCCGCGGCCGCATAGACCTCGGAGGCATGATCCACCAGCAGGCAGGCGCCGCCGAACTGCTCTATCAGTTCAATCTTTTCGGAGCTGGTGGTGCGCGTCATGACGGCTATGAATGGCAGCCCCAACATCTGCGCGAAGTAGGCCTCGGAGACTGCGGTGCTGCCGCTGGACGCCTCCACGATGGTGGTTCCTTCAGTGATCCAGCCGTTCACCAGACCGAACAGGAACAGGGACCTGGCCAGCCGGTGCTTCAGGCTTCCGGAGCGGTGCGTTGATTCGTCCTTGAGGTAGAGCTGGACGCCCCAGTGTTCCGGCAGCGGCACGGAATAGAGGTGCGTGTCTGCCGAGCGGTTGTTCTCAGCACTGATTTTACGGACGGCCTCGTCAGCCCATGCCCGGGCGCCGCTGGGTACTTTGCTCACCGCATCAGCCTACCGGCGGCCGGATTGATCGGCGGCTAGAGTTGTTGCTGCCTGCCGGCAAGGTGCCGGTCCAATCGGAAGGAGACCTGGTGGATACCCTCATGGACGTGCCTGCGTTGAACGCACGGCTTGCATCCGCCCAGCGCACTGTACTGCTGGATGTCCGCTGGAAGCTGGGCGATCCGGACGGCCGCCGGCACTACCTCGACGCCCACATACCTGGTGCGGTGTACATTGACCTTCCCACCGAGCTGGCTGAACCTGCAGACCCCGCCCGCGGCCGGCACCCGCTGCCTCCGCTGCCCAGCCTTCAGGCCGCCGCCCGCCGCTGGGGCATCCGCACAGGTGACGTGGTGGTTGCCTATGATGACGCCGGCAACACGTCCGCGGCCCGCGTCTGGTGGATGCTCCGCAACGCCGGTTTCCGGAGCGTCTGCCTGCTTGACGGCGGCCTGGCCGCCTGGCGTCGGGCCGGCTTGCCGCTGCAGGGCGGGCCGGAGGAAGCAGCCCCCGGCGATGTGACGCTGACCGACGGCGCCATGCCCGTTATCGACCGGGCACAGGCGGCGGACTGGGGCAACCAGGGCGTGCTGCTCGATGCACGTGCCGGTGAACGGTACCGCGGCGAGGTGGAACCGGTGGATCCGCGTGCCGGCCACATCCCGGGCGCTGTCAGCGCCCCCACAACCGAAAACCTCGACGACGCCGGGCGTTTCCTTCCGGCGCGCGACCTCCGGCAGCGGTTCGCCCGGCTGGGCGCGGATGCGGAAACCCCGACGGCGGTTTACTGCGGTTCCGGTGTCACCGCCGCCCACCAGATCGCGGCACTTGAAATCGCAGGGATCACCGCAGCACTGTTTCCCGGGTCCTTTTCGGAGTGGTCCAACGATCCTTCCCTGCCCGTCGAGACGGGTGCCCCGGCTGGCACCGGCCCGGCTGGCACTGCCCCGGCTGGCACTGTTCCTCCTGCGGAGGGTAGCGTCGCAGTATGACTCCTGGACGCCCCGTACCGCCTCCGCTTGCCCTGCACATTCCGCGCGCCGACGGGATTTTCCCGGACGCGGCTCCGGACGCTGCCCCGGACGAAGCGGCGGGCCTCCGGCAGGGACGCCTGGCAGCCGCCCGCGGCGCCGTCTCCAGCACCAGCGGCCTTGTGCCGCTGACGGTGGCCCGGCGGGCGCCCAAGGCTGACGACGTCGAAATTGCCATTGAGTTCTGCGGCCTGTGCCACTCGGACGTGCATGCCACGCGCGGTGAGTGGGGCACGCAGAACTATCCGCTGGTGCCCGGGCACGAAATTGTGGGCAAGGTCAGCCGTGTGGGTTCGGACGTGGACGATTTTGCCCCCGGCGACCTCGTGGGCGTGGGCTGCATGGTCGACTCCTGCCGCGAATGTGACAGCTGCCTCGACGGACTCGAGCAGTACTGCGAGCGGGGCATGACCGGCACCTACGGGGCCAGGGATGCCCGCAACGGCGATGCAGTCACCCAGGGAGGCTATGCATCATCCGTAGTGGTGGACCGCCGCTACGTCCTGCGGGTACCGGAGAACCTCGACACCGCGGCGGTGGCGCCGCTGCTGTGCGCCGGCATCACCACGTTCTCGCCGCTTCGCCACTTCGGCGTCGAGGAGGGTGATGTGGTGGGAGTCGTTGGCCTCGGCGGCTTGGGCCATATGGCCGTCAAGCTTGCCAAAGCCATGGGCGCCGAAGTGAAGGTCTTCACCACGTCGGAGTCCAAAGTTTCAGCGGCCCTGGACCTTGGCGCCGACGGCGTCATCCTTTCCAGCGATGCGGACGCCATGGCGGCAGCGAACCGCAGCATCGACCTCATCATCGACACCGTCGCGGCACCGCATGACCTGAACCCGTTCTTCCGCACGCTGCGCCGGGACGGGGCGCTGTTCCAGCTGGGGCTGCCCTCCGAGGCCATGCCGCCCGTGAACCCCGGCGCACTCATCAGGCGCCGCATTGCATATGCCGGCTCACTGATCGGCGGCATCGCCGAAACGCAGGAGATGCTGGACTTCTGCGCAGAGCACGGGGTGGTGTCGGACGTCGAGATTGTCGGGGCCGACCAGCTTAATGACGCGTATGACCGGATGGTCGCGGGCGACGTCAAGTACCGTTTTGTCCTGGATACAACCACCCTGCAGGCACCGTCGGAAAGGGCTGACGCATGAGCACGCTGTTCACCAAGATTCTCAACGGGGAAATCCCGGGACGTTTTGTCTGGCGCGAGCCGGACGTCTCGGCGTTCCTGACCATGGGCCCGCTGGCCGACGGCCACACCCTCGTGGTGCCCACAGAGGAGGTGGACCGCTGGACGGACGCATCGCCGGAGACCCTGGCCAAGGTCATGGAGGTGGCCCGCCGCATCGGGGCGGTCCAGGTGGAGACGTTCGGGGCAGCCCGGGCAGGCCTCATCGTGGCCGGCTACGAGATCAACCACATGCACGTCCACGTCTGGCCGTCCAACAGCATGGCGGAATTTGATTTCGCCACAGCGGACCACAATCCGGACCCTGCCCGGCTCGACGCCAACGCCGAAAAGCTCCGCGCCGGGCTGCGCAATGCCGGTTACAGCGAGTTCGTGCCCGACGCCTAGGACAACGACTCCCGAACAGCGAGCTAAGCTGCGAGGGCCTTGTTCAGCACGGCACGGATCCGCTTCTCCGAGACGGAGTAGGCGGTGCCAAGCTCGACGGCGAACAGGCTTACCCGCAGTTCCTCGATCATCCAGCGCACCTGCGTGAGTTCAGCCCCCGCCCGGCGGCCCGGCAGCAGGGCTGAGACGGCGTCGTCGTACTCATCCTCCAGACGCTGGACCGCCGCCATGCTGAGGGCATCCCGCTGCACATTGCCGGGCAGTTTTTCGAGGCGTTTTTCAATGGCGGCGAGGTAGCGCGGCAGCTGGCTCAGCTGTGCGTAGCCGGTCCGGGCGACGAACCCGGGAAACACCAGCTGCTCCAGTTGGCTCCTGACGTCGTTGAGCGCGCTGATGAGCGCCAGGCTGGTGGTGCCCTTGAGCTGCTTTTGGATCCGCCGCGTGCTGGCGAGAACGCGTTCCACGACGGCGGTAACGCTGAAGACGGTGTCGATCAGTTCCGCGCGGACGTGCTCATACAGAGCATCAAAGGAGGACCGATCCCAGGGCAATTCCGCCGGGGTGAGCTTGTCGATCGCCGCGAGCGCGCAGTCGGCGATCAAGGCTGACACGGACCCGTGCGGGTTCTGGCTGAAGGTCAGCTTCTCCGTGTTGTTGAGATGTTCCAAGACATACCGGTCCGGCGAGGGCACCCTGAGGGCCAGCAGGCGGATGACGCCGCCGCGCATGGCCTCCTGCTGCTCGGAAGCGGACTGGAACACCCGCAGTGCCACGGACTTCCCTTCGTCCACGAGCCCGGGGTAGCCCGTCACAGTATGCCCCTTGACCGTTACGCTGACTTCGCGCTGCACAGTGCCGACGGACCACTTGGTCAGGCCGGACTGTTCCGTGAAACCCTGTGCTGATCGCGGGCGGCCGTCACCGGCCGGCGGGGCTGAAGCCTGCGGGCCCTTCTTGGCGGTGCGCGGCCCCGCGGTGGCAGGTGTGGCGCCCAGTGATTCTGCGATGGCACGCCGTGTGGCTGGTGCAAGCCGCTCCTGCAGCGCTTCAAGATCCTTGCCCTCGTCCAGCACCTTGCCGCGGCTGTCCACCACTTGGAAGCTCACGCGCAGATGCTGCGGAACAGCCTCCCAGTTCCAGGAACCCGGCGGGATGATGTGCCCCCGCAGCCGCCGCAGCACCAGTTCGAGGGCTGACTCAAGATCGTCCTCGGCAGGATCGAACTCGGCCTCCAAGGCGGCCACCGCCTGCCGGGCGACATCCGGAGCAGGAACAAAGTTCTTCCGGACCTGCTTCGGCAGGGACTTGATCAGCGCGGTGACCAGCTCCACCCGCTGGCCGGGAATCAGCCAGCGGAAGGGGGCGTCCTCAAGCTGGTTCAGGAACAGCACCGGCACCTTGGCGGTGACACCGTCGGAGGGGTTGGGCGGCGATCCGGGCGCCACCGGGTGGAATTCGTAGCTCAGTGGCAGCTCGAAGCCCTTGTGCAGCCAGGTCTTGGGATAAGCGGATTCATCCAGGGCATCGGCGTCTTCACTGAGAAGCAGCGATTGGTCGAAGTCAAGGAGGGACGGGTCCTGCTGCCGGGCTTCCTTCCACCACCGGTCGAAGTGCCGTTCCGAGACAACATCCTTGCCCACGCGGGCATCGTAGAACTCAAAGAGGGTTTCGTCGTCCACCAGCAGGTCACGGCGGCGCATCCTCGCTTCGAGTTCCTCGACCTCCTGGAGCAGCGCACGGTTCCGGTGGAAGAACTTGTGGTGGGTTTTCCAGTCGCCCTCGACCAGCGCATGCCGGATGAAAAGCTCGCGGGCAAGAACGGGGTCAACCTTGCCGTAGTTGATCCGACGCTGGGCGATGATGGGCACGCCATACAGCGTGACCTTCTCGTACGCCATGACGGAGCCCATTTTCGTGGACCAGTGCGGCTCGCTGTAGCTGCGCTTGACCAGGTCCGGGGCCACCTGCTCGGCCCATGCCGGCTCAAACTTCGCCGCGACCCGGGCCCACAGTCGGCTGGTCTCCACCAGTTCCGCGGCCATGACGAACGTGGGGGACTTCTTGAACAGGGCCGAGCCCGGGAAGATGGCGAAGCGGCTGCCGCGCGCCCCCGCGTATTCCCGCTTGCGCTCATCAAGGATGCCGATATGGCTCAGCAACCCGGACAGCAGGCTGATGTGGACGCCCTCGTGATTGCCGACGGGGTCGGCCTGCCGCTTGTTGTCCAGGCTGATGCCGAGGGGCCGGGCCAGCTGGCGCAGCTGGGCGAACAGATCCTGCCATTCGCGGACACGGAGGTAATTGATGAACTCATTGCGGCACAGCCGGCGGAACTGGGTGGAAGAGAGCTCCTGCTGCTTTTCCTGGATGTAGTTCCACAGGTTCAGGAAGCCGGTGAAGTCGGAATTCTCATCGCGGAAGCGGGCATGCTTTTCCGCGGCCAGTTGCTGCTTGTCGGTCGGGCGCTCCCGCGGGTCCTGAATCGTCAGTGCCGCCGCCAGGATCATGACTTCGCGGACACAGCCGCGTTTTCCGGCTTCAACGATCATGCGGCCCAGCCGCGGGTCCACCGGCAGCTGCGCCAATTTCTGCCCGACGGCGGTCAGGCCGCCGGCGTTGCGCCCGGAACCGTTGTCTGCGGCGGTTGCCCCTGTCTTGGGCGTGCCCGCTGTTGGTGTGCCCGCTGTTGGTGTGCCCGCTGTTGGTGTGCGCAGGGCGCCGAGCTCCCGGAGCAGGGTGACGCCGTCGTTGATGGCACGGGAATCCGGAGGCTCAACAAACGGAAAGCTTTCAATGTCCTTGGGCCCGCGTGCCACACCCATGGCGGTCATCTGCAGGATTACCGCGGCCAGGTTGGTACGCAGGATTTCCGGGTCCGTGTAGAGCGGCCGGGATTCGAAGTCCTCCTCGGAGTAGAGCCGGATAGCGATTCCGTCCGACACACGGCCGCAGCGGCCGGAGCGCTGGTTTGCCGAGGCCTGCGAAACCCGTTCGATCGGCAGGCGCTGGACCTTGGTGCGGTGTGAGTATCGCGAGATGCGGGCGGTACCGGTATCGATGACGTACTTGATGCCTGGAACGGTCAGTGAGGTCTCGGCCACGTTCGTCGCGAGCACGATCCGCCGCTTGCTGCCGGGGTTGAAGACGCGGTGCTGCTCCTGCAGGCTCAGCCGCGCGAAGAGCGGGAGCACTTCCGTGGCGGCGAGGCGCCGGTTGGATTGGATCCTGGCGTTCAGTGCCTCCGCGGCGTCCCGGATTTCGCGCTCGCCGGAGAAGAAGATGAGGATGTCGCCGGGCGCTTCGAGCGCGAGCTCGTCGACGGCGTCGCACACGGCATCCAGCGGGTCCCGGTCCTCCTCGAGCTCGTCGTCGGAGGCGTTCTCGTCGTCAGCGCCGCCCGATGGCTGCGACAGCGGCCGGTAGCGGATCTCCACGGGATACGTGCGCCCCGACACTTCCACGATCGGGGCGGCTGCATCGTCGGAGCCGAAATGCTTCGCGAAGCGTTCGGGATCGATCGTGGCGGAGGTGATGATCACCTTCAGGTCGGGCCTCTGCGGCAGGATCCGTTTGAGGTATCCGAGAATGAAGTCGATGTTGAGGCTGCGCTCGTGGGCTTCGTCGATGATGATGGCGTTGTACTTGCGGAGCAGCTTGTCCCGCTGGATTTCCGCCAGCAGGATGCCGTCGGTCATGAGCTTGACCTTCGTGGAGCGGCTGACCTCTCCGGTGAAACGGACCTGGAATCCGACTTCCTGGCCGATCTCCACGCCCAGTTCGGAGGCGATGCGCTCGGCCACTGTCCGGGCAGCCAGCCGCCGCGGCTGCGTGTGGCCGATCAGGCCGTTCTCACCGAGTCCCAGTTCAAGGCACATCTTGGGAATCTGGGTGGTTTTCCCCGAACCGGTCTCGCCGGCAATGATGGTCACCTGGTTGGCAGCGATGGCGGCCATCAGGTCCTCGCGGCGCTCGGAGACCGGCAGCTCGGCGCGGTAGGAGATAGTAAAAGTCATGGCTGGAACCAGTCTACTGCGGCCGGCGCGGGCTTTACGGACCGTCCGGCGGGGTCGCCGCCCCAGGCCTTGGCGGTCCACCCTTCGGATATTGCCCTCGGCTGACACCTGCAACAGCAAAGGACCCGGCATGAGCCGGGTCCTTTGCTGTTGGCGGCGGGTATTGGGAGCGTGTGCACACCTAGAAGTTGCGCACCGTGTAGTTGCGGCTGGGCAGGTCGAGTGCGGACCAGTCCCGGATCGAGTATTCCGGCGGCGTGTGTCCGCGACCGTCCCGCACGACGGCGGTAAGGGAAGCAACCACTGAGATGAGGATCAGGACAACGAGGGCGATTCCGAAGATTTCCATAGCTCCATGGTTCTCCTCGCGGGGTAAGGAAAAAAGTGGCAGAAATGACTATAAAGAACAAATTTCTGCCATACTGGATTCATGCTCAAGTCAGTGGCAGTCATCGTGGTTCCCAACTTCTCCATCTTCGAGTTCAGCACCGCCTTTGAGGTGTTCGGCATCGACCGTTCGGACCGGGGCACCGGCGTCCCGAAATTCGATTTTCGGGTCTGCGCGCCGGAACCGGGGGACATCCCCCTCAAATCCGGCCTGACCATGCACGTCAGCCTGGGTCTCGAGGCCGCAGCGGACGCGGACCTTGTGATCATGACGCCCTACGGCCGGGACGAAGACGTCCCCGAGGAAGTGCTGGAGGCCCTTCGGGCGGCGCATGCGCGGGGTGCATGGGTCATGTCCATTTGCTCCGGCGCTTTTGCCCTGGCCCGGGCGGGGCTGCTGGACGGGCGGCGCTGCACGACTCACTGGCATTACTCCGGCGAGCTGGCAGCGAAGTTTCCCAACGTCCAGGTGGACGAAAATGTCCTCTACGTCCAGGACGGCCAAATTATTACCAGCGCCGGAACCGCGGCAGGCATAGACGCCTGCCTGCATCTGGTCCGTGTGGAGCTCGGCGCAGCCGTGGCGGCAGCCATAGCCCGGGACATGGTGGTGCCACCACACCGCGACGGCGGACAGGCCCAGTTCATTGACCGTCCCATGCCGGAATGCGGATCGCAGCCGATGGAGGAACTCCTGCGGTGGATGGTGCAGAACCTGGACGAGGAGCACCCCGTCCATGAACTTGCCGCCAGGGTGCATATGTCGCCCCGGACCTTCGCCCGCCGCTTCCGTGCCGAGACGGGCGCCACGCCGGCGGCATGGCTGAATTCCCAGCGGGTGTTAAGGGCGCAGGAATTGCTTGAATCCACTGAACTGAACATCGATGAAGTGGCCCGGCAGGCCGGGTTCGGCCATCCCGTGCTGCTGCGCCACCACTTTGCCAAAGTGCTGGACACGAGCCCGCAGTCCTACCGCAGGGCGTTCCGCGGCCAGTTGACGACGGCCGGCTAGTGAAGCTGCCGAAGGCGCCACTCCTTCTTGTCTGAGTCCAGACGCCCACCGGCTACAGCTACCACTCCACGGCGCGCCCGCTTCCGGGATTCAGCGCTGGCCTGACGCATGGTGCGGCTTGTCATCGTTGACGGCCCGCTGTGGTCACAGGCTCTCCAGCAACCCTGCCGCGCGCTCAAGGGCGCCGGGAATGAGCGAGTAGTAGGCCCAGGTTCCGCGCTTTTCACGGTGCAGCAGCCCGGCGTCGACGAGGATCTTCAGGTGATGGGAGACGGTGGGCTGGCCAAGGTCCAGCGGCTCCGTGAGGTCGCAGACGCAGGACTCTCCGCTCTCCGCGGCCTTGACGATGGACAGCAGCCGCAGCCGGTTGGGGTCGGCCAGGGCCTTGAACACCGCCGCCCTGTCTTGCGCTTCAGCAGCGCCCAGCGTGGGCGCTGCCGGCGGGCAGCAGGCGGGCTCCGTGGCTGGTTCAAGCAGGGGCAGTGAGGTCATCTACCCATTATGCCTCGATATTGACATCCATCAATGTATGGAGCCGGGGCGACCAGCCGCCGCCTAAGGCTTGATTGTCTGGCTGCCGTGCGGGATGACGACGTCGTCCGCGGCACGGGCAGCGGTTGGGAACAGCAGGAGCAGCAGGCCCAGGCCGATGGCGGTGCCGAGCAGCTGGGCGCTGACGAAGGCGGGTACGGAGCCCGGTGCGATGCCAGCGAAGGTGTCGCTGAAGATGCGGCCGACGGTCACCGCGGGATTGGCGAAGGAGGTTGAGGAGGTGAACCAGTAGGCGGCGCCGATGTAGGCGCCCACTGCGGGTGCTGCGAGGGCACCGCGATTGGTTGCGGCGAGGGCGAAGATCAGCAGGATGAGCCCGGCGGTGGCGACGACCTCACCCAGCAGGTGCCCTGCGGTTGCCCGGTCCTTTGTGGAAATGGACGTCCCGACTTCAAACATGGCGTTGGCAAGCACACTGCCACCAATGCCGCCCACAACCTGGGCTGCCACGTAGGCGCCAACGTCCTGCAGAGTCAGTCCGGAGCCGCTGCGCCGGCCCAAGAACCAGTCGGCCAAAGAAACCATGGGGTTGAAATGCGCCCCGCTCACCGGCCCGAACACCAGGATCAGCACAGTCAGGCCCAGAAACGTGGCGGTGCTGTTTTGGAGCAGCTGCAGGCCCACATCACCGGGGGAGAGTTGCTGGGCGGCAATCCCGGAACCGACGACGATGGCAACGAGCAGGGCGGTGCCGAGCAGTTCAGCGACGGCGCGGCGCCACAGAGGCGGCTGGTTTGAAGTCATGGCACCAGCTTGACGCAAAGAATTAACTCAGTCAAAATTGAATCAATGGATATTGAGGCAGTCGACACATTTCAAGCGCGGGTAGCCAAACATGCGGCCCTCGCTGATCCCGCACGCCTGCGCATCGTTGACCTTCTGACGCTGGGGGACTTCTCTCCCACAGAACTGCAGGCCGAGCTGGGCATGTCCTCAAACCTTCTCTCGCATCACCTGAGAACACTGGAAGAGGCCGGACTGGCAATCCGGCACCGCTCGGAAGCGGACAAGCGGCGGAGCTACCTCCGGCTGGCGGCCGGGGCCCTGGATGGACTCGTGCCCGGGGCAGTTCACGGCGCCCGTCGCATCCTGTTCGTCTGTACGCGCAACAGCGCCCGCTCTCAATTGGCCGCAGCTCTCTGGCGGCAAGCGAGCAGCGTTCCCTCAGCCTCTGCCGGAACGCATCCCGCGGACCGCATCGCCCCCGGGGCTGTCGAAGCCGCCCGGCGCCGCGGCCTGGACCTTCCCAACGTTGCACCCCGTTCCCTGGATGATGTCGCGGGGGAGGCGGACTTTGTCGTGACCGTTTGCGACAGCGCCCACGAGGAACTGACTTGGCTGGGCGGAATTCACTGGTCCGTCCCAGACCCCCTCCGCCTGGGTACCAGAGAAGCCTTCGATAAGGCCTTTGATGACATCGCCCACCGTATTACCGACCTCGCGCCCCGCGTCACCGCGGCCGGACCGGGTTAAGCAGCTTCACCAAAGCCAAATATTGACATTCATCGATTTATGGCCGGATACTCTCTATATCGATCATCATCAATGTTCGGTTGGGAGCCAAGGCCGTCACACGTACACCACACCATCAACCCAACCGATTCCAGGAGAAAACCCGTGAGCACCGAAACCGCCAAGAAGCCCTCCGTCCTGTTCGTCTGCGTCCACAACGCCGGCCGCTCCCAGATGGCGGCTGCGTTCCTCACCACCCTCGGCAAGGGCCAGATCGAGGTCCGCTCCGCAGGATCCCAGCCGGCCGACAAAATCAACCCCTCCGCCGTCGAGGCCATGGCCGAACTCGGTATCGACATGTCCGCCGAGGTCCCCAAGGTCCTCACCACCGAGGCCGTCAAGGAATCCGACGTGGTGATCACCATGGGCTGCGGGGACGAATGCCCGTACTTCCCCGGCAAGCGCTACGAGGACTGGGTCTTGGAGGATCCGGCCGGCAAGGGCGTCGAATCCGTCCGCCCCATCCGGGATGAGATCAAGACCCGCATTGAAGGTCTGATTGACTCCCTGATCCCGGCCGCCAAGTAGACCGAGAACCCCTGAGGAGCACGGCATGAGCAAGGAACAACTGATCATCATCGGCTCGGGACCGGCAGGTTACACGGCCGCAATCTACGCTGCCCGGGCCGGCCTGGAACCACTCGTGCTGGCCGGCTCGGTCACCGCCGGCGGTGCGCTGATGAACACCACCGAGGTGGAAAACTTCCCCGGCTTCCCGGCCGGGATCCAGGGCCCCGAACTCATGGACGGACTCCAGCAGCAGGCCGAGCGCTTCGGCGCCAAGGTCGTGTTCGACGACGTCACGGACGTCCAGCTCAAGGGGCACCTCAAGCGGGTGGTCACCGGCGGCGGCGAGGCGCACGAGGCGCCCGCGGTCATCCTGGCCACCGGCTCCGCGTACAAGGAACTCGGTTTGGCGGAGGAGAAGAAGTTCAGCGGCCACGGCGTCTCCTGGTGCGCCACCTGCGACGGGTTCTTCTTCCGCGATCAGGACATCGTCGTCGTCGGCGGCGGTGACTCCGCCATGGAGGAAGCCACCTTCCTGACCCGCTTCGGAAAGTCCGTGACCGTCGTCGTCCGCAAGGGCGAACTGCGCGCCTCCCGCATCATGGCGCAGCGGGCCAAGGACAACCCGAAGATCAGCTTCGCCTGGAACTCGGCCGTCACCGCCATCCACGGCGACGGCAAGGTCAGCGGCGTGACCCTGACGGACACCCGCACCGGCGAAACCCGGCAGCAGGCCGCCACCGGGATTTTCGTGGCGATCGGGCACGTGCCGCGCACGGAGCTGGTGGCCGGGCAGGTGGACCTGGACGCGGAGGGCTACATCAAGGTGGACTCGCCCACCACCTGCACCAACCTGAGCGGTGTGTTCGCGTGCGGGGACGCCGTGGACCACCGCTACCGCCAGGCCATCACGGCCGCGGGAACCGGCTGCGCCGCGGCCCTCGACGCGGAGCGCTACCTCGCCGCGCTTGAGGATGCGGACAGCATCGCCACCGCACTGGTGGAAGAACCGACCCACGCCTGAAACCCGGAACAGGGGAGGGGGTGAGCTCAATGACCAGCGGATGCTGCGGCGACTCCGGTTGCTGCGACGACGAAGACTGCTGCTGACCGCCCTCTCCAAGCACCTGCCGGCCCCACCCGGCCGGCGGGTGCCAACCGAACA
The DNA here is from genome assembly GCF_059759125.1 of Arthrobacter sp. GQ119. Taxonomy (NCBI): domain Bacteria; kingdom Bacillati; phylum Actinomycetota; class Actinomycetes; order Micrococcales; family Micrococcaceae; genus Arthrobacter; species Arthrobacter sp. GQ119. The sequence continues at coordinate 205,211 of NZ_JCAXEA010000003.1, read as the reverse complement.
CACCCGCACTACCGCTACGGATGAAAGAGGACACCATGGATTCAGCGAAGAACCTCCCGGTCGCAGTGATCGGTGCCGGCCCTGTCGGCCTGGCCGCCGCGGCCCACCTGCTCGAACAGGGCATCGAACCGCTGATCTTTGAAGCCGGCACCTCGCCGGGGGCGGCCATTGAGCAGTGGCGCCACATCCGTCTTTTTTCGCCGTGGCGGTTCAACATCGACGCCGCCGCCGCCCGCCTCCTGGAAGCCACCGGCTGGGAATCACCCCGACCCACAGCTCTGCCGTACGGTGGCGAGCTGATCGACAACTACCTCGCGCCGCTGGCTGCGCTACCCCAGATCTCCACGCGCCTGCAGACCGGGGCCCGCGTCATCGCCGTCACCCGGCAGGGACTGGACAAGACGCACGTCCGTCACCGTGACACCGCGCCGTTCGTGGTCCGGGCCGACCACACGGACGGCGAAACCCGGGATCACACCGTGGCAGCAGTCATCGACGCCTCCGGAACCTGGTCCACGCGCAACCCGCTGGGCACCTCCGGCCTTCCCGCCATCGGTGAGGACGCAGCGCGGGACCGGATCTCCGCGCCGCTTCCCGACGTCACCGGCAGGGAGCGCACGGCCTTCGCCGGGCGCCGTGTCCTCGTTGTCGGCGCCGGGCACTCCGCCGCCAACACCCTCATCAGCCTCGCTGACCTCGCCAGGGACGAGCCGGACACCCGGATCCTGTGGGCCATCCGGGGCAACTCGGCCGCGAAAGTGTACGGCGGAGGCGACCTCGACGGGCTGCCCGCACGCGGCCAGCTCGGCGGCCGGGTGCGCCGGCTCGTGGAGGCCGGAAAGATCGAACTGCACACCGGCTTCGGGATCAGCTCGCTGAAGACTCTCGAGTCGGGCGTAAGTGTCGAAGCTGTCGATGGCCGCACGCTGGAGGCCGACATCATCGTCCCATGCACCGGTTTCCGCCCGGACCTGGACATCCTGCGCGAACTTCGGCTCAACCTGGACCCAGCGGTAGAAGCGCCGCTGGAACTTGGCCCGCTGATCGACCCCGAATTCCACTCCTGCGGCACCGTCCCGCCTCACGGGGCCAAACTTCTCGCCCACCCGGACAAGGACTTCTACATCGTCGGCATGAAGTCCTACGGCCGCGCACCCACCTTCCTGCTGGCCACCGGCTACGAGCAGGTCCGCTCCGTCGCCGCGGCCCTCGCCGGCGACCAGGAATCAGCCGACACTGTCCACCTCGAGCTCCCTGAAACCGGGGTCTGCTCCACCGACGCCGGCACAAGCTGTGACGTTCCCGCCGCGGCACTGGCAGTCAACGACTCCGCCTCTTCAGAGTCCGGTTGCTGCGCCGCGCCCGAACCGGTGCTGGTGGGGTTCCCGACGGGTCTGGCCCACGGCCGCTCCGGCAGCAACGAATAAACCCGCTCAACGAATCCACCCTTTGGAGAGCTGTCATGACTGAAAACCGCGAAACCGGCCTTGGCCTGCAGGACAACACCGACCTCCTGCACCGCATCAGTGAACGGCTCGCCGACAGGTTCGCCGGGATCTTCGCCGCCGAAACCGTCGAACGCTACGTCTTCGAGTCCTACACTGCACTGGCACGCACCGCGAAAATCACCGCCTACCTGGCCGCCACCACAGAACATTTCGCCAACGACCGGCTGGCAGCCCTTGCCAAATCCAAAAGAGCAGCCGCGTCCGAGGTTCCCGATGTCCTGTTCGTCTGCGTGCAGAACGCCGGACGGTCCCAAATGGCCGCTGCCCTGCTCACCGTCGAAGCCAAGGGCAGGATCCACGTCCGGTCCGCCGGGTCACTGCCGGCCGCGGAGCTGGACCCGACGGTCGTGACGGTTATGTCCGAGATGGGTTTGGACCTGACCCGAAACTACCCCAAGCCCCTCACCGACGACGTCGTCCGGGCTTCCGACGTGGTGATCACCATGGGCTGCGGGGATTCCTGCCCGATCTACCCGGGCAAGCGCTACGAAGACTGGGACCTGCCCGACCCCGCCGACCAGCCCCTCGAAACGGTCCGGGACATCCGGGACCAGATCCACGAACGGGTCAAAACCCTCGTCGCCTCACTAACCGCCTCCCTCCCAAAGGAAACAACGCACCCATGACCAACGAAAAGACTCCGACCGTGCTGTTCGTCTGCAGCAAGAACGGCGGCAAATCCCAGCTCGCCGCAGGACTCATGCACGACCTCGCGGGTGACGCCATTGCTGTCTACTCCGCCGGCACCAAACCCGGAAAATCCCTGAACCCCCAGGCCGTGGAGTCCCTGACCGAGCTCGGCATCGACATCACCGGTGAGCACCCCAAACCGGTCACCGACGAGGTCCTGGACACGGTCGATGCCGTCATCGTCCTGGGCACCGAGGCCAAGCTTGAACCGATCGAGGGGAAGCGCTTCGAGGTCTGGGAAACGGACGAGCCTTCCGAACGCGGCATCGAGGGCATGGAACGCATGCGCCTGGTCCGGGATGACATCAAGGCCAGGGTCCAGACGCTCTACAGGGAGCTCGCCGGGAACTAGCTTTGGTGGGGCGCTTGCTCTGCCGCGGCTCTGGCCGTGTCCACGAGGACCCGCCATGGTCCGGTCACCGCCCGTTCCGGCAACGTGGCCCGATGCTGACCGGCCCGGATGGAATACATGAACCTGTCCGGCTGCCCCTCCCCGGCATTCCGCGAGTCCGGTACGGCGTCCCACGGGCAGGCTTCGACGATGGGCTGCCAGTGGTTCTTGTCGCTGGACGTCGTGGCCTGAACTGTCCAGGTGCGCGTCAGTGCAGCAATCCCTCCGCTGCGCTCAACTGTGATCTTCATGGCAGGGTCCTGGTGCTCCGAGGCTGCGGGACGCGCGGAGCGGCCGCGCCCCGGCGTGGGGTTAGTGCTTTACCTTCACAGTTTCCCACGCCTCGCGCACGGCGTCATGCTCCGCAGACTCCTCGCCAAACAGTTCCCTTGCGGACGCCGCCGTTGCCCTGGCAAAGACGCTGAACGTGGCCGTCGGTGGCAGCGATCCGCCCGTCAGTGTCTCGTACCAGATCTGTCCCGGGGCGTCCCACGCGTTGCCGCCTATCGACTGGGCCACAAGGCAGAAGGCACGGTTGGGAATGCCTGAATTAATGTGGACGCCGCCATTGTCGGCGCTGGTGCGGACGTACGAGTCCATCGAGTCCGGCTGCGGGTCCTTGCCGAGGACGTCGTCGTCGTATGCCGTCCCGGGGGCCTTCATGGAGCGCAGCGCCGAGCCTTCAACCTGGGGAGTGAAGAGGCCCTCACCGATCAGCCAGCTGGCGTCGGCGGTGGACTGTTTCCGGAAGCACTGTTCCACCAGGGCGCCGAAGACATCGGAGAGGGACTCGTTGATGGCGCCGGCCTGGTTCCGGTATGCGAGCCCGGCCGAGAACTGGGTCACTCCGTGGGCCAGTTCGTGCCCGATCACGCTCAGGGAGCGGGTGAACCGTTCAAAGATTTCACCGTCACCGTCGCCGAACACCATCTGCTGGCCGTCCCAGAAGGCATTGTCGTAGAGTCTGCCGAAATGGACGGTGGCATTGAGCGGCATGCCCTGGCCGTCGATGGAGTTCCGGCCGAAAACGTCGGCGTAAAGGCTGTGGGTGTGGCCCAGGCCGTCATAGGCTTCGTCGGCGGCGGGGTCGCCGACGGGGGCTTCGCCTTCCTTCCGGACGAGTTGGCCGGGGAGCGACTCGGACGACTTGGCATCATAGACGGACCTGTTCGGGGGAGCCGGCCGCACTTGCCTCAAAGCGGGCGGCGTTACGGGCGCAGGGGCGGTCCTGGCCGCCTGCACGGCCTTCACGTGCAGCAGGGCCTCTTTTGCGGCCCTGCGAACGGCCGTCAACCGCGGAGAATCCTGTGTGGCAAGACGCTTCAACATGTACGGCGGAATGATTGAACAGATCATGCGAATGAGCCTACGAGTGGCCCCCGACAATCTCTGGAGGCGCACTGGCACACGCCGTCCGGCATACAGAAAACCCCGCCACTTCAAGGAAGCGGCGGGGTTATGCCTGTGCCCTCGATAGGATTCGAACCTACGGCCTTCTGCTCCGGAGGCAGACGCTCTATCCCCTGAGCTACGAGGGCAGTCAGGGATCCTGCCGTTTCCGGCGGGACGTCCTAGAGCTTAGCAGGAAGGTGGGGCCGAATGGAAAACCGGCACCGTGCTTTCCGGCAGAGCGCTGCACATTTCTAGTATCCGGCAAACGAATCGACATGGATACGGCGGGCGCCGGCCTGCCGTGCGGCCCGCCGCAGTGACCCCACGCTGGCCGGTGAACCCGAAATAAACACCCTGCGCTGAGCGATGTCCGGGACAAGCAGTTTCAGGGAAGGACCGTCCAGCCGGGCACCGGGGTCCAGCCTCGCGCCGGCGTCTTCGATGAAGTCAGGGGGAGCGGAGCCGTCGGCCAGCCGGGCAAGAACAGTGGCTCCGGATTCCTTCAGCTCAGCCGCATAAGCGAGTTCGGACGCGTTCCTGGCGAGATAAAGCAGCACTGTGTCCCGCTGACTGGCCAACCCGCTGGAAAGATGCGCCAGATACGGCGTGATGCCGATACCAGCAGCGATGAGCAGGACCGGACCGCTCGATCCCTTGGGCAGGACAAAGTCTCCGGCCACCGTGGTGGCCGTGAGCTCCTCCCCGGGCTTGAGCGCCAGGAGCCCGCGTTTGGCGGCCGAGACGGGGTCCGCAGTGCCGACGCCGATTTTCACGTGGGCCGCGTCCGGGGAATTCGTCAGGCTGAACACCCGGCGCCGGCCCTTGCCGTCAGGCTTCTCCAGGGGGAGGTCCAGCTCCATATACTGGCCCGGCACGTGGCGGACAGGGCGGCGCGGCGTGAAGACAAACTCGGTTGTCGTCGGCGTGAGCCTGCGTGAGTGGCTGAACAGCAACCGGACGCTTCCCCGCTGTCCGGCCAGGAAGGCGAGCAGGTTCCCCGCAAGCAGGGCCAGTTCGGGGGAATTCGCCACAAAACCGAAGTTGAAGGGCATCGCAAAAAGCAGTCCGACGACGGCGGCCAGCACCACCTGCTGCCAGCGTCGCGGAGGCAGCGTCAGCGGCTCGGTGAGCATGAATCCGGCGAAGAAAAGCACAGGGCTTTGGGCCAGGGGCTGCCACACCGCCCCGCCCGGGTCCACGCCGGATTGCAGCAGATCTCCGGCCGAGATGGACGTGGCCACCACAATGAAGACTGCGGCCAGCAGCATTTTCCGGGTCCGGTAGAGCACCAGCAGGACTCCGGGAACGACCAGCCACAGCATGGCGGGTGTGCCTGCCCACCAGGTCGCGATGTTCAGCCCGGTCAGGCCGGTAATGAGGGCGCCGGCGGCTGCGGGGTTGAACACGTGGCGTCCGCGCCAGGCCAGGGCGTACTTGGACGCCGACGCGAGGATGCAGGCCAGGGCGACGCCGGCCAGGTCGACCGGAGCGAATCCCGGCCCCAGCTGGGTGGGCCAAAACAGGAAGTAGAGCAAAAGCCCCGTGATCACTGACGATTCCGCATGCGGGCGGACGCGAAACACGGCCGCCAGGGCGCGGTTGGAGGCGTAGGTCAGTCCGAGGCACAGCGCCAGGTGGGCGATCATGTTGGGAATGCCGAACGTCAGCCAGCCCAGGCCGTCGAGCAGCAGGCTATAGGCCGCCAGTGCGGCGAGGACAAGGGAGACCAGCCGGTACATCGTAAAGCGGCCGAGGAAGGCGTCCAGCGCCGTGGCGGGCGAGGTCCGCAGCCCGGTGGTGGTGGCACTCATGTGAACAGCCTCATGTGAACAGCATCCCTTCGAAGTCCGCGGAGTATTCCGCACTGCCGTTGGAAAAAACCTTAAGCCAGGAGAACCGGTAGTGGGCCTCCAGTGCCGCGGCGGGGAGCATGAACAGTGCCGTGGCCAAGGCGTCTGCCTCCATGGCGGTTTCGGCTCTGGTCCACGTGGCCACCACGGTCCGGACCGGCTTGCCGGTGGTGCCGTCCAGGACGTGGTGGAGTCCGTCGCCCCAGGCCCTTCGGTTGGAGGCCGAGGCGCACAATGCCCCTCGGCCGAGGGGTACGGTGCCGATCGCCTTGCTGGAATCATAGGGATGCTCTAGGGCTACCGTCACGGGCGACTCTCCACCGTTGAAAAGGTCGCCGCTGGCGTCGACAAAGAACTCGGTGAGCCCCCCGTCCCGCAGCACTCCGGCGAGGAGGTCCGCGAGCTGGCCCTTGCCGGCAGCCCCGATGTCCAGCACCACGGGAGCGCTGTTGCTCAACGATGTCCCGCGCCACTCAAGGACGTCGTCCCAGGCCGGCGGCGGTGCCGCGGTTCCGCGTGGCCGCAGGGAATAGCCGGCATCGTAGCCCAGCTGTTCCAGGCTTTCGCCGATCAGCGGCGTCATGGCCCCGCCGCTGAGCGAGTACAGGTTCCGGTAAAGGTCTGCGAGGCCGGCGGATTCAGGGGGCAGCTCAAGGCGCGCCGGCCGCGCGGATGCCTGGCTGATCAGCGAGTCGCCGCGGAACCTGGACCAGGTTGAGTCGTAGCGCTCCACCTCGGCAAGTATTCGGTTTCGCAGCCCGGCATCCAACGGCGCGGGAGTGGAGATCTCCCAGCTTGTTCCGATGCCGTCAAAACGGAAATCGTGCCAGCCGGCGTGCGGCATGGGCTCTCCTTTGCTGCTGTCCGTCGTGGAGTCCATGCCGCCCGCGCCCGCCTAGATGGCCTGGGCCTTGATCGCCTCAACGGCCTGGTTGAAGCCGCCGCTGGTCAGGGACGAACCGGCCACCTTGGAGACCTTGATTTCATCAAGGCTCTTGCCCACTATCTGTGCTGCGATTCCCCCGGCGAACTGCCCCTGGAACTTCCGGGTGTTCGGATTGGACGGATGCTCGGTGATCTCGACAGCAGAAACCGTCCCGTTGGCCAGCGTCAGCTGCACGCCCACGGTCTCGGTTCCGTTGGGCGACTTGTAGTTGCCGTCCGCACTGTACGTGCCGTCCTTGTAGCCGGTGCCGGATGTTGCGAGCGCTGACGGACCGGATGCTGCGGTCCCCGACGTTGAGGACGGTGTTTCCTGGGCGGCTGGCTGCTGTGCCGACGGCGCGCAGCCGGCCACCGTGCCGGCAAGGGACAGTCCGGCGATTCCGGCGAATACAGTTTTGCGGATTGAAGGCTGCACGGTGTCTCGTTTCGTTAGTACGGGTACGGGCACTTACCTGATGGACGACGTGGACGACGCCGAAATCAGGCTAAGGGTTCAAACTGTGAATGTCCTTAGTATTTCCTGTGTCGGCGAGGCGGCCATCGCGGGGGCCCGGGTCCCCCCGGATTCCGCTGCAGGGCGGGCCCCCCGGTAGTCTAGGAAGGTGACTCCCGAAGAACTCTCCCTCGCCATATCCGCCTGCCTGCAAGATGCCGTTGCCGCCGGCGAGATCGCCCTTTCCGAGGCGGACGTCCCGGACGCCGTCCTGGTGGAGCGTCCCAAGAACCGGGAGCACGGAGACTGGGCCACGAACATCGCCCTTCAGCTGGCAAAGAAGGCCGGAACCAACCCGCGTGCCTTCGCAACCGTCCTCAGCGCCCGCCTGCAGGAGATCGACGGCGTGTCCGCCGTCGAGACCGCCGGGCCGGGCTTCCTGAACATCACCGTGGACGCGGCCGCCGCCGGTGCCCTTGCGAAGGCGATCGTGGAAGCCGGCCCGGAGTACGGCACCAACTCCGCGCTCGCCGGCCACACGGTCAACATGGAATTCGTCTCCGCCAACCCCACCGGTCCGCTGCACATCGGCCACACGCGCTGGGCCGCCCTCGGTGACTCGATCGCCAGGGTGCTGCGCGCTTCAGGTGCGGAAGTCACCGCGGAGTACTACATCAACGACGCCGGCTCGCAGATGAACGTGTTCGCCAACTCTGTGCTGGCACGCCTTCACGGCCGTGACGTGCCCGAAGGCGGCTACCCGGGCGAGTACATACGGGACCTTGGCCATGAAGTGCTGACCCAGCACCCGGACATCCGCGAACTCACCGACGTGGCGGCCCTTCCCGTGATCCGGGCAGCGGCCTACCAGGCGCAGCTGAAGGACATCAAGGACACCCTGGCCGACTTCGGCGTTTCCTTCGACGTGTTCTTCTCCGAGCAGGAGCTTCACGACGCCGGTGCCATCGAAAGCGCCGTAGCCCGCCTGCGCGAGCAGGGGCACGTGTTTGACGACGGCGGTGCCGTCTGGCTGCGCACCACGGACTTTGGCGACGACAAGGACCGCGTCATGATCCGCGCAAACGGCGAGCCCACGTACTTCGCCGCCGACGCCGCGTACTACCTGTCCAAGAAGGACCGCGGCTACACCGAAAAGATCTACCTGCTGGGCGCCGACCACCACGGCTACATCAACCGGCTCAAGGCCATAGCCGCCGCTGCCGGCGATGACCCGGAGCTCAACATCGAGGTGCTCATCGGCCAGCTCGTCTCGGTCAACGGTGCCAAGCTGTCCAAGCGTGCCGGCAACATCATCGAGCTCAAGGACCTGATTTCCTGGCTTGGCAAGGACGCCGTGCGCTACTCGCTGGCCCGGTTCCCGGCGGATTCGCCGCTCACCCTGGACCCGGAGCTGCTCAAGAAGCACAGCAATGAGAACCCGGTGTTCTACGTGCAATACGCCCACGCCCGGTCCCGCGGCGCCGCGCGCAATGCCGTTGCGGCGGGCGTGGACCGCAGCGCCTTCGACGCCTCGCTGCTGCATCATGCGACCGAGAACGAGCTGCTCTCCTACCTGGGCAGCTACCCCTCCATCGTGGCCAAGGCCGCGGAACTGCGGGAACCCCACCGCGTGGCCCGCCACCTTGAGCTCATCGCCGGCGCCTACCACCGCTGGTACGACGCCTGCCGCATCGCCCCGCTGGGCGAGGAAGCCGTCACTGACCTCAACCGCACCCGGCTGTGGCTCAACGACGCCACCAGCCAGGTGCTTGCCAACGGACTGGACCTGCTCGGCGTGTCCGCGCCGGAACGGATGTGACTGGAATGACTGCAGACGCCTCTTCCCCCCTCGCCCCGGACTGGCTGGCGCTGCCGGCGGACCTGAACGCGCTCCACGAGCCCATGTGGGCCGCCGGAGTCGGTCGGAATTCCGACGGCGAACTGGCAGTTGACGGGATTCCGGTCAGCGCGCTTAAGGAACAGTTTGGGACGCCGCTGTTTGTCATGAGCGAGTCGGACTTCCGCGCCCGCGCCCGCTCCTTCAAGGATGCCTTTGACGAGGCCTTCGCCGACGTCTGCGGGGGAGTGGATGTCTACTACGCAGGCAAGTCCTTCCTCTGCTCCGCTGTGGCGCGGTGGGTGGCTGAGGAGGGCCTGCGCCTGGACACCTGTTCCGGCGGTGAACTTGCCGTGGCCGCGCGTGCGGGCATTGACGGTGCCGTCCTCAGCCTGCACGGCAACAACAAGTCGGACGCCGAGATCCACCGTGCACTGGAGATGAAGCTCGGCCGCATCGTGGTGGACAGCCTGGACGAGCTGGAGCGGGTGGCCAAAATAGCGTCCGAACGGGGCGAAACGGCCAAGGTCATGCTGCGCCTGACCCCGGGCGTGCACGCCCACACCCACGAATTCATCGCCACCGCCCACGAAGACCAGAAGTTCGGCCTGTCCATGGCAGGAGACTCCACCGACCAGGCAGGTCTCTCTGCGGCCGAGGAAGCCGTTGCCGCGGCAACAAGCTACTCAGGCATCGAACTGCTCGGCCTGCACTGCCACATCGGTTCCCAGATCTTCGAACCCGACGGCTTTGCCCTGGCCGCGGTGAAGCTCCTTGGCTTCCTGGCGCAGATGCAGGAAAAGTACTCGATCCGCCTTCCCGAGCTCGATCTCGGCGGCGGCTACGGCATCGCCTACACGCCGGTGGACACCCCCCGCCCGCCGGCCGACATCGCGCAGGCGATGGCCGCCGTCGTCCGCTCCGAATGCGCTGGACTGGGCATTCCAGCACCGCGGATCTCGATCGAACCGGGACGTGCCATCGTGGGCCCCAGCACCTTCACGCTGTACGAAGTGGGCACCCGGAAGACCGTCCGCGTGGACGCCCCCGCCACCGGTGGCGCCGAAGCCGCCGGAAAAAACGTTACGTACGCCCGCCGTTATGTGTCGGTGGACGGAGGCATGAGCGACAACGCCCGCCCGGTGCTCTACGACGCGGATTATTCCGCGATCCTCGCCTCGAGAACCTCCGCATCGGCTCCGCAGCTGTCCCGAGTAGTGGGCAAACATTGCGAGAGCGGCGACATAGTTGTTAGAGATGTATATCTGCCCGAGGACGTGGCAGCCGGTGATCTGCTCGCTGTACCGGGGACCGGCGCCTACTGCTGGGCCCTGTCAAGCAACTACAACTATCTGGCCCGGCCGGGCGTTGTCGCTGTGCGCGACGGGTCTCCCCGGCTGATTGTCCGCGGGGAAACCGAAGAAGATCTGCTGAACCGCGACATGGGAGCCTGAATGACTGAATTGCGAACCCTGAAAGTGGCCCTGTTGGGCTGTGGCAACGTCGGGGCTCAGGTGGCGCGGATTCTCACGGACGACGCCGACACCCTGGCCCCCCGCACGGGTGCCCACCTGCAGCTCACGGGCATCGCCGTGCGCAACATCGACGCCGAGCGTGAGGTGGACCTTCCGCGCGAACTGTTCACCACGGATGCCGAAACCCTGGTCAAGGACGCCGACCTGGTCATCGAGCTGATGGGCGGCCTGGAGCCGGCCCGCTCCCTGATCGTTGCGGCCCTCCAGAACGGCGCCAGCGTCGTCACGGGCAACAAGGCCCTGCTTGCCGCCGACGGCCCCGCCCTGTACGAAGAGGCGGACAAGGCCGGCGTCGAGCTGTCCTACGAGGCGGCCGTGGCAGGCGCCATCCCGATCCTGCGCCCCATCCGCGACAGCCTGTCCGGGGACCGCATCACCCGCGTCCTGGGCATCGTGAACGGCACCACCAACTTCATCCTTGACCAGATGGACAGCACGGGTGCCCAGTTCGCCGACGCCCTTGCCGAGGCCCAGCGGCTGGGCTATGCCGAGGCCGACCCCACCGCCGACATCGAAGGCCTGGACGCGGCAGCAAAGGCTGCCATCCTCGCGTCGCTTTCCTTCCACACGCGGTTCGACCTTGCGAACGTCCACTGCGAGGGCATCACCGGTGTCACCGCTGCCGACATCGCCGCGGCCAAAGAGGCCGGGTTCGTCATCAAGCTGCTGGCTATCGCCGAGCAGTTGACGGATGCCGACGGCGGCGACGGCGTCTCGGTGCGCGTGCACCCCACCCTGCTTCCCCGGGAACACCCCTTGGCTGCCGTCCGCGGAGCCTTCAACGCGGTCTTCGTTGAAGCGGAGAACGCCGGTGAGCTGATGTTCTACGGCCAGGGCGCCGGCGGAACGCCGACCGCGTCTGCTGTGCTGGGCGACCTCGTCTCGGCAGCCCGCAGGATCGTCCTGGGCGGCCCGGGCCGCATCGAATCCACCACGGGCCACGTTCCGGCACTGCCCATCGACGCCGTCAACACCAGCTACTACATCGGGTTGGACGTTGCCGACCAGCCCGGCGTCCTGGCGAAGATCGCCCAGCTGTTCGCCGAGCATGGCGTTTCCATCGAGACGATGCGCCAGACCATCCACCGTGACGCAGAATCCAACGTGGAATCGGCCGAACTGCGGATCGTCACGCACCGGGCAAGCGAAGCTGCACTGGCAGCAACCGTCGAAGCCGTCAAGGGCCTCGATGTCATCAATTCAGTTACATCCGTACTTCGGGTAGAAGGAGTCTAAGTGGCTCACCAATGGCGCGGAGTCATCCGCGAATACGCTGATCGTTTGCCCGTAACGGAGAAAACCAGGGTCATTACCCTCGGTGAGGGCGGCACGCCGCTCGTCCACGCGCAGAAGCTCTCGGAGCTGACCGGGTCAGAGGTGTACCTCAAGGTCGAAGGCATGAACCCCACCGGTTCCTTCAAGGACCGCGGCATGACCATGGCCATGACCGCCGCCGTGGAATCAGGCGCCAAGGCTGTAGTGTGCGCCTCCACCGGCAACACGTCTGCATCCGCCGCGGCCTACGCCACGGCCGCCGGCCTGAAGTGCGCAGTGCTGGTGCCGGAAGGCAAGATCTCCATGGGCAAGCTCAGCCAGGCGATCGCCCACGGCGCCACCCTGCTGCAGGTCGACGGCAACTTCGACAACTGCCTGGACATCGCCCGCAAGCTTGGCGAGTCCTACCCGGTCTTCCTGGTGAATTCAGTCAACCCTGCCCGCATCCAGGGACAGAAGACCGGAGCCTTCGAAATCGTGGACGCCCTCGGCGATGCCCCGGACATCCACGTGCTGCCAGTCGGCAACGCGGGCAACATCACCGCGTACTGGAAGGGCTACAAGGAGTACTCGGCGCCGTTCGAATCCGCGACAGCCGGCACCCTTCCCGCTGTTTCCACCCGCACTCCCCGAATGTGGGGCTTCCAGGCCGCGGGTGCCGCCCCGTTTGTAGCCGGCCACCCCATCACTGAGCCGGACACCATCGCCACTGCCATCCGCATCGGCAACCCTGCTTCCTGGGACGGCGCCATTGCCGCCCGTGACGAGTCCGGCGGCTTCATTGACGCCGTGACGGACGACGAAATCCTGGCAGCCCACCGCTGGCTCTCCTCCAAGGAGGGTGTCTTCGTGGAGCCCGGCTCCGCCGCAGGCGTCGCGGGCCTCCTCAAGAAGCATGAGGCCGGCGAGGTTCCTTCGGGCAAGACGATCGTCATCACCGTCACCGGCCACGGACTGAAGGACCCCCAGTGGGCCCTGCGGACGGAAGACGGCAGCGATGTCCAGCCCGTCAAGGTGTCCAACGATGTTGTCACGGTCGCCGCCGAGCTGGGACTGGAAGACAAGTAACGTTGGAAACCATGCTGCCCCAAACCGCCCAGCTGCCCGCCATTCAAAGCGGGCAGCAGGTTACTGTCCGGGTGCCTGCCACCAGCGCGAACCTCGGGCCGGGCTATGACAGCCTCGGCCTCGCCCTGACGCTGCACGACACCCTGACGATCGAGAGCCTCGACAGCGGAGAACTGGTTTTCGAGCTCAACGGTGAGGGTGCCGCGTCCCTGCCCCGCGATGCCAGCCACCTTGTGGTCAGGGCCATGAATGCGGCGTTCGCGCGCCTGGGCTACCGCCACAACGGCCTGAAGATCACGGCGGAGAACGTCAACCCGCACGGCCGCGGTCTGGGTTCGTCTGCGGCCGCGGTGGTGGCCGCCGTTACTGCAGCAAACGCCCTGCTTCCCGCGGGGGAGCAGCAGGACCGGAACTGGATCCTCCAGCTGACCAGTGAAATGGAGGGGCACCCGGACAACGTCGCCCCGGCGATTTTCGGTGGACTGGCGCTGTCGTGGCAGGACAGTGACCAGTACAGCAGCACCTGCGCCGCAGTGAATGAAGCCGTCATCCCCATCGTGGCCGTGCCCGATTATGAGCTGTCCACGGAAGCCGCGCGTGCCCTGCTGCCGGCCTCGGTGGGGCACCACGCAGCAGCCATGAACTCCGGCCGCGCCGCACTCCTCATCCACGCCCTGACGAACAAGCCGGAACTGCTGCTTGCCGGCACCGAAGACTTCCTTCACCAGAGCTACCGCGCGGAGGCGATGCGGCCCAGCGCCGCCCTCATCAAGGCACTGCGCCAAACCGGGCATGCCGCCGTCGTTTCCGGCGCAGGGCCCACCGTCCTGGTACTCGCCAACGGCGAGGCGGAAGCCGCCGATGTGCTGCACTTCATCGATACGTTCACGGCAGCGAAGACGCCTGATATCAACTGGCGAGTGATGAAGCTGGCAGTGGACGTTGAAGGTGCTAAAGTGGGAGTGCACCGGCGGTAAACCCGCATTCAGTCATCGCAGTTATGCAGTCAGACAGCGACTCTGCAGTCAAGGGGCCCTGCAGCCAAGACCGTGCAGTCAAGAACCTGATTATCGGCCATGTTGCCTATTCCGGTCCTGACCTGCTCAGTTCTGCTGCTGCTTCGTCTTCGTAATGCGCAGTATTTTCCGGTGCCGCCTCCTTGGCCTGACGGGGTTTACAGAAAACATTCTGTTCCCTGACCCGTCAGTCCGACGTCCCGCTGAATTACGGAGCGTTGAAGGCGATCAGTATCCGGCCCTGCCGCGAATTCCATCCGGCAAGGCCGAAAAATCCCGGCTGCAGATCTGAACTGCAGCCCAGATCAAATCATCGCGTCCAGCTCCCAGTCTGGACGCCGTCGAGGGGGAAGGATCCTTCGTGACCGAAACCACTGAGCTGTCGCCAGCTGTGGATACACCATCTTCAGCTTCCGGATCGTTGACGGAAGCACCCGCCAAGAGCAGCGGCCTCGCCGGCCTCAAGCTCGCCCAGCTGCAGGCTCTTGCCAGCCAGCTTGGTATTTCCGGCGGTTCCCGCATGCGCAAGGGAGACCTCGTCTCTGCCATTTCGGCGCATCGTGCGGGTACTTCGGCACCCAAGGCTCCGGCCCGGACTGCTGCGAAGACCACCGGCGACAGCAGCGCTGCTGCAGACGCAACGGCTCCGGCCGCACCGGCTGCAGCGACGGAAGCCCCGGCCCAGGAAGGCACCCGTGCCCGGGGCCGTGGCCGCAGCCGCCGCGCTGTCAGCGACGGTGTAATCTCCACTCCCGCCGCTGAACCTGCCGCCGAGCCCGCCGCCGTCGAGGCACCGGCTGCCCCGGCATCGGCCGAGGCCCCCGAAGCCGCAGCCGGCGAAGGCGCCGGCGAACGCCGCCCGCCGCGCACCCGGAACCGCCGCCGCGGCGAGGCCGCCGCAGCGGCTCCACAGGCCGAAACAGCCGAGGCCCCGGCCGAAGCCGCTCCGACTGAAACCCGCGGTGCTGAAGCCCGCGGTGGCGAAGCCCGAGGTGCTGAAACGCGCGGTGCTGAAACGCGCGGTGCTGAAACGCGCGAACAGGGCGGCGACGCCGGCGAGGGCGCACAGCGCACAGACCGCCGCGAAGCCGGCCGCACCCGAGGTGGCCGCGACTCTGCTGAAAGCGCAGGCGGCCGTGACAACCGTCGCGATGACGGCCGCGACGGCGACGACACCGATGGCGGCAGCCGCCGGAACCGCCGCAACCGCCGGGACCGCAACGAACGGTCCGACAGCCGGGACGGCAACCGCAACGACCGCTTCCGTGACCGCAACGACCGCCGCCGGGGACGCAGCCAGGGTCCCGACGTCGACGACGTCGAGGTCACCGATGACGACGTCCTGCTGCCCGTGGCAGGCATCCTGGATGTCCTGGAGAACTACGCCTTCATCCGCACCTCCGGCTACCTGCCGGGCCCGAACGATGTCTACGTGTCCCTCGCCCAGGTCAAGAAGTACAACCTGCGCAAGGGCGACGCCGTCGTCGGTGCCATCCGCGCTCCGCGCGATGGGGAGGACCGCGGCCAGCAGTCCGCACGCCAGAAGTTCAACGCCCTGGTCCGCGTGACCTCGGTCAACGGCAAGACCTCCGAGGACCTCAAGGACCGCGTGGAGTTCGCCAAGCTGGTTCCGCTGTACCCGTCCGAGCGCCTCCGCCTCGAGACGGACCCCAAGAAGATCGGCCCCCGCGTCATCGACTTGGTTGCCCCGATCGGCAAGGGACAGCGCGGCCTCATCGTCTCGCCGCCGAAGGCCGGCAAGACCCTCATCCTGCAGTCCATCGCCAACGCCATCACCACCAACAATCCTGAGGTCCACCTCATGATGGTGCTCGTTGACGAACGCCCCGAAGAAGTCACGGACATGCAGCGCACAGTCAAGGGTGAGGTCATCGCCTCCACCTTCGACCGTCCCGCCGACGACCACACCACCGTGGCCGAGCTCTCCATCGAACGCGCCAAGCGCCTCGTGGAAATGGGCATGGACGTCGTGGTGCTCCTCGACTCCATGACCCGCCTGGGCCGCGCCTACAACCTGGCAGCACCGGCCTCTGGCCGCATCCTGTCCGGTGGTGTCGACTCCGCAGCCCTGTACCCGCCGAAGCGCTTCTTCGGTGCCGCCCGCAACATCGAAAACGGCGGCTCGCTGACCATCCTGGCCACCGCGCTCGTCGAGACCGGCTCCAAGATGGACGAGGTCATCTTCGAAGAGTTCAAGGGCACCGGCAACATGGAGCTCCGCCTGTCCCGCCAGCTGGCTGACAAGCGCATCTTCCCGGCCGTGGACGTCAACGCGTCCGGTACCCGGCGCGAAGAGAACCTCCTCTCGCCTGAAGAGGTCAAGATCATGTGGAAGCTGCGCCGCGTCCTCTCCGGACTCGAAACCCAGCAGAGCCTTGAACTCCTGACCAACAAGATCCGGGAGACTCAGAGCAACGTCGAGTTCCTCATGCAGGTTCAGAAGACGACGCTTGGTGCTAAGTCGGATAACGACAAGTAGCTGGCTTTAGGGGCGGGGTGCGGTTACCTCGCGTGGTTCGCCGCGCGGGTTTTCCGTCCCCGCCCCTTCGCGTTGTGGGACCGTCGGATATTTTGCCGGCCCCGCCCCTCCGCGTTGCTGCTGACGTACTGCGTACGTCAGCAGCAACGCTCCGACAGGCCCGATGCCACTCCCTGGCCGGCAAAATATCCGACGGCGGCCCTCGTGTCACCTGAGTCCGTCTTGCGTCACTAAACTAGTACGCAAGCGTTGAAAGGTTTTGAAAATGTTTGAGTCCGTACAGGGCCTGCTTGATGAGCATGATGCTATTCAGGCTCAGCTGGGCGATCCGGCTGTCTATGCTGACCAGAAGCTGGCGCGGAAGTTGGGGCGGCGGTCCGCGCAGCTTAACGGCATTGTGGAGGCCTATCACAAGTGGCACGGGCTCCAGGATGACCTGGCGGCAGCCAAGGAAATGGCTGCCGAGGATCCTGAGTTCGCCGCCGAGGTGCCCGAGCTTGAGGCCGCCCTCGAGACGACCGCTGCGAAGCTTCGCCGGCTCCTCATTCCGCGCGACCCGGACGATGCCCGCAACGTGATCCTTGAGGTCAAGGGCGGTGAAGGCGGCGACGAGGCCGCACTGTTCGCCGGTGACCTCCTGCGCATGTACACCCGCTATGCGGAGTCGCGCGGCTGGAAGACCGAAATCATTTCCGCAACCGAGTCGGATCTGGGTGGCTACAAGGACGTCCAGATGGCCGTCAAGGGCAGCTCGAACGACCCCGCCGAAGGCGTTTATGCGCGGCTGAAGTTCGAGGGCGGCGTGCACCGCGTGCAGCGCGTGCCCGTCACCGAATCGCAGGGCCGCATCCACACCTCGGCTGCCGGCGTGCTGGTCCTTCCCGAGGTGGACGAGCCTGAAGAGCTTGAAATCAACCAGAACGACCTCAAGATCGACGTCTACCGGTCGTCGGGCCCCGGCGGCCAGTCCGTCAACACCACCGACTCGGCGGTGCGCATCACCCACCTTCCGACCGGCATCGTGGTGGCCATGCAGAACGAGAAGTCGCAGCTGCAGAACCGCGAAGCCGGCATGCGCGTTCTTCGTGCCCGGATCCTGGCGCACCAGCAGGAACAGATCGACGCCGAAAACTCGGCCCAGCGGAAATCCCAGATTCGCACCATGGACCGTTCCGAGCGGATCCGCACCTACAACTACCCGGAAAACCGGATCGCTGACCACCGCACCGGCTACAAAGCGTACAACCTGGACCAGGTCATGAACGGCGACCTTGAACCGGTGATCCAGTCTGCCATCGAGATGGACGAGCAGGCGCGCCTGGACGCCATCGGCGACTAGCCGGACCGCCAAAAAACAGATGACGTCCGAGCATGATCCGCCCCAGTCGGGGCTGTCCCTTGGCGATGCCGTCCGTGAGGCCGCCGGACTCCTGGCCGCTGCCGGAGTTCCGAGCCCCAGGGTTGACGCCGAACTGCTGGCCGACCACCTGCTGGGCGTCGGCTTGGGAAGGCTGCGGGCCATGATGCTCGGCGATACGCCGGCACCGGCCGGCTATGCGGAACTGGTGGCCGAGCGTGCCCGGCGCATTCCGCTGCAGCACATTACCGGCGTCGCGCATTTCCGCTACCTTCAGCTGGCCGTGGGCCCCGGCGTCTTCATTCCCCGCCCGGAAACGGAGTCGGTGGTCCAGCTGGTCATCGACCGGCTCCACGCACTGATCCGTGCTGGGGCTCGCCACCCCAAAGTGGTGGATTTGGGCACCGGTTCGGGGGCCATTGCGGGCTCCGTGGCCCACGAGGTGCCCGAGGCCGAGGTCCATGCTGTGGAGTACAGCGAGTTCGCGCACGCCTGGGCGGCAAAAAACCTCCAGCCCCTCAACGTCCGGCTCATCCGCGGGGACCTGAGGGACGCATTGCAGGAACTCAACGGTACCTTCGACGTCGTTGTGTCCAACCCGCCCTACATCCCCGCCGAGGCTATCCCGAACGAACCCGAAGTGGCGCTCCACGACCCGCCCGAAGCGCTTTACGGCGGGGGAGCGGACGGCATGGAACTGCCGACGGCGGCTGCCGCCTCTGCGGCGCGGCTGCTGGTTCCCGGCGGGTACTTCGTGATGGAACACGCCGAAGTCCAGGCCGCCTGGATCGCGGCCATGCTGTCCCGGACGGGCCGGTGGACGGAAGTCACCACGCACGTGGACCTCAACGGCAAGGAACGTGCAACCAGCGCCGTCCTCGCCACGGCGGGCGCGGAGTAATGAAAGAATAAGGCAGTGACCACTACCTATAACTGCATGGCCGACGATGAGCGCACCGCAGGACTGGCTCACGCACGGCGTGCCATCCTCGAGAAGAAGTGCGTGGTGTTTCCCACGGACACCGTTTACGGGATCGCCGCGGACGCGTTTTCGCCGCAGGCCGTCACCATGCTGCTGGTGTCCAAGGGCCGCAGCCGGAGCATGCCGCCCCCCGTGCTGATGCCGCGCCTGAACGCCCTGGACGGCCTGGCCACCGATGTCTTTCCTGAGGCGCGCCAGCTGGCGGAGGCCTTCTGGCCCGGCGGACTGACGCTGATCCTGCACGCGCAGCCCTCGCTGGACTGGGACCTGGGTGACACCAAGGGAACCGTGGCGCTCAGGATTCCGGCCGATGAAGTGGCGCAGGAACTGCTGACACTGACCGGGCCGCTGGCCGTCTCGTCCGCCAACAGGACCGGGCAGGCACCAGCGCAGACCGCCTTTGAAGCCCGCTCCCAGCTTGCCGAGTCGGTGGAGGTCTATCTGGAAGGCGGATTCCGTCCCGTTGAGGGAACCGATGCCCTGCCCTCCACGATCGTGGACGCCACGTCCCGGCCGCTGCGAGTGGTGCGGGAAGGCGCCGTGAGCCTGGAACGGCTCAGGGAAGTGGTGCCCGGGCTGCTCGACATCAACGGCCATGCTGCC
Source organism: Arthrobacter sp. GQ119 (assembly GCF_059759125.1). Classification (NCBI taxonomy): domain Bacteria; kingdom Bacillati; phylum Actinomycetota; class Actinomycetes; order Micrococcales; family Micrococcaceae; genus Arthrobacter; species Arthrobacter sp. GQ119. The sequence goes on along the minus strand of NZ_JCAXEA010000003.1, from coordinate 185,829 downwards.
GGTGCGGACGCTGCAGCCGAATGATGCTCCAGCGCCAGGCGGTACCCGTCCTGGGAGTCGAAGCCACTCCGCTGGACGTGGCAGGACTTACCGGAGTACTCAACAGGTTCATTGCTGACGGCACCACGCGGACCGTCGTCGGACACAACCTCCACAGCGTCACGCTGTTCCATTCCGAACCTGAATTCCGCAAATTCTACGAGGACAGCGACGTTGTCCTGATCGACGGCGCCCCTGTGCTGTGGCTGTGGGGGCGGGGAAAGAACCACGCCATGCCCGTCATGGACTACCGGTTGGGTTCGACCGACTGGATTCCGGCGCTGGGAGAGGTCCGCGGACTGGAGCGGATCGCAGTCCTCGGGGCAGGACCTGTGGCCAATGCGCGCGCTGTGGCAAAGCTGCAGGGCATCGTTCCCGGGGCTACGGTCTCCGGCATGCCCGGCGATGGCTGGAACGACGACATTGAAGAGGCCGCGGCGGCGTGGCTTGCGGAGCAGCGGCCCCAGTTGGTGCTCGTTGGCCTGGGCATGCCCCTGCAGGAAGAAGTGCTGCGGCGCCGCCTCGGCTCGCTGCCTCCGGCGGTCTACTGCGCCGTGGGCGGTGCCATCGAGCAGATTGCCGGCATTCAAAAGCTGGCGCCGCGCTGGCTCGGCAGGCTTGGTCTTGAATGGGCCTGGCGGCTCGTGCTTCACCCGCGGCGCGTTGCGTACCGCGTTCTGGGTGAACCGTGGGTGCTGCTCGGCCTGCTGGTCCGGCGCCGCCTGCAACGCCGGACGGCAGCGGGCAACCACGGGAGCTCTAGAACTTCTGGTCCTTGAGCGGGCCGAAACCCTTGCCGCGAAGGCCCGTCGAAAATGCCCTGAACCAGTCGGCCAGGCCGCGGAAGTCACCGCGGCGCAGGAAGTATCCCAGGTAGCCGCCGACGTCGGCAGTCAGGGACTTGATGCGGAAGTAGCGGCGGATCAGGTAGCCGCGGTTGCGGTAGTAGTAGTAACGCTTGAACGCCGACTCCGGAACGATGACGTGCCACCGGGGGCCAAAGACGTGCTGGGTTTCGGAGAAGGCGTGGGGATGGCTGATCGCCGCCGTGGTGACGGTGCCGAACCGGATCCCCGCCTTGCGCAGACGGATGGTGAAGTCCACCTCGTCGCCCCGGATAAAGAGGCGCATGTCGGGCAGGCCCACTTTGAAGAAGACGTCTGAACGAATCAGTGCCCCGTTGAAGAAATGCCCGTCCTGGGGAAGGAAACCCACCTTTTCCAGCGCGGCGCGGTCGTGGGTCACTTTGCCGTCCAGCCGGAAGAAAAAGGACAGCCGGTCGGGGTGCCCGGGCGCCACGACCAGCGGAACCACGGCCTCAAGGTCCCGGGCCTCGGCCTCCCGGATCAGGGTGGCCAGGCATTCGGTGTCCGCCGGCTCGGCGTCGTCGTCCATCATCCAGATCCAGTCAGCACCGCTGGCCACGGCCTTCAGGACGGCCAGCGAGAACCCGCCGGCTCCGCCGAGGTTCGCCTCCGAGCGGATGTAGTCCACGTTGTGGTGCCCCTCGGCCACCTCCCTGGCGGGAACGGTGCCGCTGTCCACAAGGCAGATCGACGACACCGGAGCCGTCTGGCTGTTGATGGCGTTAAGGAGAACGGCGAGTTCACGGGGACGGTCAAACGTCACGGCAGCAACGGCGACGGACACTGGCATTACGGGATCCTTTCAGCGCGGCCGTCGGCAAGTTTCCCGCCGGCATGAGGCCGTGTGACGCGAAGCGATGTACCCGTTGGCATTAGTATCTTGACTAGAGTCCACTGTAATACAGCCCTGTCAGGCACTCATGCAGTGCCTGTCTGTGCGCATGGCGACGGAGAAGTTTCATTTATTGCACGTCAGATCCACAGCTATCGAGCCCCTACAGTCCCCCCAGCCGGACCCCGAATCTGCGTCGGTATAAAATGCAGCACAGCGTCGCTGCGCGCTCCCTCCGCGGGAGCGGCCGCCAGGCTCGGCGCTCAGGCTCCCTGAGCGCCGGCCGGGCGGGGATGAACCCATGATCATGTACCTGAGCATGATGCTGACAGCGGCCACCGTGTCCTATGCGGCAACCTGGGGCGCGCGGCTGGTCGGCAACCGGCTTGAGCTGTTCGCGCCGATCCGCAGCCGGGACATGCATTCCAGCCCGGTCTCGCGACTGGGCGGGCTGGGGATCTTTGCCGGGGTGCTCGTGGCGCTGGTTGTGGCCAGCCAGTCCTTCTTCGTGAAGGACATCTTCCGGGGAAACGCGGCGCCCTGGGGTGTCTTGGCGGGTGCGGCCGTCATCGTGCTCGTCGGCGTCGCTGACGACCTCCTGGATCTGCGCTGGTGGGTCAAGCTGATCGGGCAGAGCCTGGCGGCGCTCGTCGTGGCTGTCTGGGGCGTGCGGATGACCGTCATTCCATTCGTTCCGGAGCCGATCAGTTTTAACTCGGACCCTGTGAACATCCTCCTGACCACAGGCCTCATCGTCGTCACGATGAACGCATTCAACTTCATCGACGGCCTGGACGGGCTCGCGGCCGGGGTTGCGGTCATCGGCGGGTCCGCGTTCTTCCTGACCGCCTACTGGGTCCACCGGAACGCGCCCATCCTGGACCGCTCCGACCTGGCAACCCTCCTCACGGCAGTCCTGGTGGGCAGCTGCCTGGGCTTCCTGCCGCACAACTGGTTTCCCTCGAAGATTTTCATGGGCGACTCCGGAGCCATGCTGATAGGCCTGCTGATGGCGTCCGCCGGTGTGGTCTCAACGGGACAGATCACTTCGGGCCTCTATGACCGCGTGAACGGTATCCCCACGATCATCCCCATCCTGCTGCCGTTTGCCGTCCTCTTCCTGCCGCTGCTCGACCTGGGCCTCGCGGTGGTCCGGCGCACCGCCGTCGGCCGTTCGCCCTGGTCCGCTGACCGCGGGCATCTTCACCACAAGCTCATGGATATCGGCTACTCCCACCGCACCGCGGTGATGCTGCTCTACCTGTGGGCGGCCGTCTTGTCGTTCGGAGGCCTCGCATTTGCTGTCTACCCGTGGCAGATTGTGCTGGCCCTCGATCTCATGGCAACACTGGGCATGGGGCTCATCACGGCCTGGCCGTATTTGAGCCGCCGCAGCGCTGATACGCCGCAGTAGCCGGTGGTTCCATAATAATTTCTATCTCGTGTAGAATTCAGGGGCAGGTATGTCCTGCACCTAATTCACCTGCCTCCAACGATTGGGACCGCATGACCTCCGACGCCGAGCCCGGACCTCTGTCCGGCAACGGATCCGTTGGCGCATCCGGTCCCGGACAGTCGCTGTGGCTCGGTCTGCTGGGCCTGAGCTCGGCAACAGCCGGCGGAGCGCTGCTGCTCGCGGGCATCGTTGCCCTGATTCTGAACGGCTGGGTCGGGCTGCTTTCGAGCACGTTCGGCGGCCTGCTGGTGATGGCATTTTTTGCCATCAGCCTGCTGATCGGCCACTTTGTCGGCAAAAACAATCCGTCCGGCGCCGTCGGCCTGTTCGTCGCGACTTACTTCGTAAAAGTCATAGGCTTTGCGGTCGTGCTTTTCGTTCTCGGAGCGCCGGCATGGCTGCACGAACGCTGGTTCCTGATCGGGGCTGTCGTGGCTGTGGTGTTCTGGCAGGGTGCCGAAATCTATGGCTTCAGCAAGGCGCGCCTGCAGATCTTCAATGACCCACAGCCAAAACCACAATCGGACGGGGGAACCACTGATGTCTAAGCGGCGCCACTCCGAAAACAACCCTGCCGACGACGCCCGCAAACCGGCCGGCACCCCTGGCGACTCCACCAGGAATGGTGACGGCGGTTACAACGCTGGAATCGCCGTGTTCAGCTACATTATTGGCGGAATCATGGTCTGGAGTTTGATAGGGTGGGGTCTGGATTATCTGTGGGGAACCCGCTGGATCGTGCTCGCAGGCGCTCTGCTTGGAGCTGCGGGAGGATTCTATTTATCCCATATGCACGGCCTCACCAGTTCGAAGAAACCGACTGGTGGGAATGGTGCAGCCAGCGGCCCGTCCGAGGACGGGGACCAGTAATGCCAAATAACTTTACAAGGGGGAGGGCGAGCATGAGTCACGCCGGAACCCAACCAACGCCCAACGATGGACACTGCAGAGAGGAAACGCGTTGATCGCGCTTGCGCTCCCGGCCCAAAATTCAGGAGTCTTCACGCCTCCCGGAATTGAAGAAATGCACCTGCCGGCGATCCTGCCGTTCGGTGCGCATGACGGATTCTCCAAGCAGATGCTGCTGGTAATCCTGTCCGTCGTCATTATCGCTACATTCTTTATGCTAGCTGCGCGGAAGCAGCAGATGGTTCCTGGCAAGCTGCAGTTCGCCGGCGAGATGGCCTACGGCTTCGTCCGCAACAGCATCGCCAAGGACATCATCGGCGGCAGGGACTTCATGAAGTATGTCCCGCTGCTGTTCACGCTGTTCTTCTTCATCCTGGTGAACAACATCTACGGCGCGATCCCGCTGATCCAGCTGCCGAGCTTCTCCCACGTGGGCGGTGCCTACGTCCTGGCCGCCATCGTGTACATCACCTGGATCGCCATCGGCGTCAAAAAGAACGGCCTGCGTTACTTCAAGCTTGCCACGGTTCCCTCCGGTGTCCCGGTCTACATCCTGCCGATCGTCATCCCGATCGAGATCATCTCCAACTTCCTGGTCCGTCCTGTCACGCACAGCCTCCGTCTGTTCGCCACCATGCTGGCAGGCCACCTGATCGTCATGATCGCCGGCTCGGGGATTGAGTTCCTCGTCATGCAGGAAAACGTTCTTCTGAAGGGGACCTCTGTTCTGGTCCTGGCCGGTGCAATCGCGATGTACATGCTCGAAGCGCTGATCATGGCACTGCAGGCCTACGTCTTCACCCTGCTGACGGCTATCTACATCGAAGGCGCTATTCACGCCGACAGCCACTAGGCACCCCTAAACTTCCCCCTCGCGGGGATGAAGCAACCCAAACAACCTGCCACAGAGTTGGCATCTTGAAAGGAAGAAAAATGGAAGGCTCCATCAACGGCTCCCTCAACCTCATCGGCTACGGCCTCTCCGCCATCGGCGGTGGTATCGGTGTGGGTCTCGTGTTCGCTGCTTACATCAACGGTGTGGCACGTCAGCCGGAAGCCCAGCGCGTCCTGCAGCCGATCGCATTCCTCGGCCTCGCGCTGACTGAAGCCCTCGCCATCCTGGGTCTGGTCTTCGCATTCGTTCTTAGCTAGTCCAGCAGAACTAGCGAACATTCAGAACCGAGTAGATAAGGACGGGTGAAATATGAATCAGCTGATCATCTCAGCCGCCGTAGATGGCGCAGCGGCGGCTAACCCGCTCGTTCCCAATGTCTGGGAAATGGGCGTCGTCCTCGCCGGCTTTGCTGTCCTCTTTTTCATCGTGGTCAAGTTTGTTGTCCCGATGTTCGAGAAGACGTTCGCAGAGCGTGCTGAGGCCATCGAAGGCGGCATCGCCAAGGCTGAGAAGGCCCAGGCCGAGGCTTCCGCAGCGCTCGAGGAGTACAAGCAGCAGCTCACCGACGCACGCGCAGAGGCCAACCGCATCCGCGAGGAGGCCCGTGCCGAAGGCGCCCTGATCCTTGCGGAGCTGAAGGAGAAGGCTGCTGCCGAGTCTGCGCGCATCACGGCGCAGGCACACGTACAGATCGAATCCGAGCGTCAGGCGGCCGTGGTCTCCCTGCGTTCAGAGGTGGGCACCCTTGCCACCACGCTGGCTGGCCGCATCGTCGGTGAGTCGCTGAGCGACGACGAGCGCGCGGCACGTGTTGTTGACCGCTTCCTGGCTGATCTGGAGAACCAGAACGCAGGTGTAGCAAAGTAATGGCAGGTGTATCGAGCGAATCGCTGACCAAAGCGCTGACCGGGCTGGAAGCCAGGCTTCCATTTGCATCGCTGCAGTTGGCAAAGGAACTCTTCGGAATCCTGGGAACGGTGGACAGCTCGGCTGGCTTGCGCCGTGCCCTGACGGACCCGTCCCGCAGCGGTGAGGAAAAGTCAGCGCTGATCAGGCAGCTGTTCAGCGGGAAGGTCTCCACTGAGGCTGCGGAGATCGCGGCCGGACTGGCCAGCTCACGCTGGGCATCGGCGCGAGACATCGGCGATGCACTCGAGACGCTTGCCGCAACGGTGGTAATCGCCGTTGCAGAAAACAAGTCGGCCGTTTCTGCCTCCGGCATCACCGGACTGGAAGAGCTCGAGAACGATTTGTTCTCATTCAACCAGGCTGTGGCTTCCAGCCACGAGGTGCAGCGTGCTCTGTCTGAACCGCAGGCCAGCGCCGCAGCAAAGATCACCCTGGCCGAGAGGATCGTTCCTGGCGTAGGCGAGGAAGCAAAGGTCCTGATCGGTCAGGCAGTGTCGCAGCCGCGCGGTATCAAGGCAACCAGGCTCGTCGCCCGGTTTGCCGAGCTCGCCGCAAAGCGCCAGCAGCGCTGGATTGCAACGGTCAGTGTCACGCGGCCCATGACGGAGACGCAGGCCAGCCGTCTGCAGGCGGGGCTCAACTCCCTCTACGGACGCGAGCTCAAGATCAACGTCAAGGTTGATCCTTTGCTGATCGGCGGCATCCGCGTACAGGTGGGCGACGAAGTGCTCGACGCTTCTGTCCTCACCCGTCTGGGCGAGCTGCAACGCCAACTGGCCGGCTAGCCGGACAAGCACAACTTAACTGATAGAAACCCCGGTCATCGTGAGCAACGATGATCACGAAAACAGGAGAGCAGGGACTGCAGATGGCCGAATTGACCATCAACGCCGACGACGTCCGTAATGCGTTGAACGAGTTCGCGGCGTCCTACGAACCCGGAAACGCAGAGCGCGTAGAGGTCGGCCGTGTTACCACCGCAAGTGACGGCATCGCCCGTGTTGAGGGCCTTCCCTCGGTCATGGCGAACGAGCTGCTTCGCTTCGAAGACGGCACCCTGGGCCTGGCCCAGAACCTCGACGTCCGCGAGATCGGTGTCATCGTCCTCGGTGACTTCACCGGGATCGAAGAAGGCCAGGAAGTCCACCGCACTGGACAGGTTCTGTCCGTGCCGGTTGGCGACGCGTTCCTTGGCCGCGTCGTTGACCCGCTGGGCGTGCCCATCGACGACCTCGGCGAGATCAAGGCTGAGACCACCCGCGCACTGGAGCTCCAGGCTCCCGGCGTGACCCAGCGCAAGTCGGTGCACGAGCCGATGCAGACCGGTCTGAAGGCCATCGACGCCATGATTCCGATCGGCCGCGGCCAGCGCCAGCTGATCATTGGCGACCGCCAGACCGGTAAGTCCGCCATTGCCATCGACACGATCATCAACCAGAAGGCCAACTGGGCTTCCGGCGATGTGACCAAGCAGGTTCGCTGCGTGTACGTGGCAATCGGCCAGAAGGCGTCCACCATCGCGGCCATCCGCCAGACGCTGGAAGACAACGGCGCACTGGAATACACCACGATCGTCGCCTCACCGGCTTCTGACCCCGCCGGCTTCAAGTACCTGGCTCCCTACGCCGGGTCCGCCATCGGCCAGCACTGGATGTACGGCGGCAAGCACGTCCTCATCGTGTTCGATGACCTCTCCAAGCAGGCCGAGGCCTACCGTGCAGTTTCGCTGCTGCTCCGCCGCCCGCCGGGACGCGAAGCCTACCCGGGCGACGTGTTCTACCTGCACTCCCGTCTTCTCGAGCGTTGTGCCAAGCTCTCCGACGAGCTCGGTGCCGGCTCGATGACCGGCCTGCCGCTCATCGAGACCAAGGCAAACGACGTTTCGGCTTACATCCCGACCAACGTGATCTCCATTACCGATGGCCAGATCTTCCTGCAGTCGGACCTCTTCAACGCCAACCAGCGCCCCGCTGTTGACGTTGGTGTCTCCGTTTCCCGCGTCGGCGGTGCGGCACAGGTCAAGTCCATGAAGAAGGTCTCCGGTACCTTGAAGCTGGACCTTGCCCAGTACCGCGACATGCAGGCGTTCGCGATGTTCGCATCCGACCTGGACGCCGCTTCCCGCCAGCAGCTGACCCGTGGCGCACGCCTGATGGAACTGCTCAAGCAGGGCCAGTACTCGCCGTTCCCGGTCGAGGACCAGGTTGTGTCCATCTGGGCAGGAACCCAGGGCCACCTGGACGACGTTCCCGTCGAGGACATCAGCCGCTTCGAGTCCGAGTTCCTTGAGCACCTGAAGCGCAAGTCGTCCATCCTCACCACGCTGGCTCAGACCAACGTCCTGGATGATGACACCGCAGCAGCGCTGAAGGACGCGATCGTCGACTTCAAGAAGGGCTTCTTCGGCGAAGGCGACAACCATCTGGTAGGCGCCGGCCACGAGGAGCATGAAGCCATCTCCGAGGGCCAGGTCGACCAGGAAAAAATCGTCAGGCAGAAGCGCTAGTTTCGTTGGCAGGGACTGCCGGAACCCCGCAGGGTTCCGGCAGTCCCGGCCATCGGGATCTTAGGAAAGGATAAGTATGGGAGCCCAGATTCGGGTCTACCGCCAGAAGATCGCCTCGACGACGTCGATGCGGAAGATCTTCAAGGCGATGGAACTGATCGCTACCTCGCGCATCGGCAAGGCCCGCGCACGCGTAGCAGCTTCACTGCCTTACGCAAACGCGATCACGCGCGCCGTTTCTGCCGTTGCAAGCCAGAGCGAAATCGACCACCCTCTGACAACCGAGCCGGAGAACATCCGCCGCGCCGCAGTGCTGGTCATTACCTCTGACCGCGGCCTGGCAGGATCCTACTCGGCAAGCGTGCTCAAGCAGGCCGAGGGCCTCAATGAGCTTCTCCGTGCCGAGGGCAAGGAAGTCAAGACCTACCTGGTGGGCCGCAAGGCACAGGCGTACTTCGACTTCCGTGGCCGCTCCTACGGAGGGGTCTGGACCGGCGGCACCGACGCACCGGAGTTCGCTACGGCGCAGGAAATCGGCGCGACACTGCTGAAGGATTTCGCAACGGACTACGAAGAGGACGGCGTGGACGAGATCCACGTTGTGTACACCCGCTTCAAGTCCATGGTGACCCAGGAGCCGACGGTCATCCGTCTTCTTCCGCTAGAAGTTGTAGATGAGCAGCCTGCCTCCGAATCGGACCTGCTGCCCTTGTACGAGTTCGAACCGGAGTCAGAGCAGGTTCTCGATGCTCTGCTGCCGCGGTACATCGAATCCCGGATTTTCGCAGCCATGTTGCAGGCGGCGGCTTCGGAGCTCGCTGCCCGCCAGCGGGCCATGAAGTCCGCGGGCGACAACGCCACGGACCTCATCAAGAAGTACACGCGTTTGCGCAACACCGCCCGCCAGGCGGAAATCACGCAGGAGCTCTCCGAAATCGTGGCCGGCGCCGACGCCCTCGCGTCCTAGCCTGCCGGATCTCGGACCCAGCCCGACCTGCACCACAGATAAACTTAACCCCCACGCCATCTACTGAGTGAAGTGAGAGAGATGACTGCCACCGCTACCGAACACGTAGCCGCAACGTCCGGTGCCACCGGCCGTATTGCACGTGTTATTGGCCCGGTTGTCGACGTCGAATTCCCGGCTGACGCAATCCCCTCGATTTACAACGCCCTCACCGCCGAGATTACCCTCAACGGTGAGACCCGCCCCATCACGTTCGAGACCTCCCAGCACCTGGGCGATAACCTTGTTCGCGCCATTGCCCTGCAGGCAACCGACGGACTCGTCCGCGGCACGTCTGTGGTTGACAGCGGCGCTCCGATTTCAGTTCCCGTCGGCGACGGAGTCAAGGGACACATCTTCAACGTTCTGGGCCAGCCCCTGGACATTGCTGAGTCCGAACTGGAGACCACGGAACGCTGGCCGATCCACCGCAAGGCGCCTTCGTTCGCCTCGCTTGAAGGCCAGACCGAAATGCTGGAAACCGGCATCAAGGTCATCGACCTTCTCACCCCGTACATCAAGGGTGGAAAGATCGGCCTCTTCGGTGGCGCCGGTGTCGGCAAGACCGTGCTGATCCAGGAAATGATCACCCGTGTTGCCCGCAACTTCGGCGGTACTTCCGTTTTCGCCGGCGTAGGCGAGCGTACGCGTGAAGGAAACGACCTCTGGGTTGAAATGGAAGAGGCAGGCGTCCTCAAGGACACCGCCCTTGTATTCGGCCAGATGGACGAACCGCCGGGAACGCGACTGCGCGTTGCACTGTCTGCCCTGACCATGGCGGAGTACTTCCGCGATGTCCAGAAGCAGGACGTGCTGCTCTTCATCGACAACATCTTCCGCTTCACCCAGGCAGGCTCCGAGGTTTCCACCCTCCTCGGCCGTATGCCGTCGGCTGTGGGCTACCAGCCCAACCTGGCTGACGAGATGGGCCTCCTCCAGGAGCGCATCACGTCCACCAAGGGCCACTCCATCACCTCGATGCAGGCCATCTACGTTCCCGCAGATGACTACACCGACCCGGCACCCGCCACCACGTTCGCACACCTCGATGCAACCACGGAACTTTCCCGTGAAATTGCTTCCCGTGGTCTGTACCCCGCTGTGGACCCGCTGACGTCGACGTCACGAATCCTGGACGCCCAGTACATCGGCAAGGACCACTACAACACGGCTGTCCGTGTGAAGCAGATCCTGCAGAAGAACAAGGAACTCCAGGACATCATCGCCATCCTCGGCGTTGACGAACTCTCCGAAGAGGACAAGATCGTCGTGTCGCGTGCACGCCGCATCCAGCAGTTCCTCTCGCAGAACACCTACACCGCCAAGCAGTTCACCGGCGTCGAAGGCTCAACGGTTTCCATCAAGGACACCATCGAGGGCTTCACCGCCATCTGCGACGGCGAGCTGGACCACATCGCAGAGCAGGCGTTCTTCAACGTCGGCGGCCTCGATGACGTTGAGCGCCAGTGGGCCAAGATCCAGGAACAGACCAAGTAATATGGCTGAGCTTGAGGTTGAGATTGTCGCAGCGGACCACTTCGTGTGGTCCGGAGCGGCCAAGATGGTCAAGGCCCGCACCAGCGATGGTGAAATCGGAATCCTGCCCGGCCACTCGCCCCTGCTGGCGATTCTGGCCGAAGGTGAAATGGCAATCGAGCCGGTTTCCGGTGACCGTATCGCTGTAGTTGTTGACGGGGGATTCTTCTCCGTCGACAACAACCGGGTGGTTATTGTTGCTGACAACGCCCAGCTGGGCGACGCGGCCACTGCGGGGATCCGCTAGCACGACCTTGATGGACGTTACTGGTTTTCCGTTCATCGCCATAGCAGCCGCGTTTGGGTTGCTGATTTTTACACTGTGCCTTTTGGGGGTGCGCCGCTACAACCTGCGGCGCGCCCTGGGCACGGTTGACGCCTCCATTTGCACGGCTCGAAAGAGCTGGCAGATGGGGGTTTGTCGTTATCAGGACACGGAGCTGGAGTGGTTCAGGCTGCTCTCGCTCAGCGTGCGGCCCAAGCACCGCTTCACGCGCAGTTCGCTGGAGCTCGTGGGACGGCGGCAGCCGACCGAAGCCGAGCTGGTCAAGGTACAGCCGGATGTCGTGATCGTCGAACTCAAGTACGAGGGTCAGGACGTATTGCTCGCGATGAAGTTTGACGCGTATACCGGGCTTTCCTCCTGGCTGGAGGCCGGCCCGGTTATTGGCATCGGCACCTGGCGCTAACCGGCATGGACGCCCTTGCCGATATCCGGCTCGTGGACGGGCCCTTTTTTTGGGCCGCTTGGGCTGTGGGAGCCGCTGGTGCGGTTCACCTGCTCTGGCGCCGCGGCAGACGCTGGCCCCTGGTGCCCGTTCTTGCCGTGGCCTCGGCCGCCCTCCTTGTGGCAGCCGTTCACTGGCTGCTGATTTACGTTTTCTCCACGTTCCCCGAAGAGCTCCCGCGCGAGGTGCTCGGGTGGTCCGTCCCGGCAGTAGCCGGCGTGCTGCTCTGGACCACAAGGCTCGCCCGTGCCGGCTGGAAAGGCAGGGCCGCCGCCACGGCAGCCATGCTGGGGGTCGTCCTGCTGTCCTCGGTGCAAATGAATGCCTACTTCGGGCTGAACCGCACGGTGGGGGACCTTCTGGGCACAGCCGTTGCCCGCATTCCTCCGCTCGAGGCCGGGCTGACCCGCCAGGCCGGAGGGGCCGTGCCGGTACAGCTCGCAGAATGGGTGAGGCCCGAAGGCCTGCCCTCCGAAGGGGTGCTTCGGAAAGCCGACATTCCGGGCACGAGTTCGGGTTTCGACGCCCGCGAGGCCTATATCTACCTGCCGCCCGCGTACCAGAGCCCGGAACGGCCCGTACTTCCAGTGTTGGTGCTGTTTTCAGGGCAGCCCGGCGGGCCGGCCGACTGGCTGACCGGGGGAGCCCTGCGCAGCCACATGGACAGGTTCTCCGCCAAGCACAATGGAGTCGCCCCGGTCGTGGTGGTGGTGGATCCCAACGGTTCTTCTTCCGGGAACTCGCTCTGCATGGACAGCCGTATCGCCAAGGCGGACACGTACTTGTCCGTCGATGTTCCCCGCTGGATCAGTGAGACGCTCGACGTCGGTGCGGAGCGCAGAAACTGGGGCGTCGGAGGGTTTTCGTTCGGTGGCACGTGCGCCATGCAACTGGGCACCAGGCATCCGGAGCTCTACAGTTCCATCCTCGCTTTTGCCAGTGAACAGGAACCAGCGCTGGCCAAGGAACGGGAGAAGACAGTGGAGGCTTCTTTCGGCGGTGACACGAAGGCCTTCGAAGCGCAGACCCCTCTGTATCTGATGAAACAGCACACCTTCGAAGGCAGCGCGGTGTACTTTGCTGCCGGAGACGCCGACCCCGAGTTTACGGGCTACATGGACGTGCTCTCGGCTGCCGCCCGCGAAGCAGGATTCGAGGTTGAAGTCCGCCGCATCGCCAACTCCGGCCACTCCTGGGAAACCGTGTCCAGGGGCATGCAGGATGCGCTCGATTTCTTCGCCCCGCGCTGGGGCATCGCGCCTTGACGGCAGTATCCCAAGCCGGCGCCGGTGACACTCTCACCAAGGTGCTCCGGCAGGCTGCGAAGGTGTGCCTGCAGCACTTTAGGACCACACCACTGACTCTTGCCGTGCTGACGGCTTTCGTCGCGGCCGGTGCTGTCACCGGCAGCTTTTTGGCGGGGCCGCCCGAATCAATGCTTGATTTCGCGGCCGTCAATGCTGAGGGCATCAAAGCCGGGCGCTGGTGGTCGCTGTTCACCTCCATGTTCTTCGCCAGCAATCCCGCGGCTTACCTGGCCGCCGGGCTCATGATCCTGCTTTTGCTGGGGTTTGCCGAGAGGAAGCTCGGCCCGGTGCGCACGGCCGTCTTTTATTTCGGAGGACAGTTCGCCTCGGTGACACTCTTCCTCCTGATCACCCAGGTTGCCGAGCAGGCCGGTGACCCGTGGCTCGGGTCCATGGCGAATGCACTGCTGATGGGGCCGTACGCCGCTGTCCTCGCCGCCTCCCTCGCAGCCAGCGGCCTGTTCCCGGCGCTGTGGCAGCGGCGGCTGCGCACTGCAGTGCTGTCCAGCGCGCTGCTGCTGGTGCTCTACGTGGGACACCCCGAAGCCGTGGTGGGGCTGCTCGGGGCACTGCTGGGGCTGGCCGCAGGATGGTGGATCCAGAGTGACCAGGGAGTTCTGCACCGGCACCGTTCCACCGGGCGCGAAACCCGCAACCTCCTCGCCCTGACGGTCGCCATTTTCGCCATCGGGCCAATGCTCACCGCCGCTGCACAGAGTCCCGCCGGTCCGCTTGCCCTGCTGCGCAACGTTGTCCTCAACCCGCTGCCCACCCTGAGCCAGCTTGAGGAGAACTGCGGCGGCACACTGGACGCAGGCTGCCTGGAACTGGACAGGCAGGGGCTCGGGGGACCACTGGGCCTGGCTCTCGCCGTCGTACCGGTGATCCTGCTGCTGATCTGCGCCGACGGGATGCGCCGCGGCCGGAAACTGGCGCTGTGGATTGCCATAGTCGTCCAGCTGAGCGTGGCCGCCCTCTCCGCTGTGTACCTGGCGCTCTTCGCCCAGATGGCCGGTTCCGTATCCCCCCAGGACACCTCGGCGCTGGAATCAAAGTTCGTGCACGTTCTGCCGCTGGTCGCTGTGCCGGTACTTCTGGTGGTGCTGCTGCTGGCGTACCGCCGTCACTTCCGCATCCAAACCTCATCCCGAGCCCTGAGGGCGCTGGCGTTTACGGTCGGGGGAACCTGGCTGGCACTGGCCTCGCTGTATAGCGCGTCCTGGTACGCCGCCGGTGGCCCGCGGAGGGACGGAGGGCTGCTGGTCCTGGCCGGCGAACTGGCACGGCAATACCTTCCGGTACCCTTGCCCGGACTCTACCGGCGGGTTTTCGAGAACCACAGTGCCTTGGAAACCGTCCTGTTTGCCTATTCGGGAGTCATCTTCTGGATTGTTGCACTCGCAGGCGTCTGGATGGTGCTGCTGGGGAGCCATGATCACTCCGACGCGGGGGCGGACGACCGGGAGGCGGCGCGGGAACTGGTGAGGCAAGGCGGCGATTCCCTCTCGTGGATGGCCCTGTGGGAACCCAACAAGTACTGGTTTCTGCCGGGCGGAGGTGCCGGGATCGCGTACCAACAGCACGGCAGTGTCGCCTTGACCCTTGGAGGACCCTTCGGCGACCCTTTCCGGCGTGAGGCGGCTGCTGAAGGCTTTCTGCGCTTCTGCGCCGACCATGCCTTGATCCCGTGCTTCTATTCCTGCACCGACGGATTATGGCCAATGCTGAGCGACCGTGGTTTCTCCCGGGTTTCGGTAGCCCAGGAGACGAGGCTCTCGGTGCGCGAACTGGAGTTCAAAGGCAAGGAATGGCAAAACGTCCGCACTGCGCTCAACCGTGCCAAGAAACTCGGGGTGAACGCGAGATGGGGCAACTACAGCAGCCTCCCACAGTCCCTGCGGACCCAGCTAAGTGAAGTTTCCGAGGAGTGGGCAGCACAGAAAACCGTTCCGGAGATGGGGTTCACCCTGGGCGGCGTCGACGAGCTGATGGACGAGGACGTGTTGTGCTGCCTCGCCGTCGACGGGCAGGGACTGGTGCACGGCGTGACGAGCTGGCTGCCGGCGTACGAAGGCGGGCACGTGGTGAGCTGGACGCTGGACTTCATGCGGCGGCGCGGCGAAGGCTTCCCCGGCGTGATGGAGTTCCTGATTGCATCCGCCGTCCTGGAATTACGGAAAACAGTCGAGGTCATCTCGCTCTCCGGTTCGCCTCTGGCCCAGGACCCTGCTGTTCCCGCGGGCGGCGGCGGACGGGCTCAGGAGACTGAAGTGCTGGCCGGCATCCTTGACGTCGTGGGGCGGGCACTCGAACCGATCTATGGATTCAGGTCTCTGGCGACGTTCAAGTCACGTTTCAAGCCCGAGTACAGAACCCTCTATCTGTACTACCAGGACCCGCTGCAGTTGCCCGCCATCGGCCGCGCCCTGAGCCGCGCATATCTGCCGGGACTTTCCATTCAGCAAAGCGCGCGTCTGCTGAGGACGCTCGTGCGTTAGAAATTTCAATGACCTGCAATTGCAAAGCAACGCAACAAAAATGATCCCCGGTATTGAATACCGGGGATCATTATTAGCAGATGCTGCTATTAGACCAGCGTTACACCGGTGGCCTGGGGGCCCTTGGCGCCCTGACCGATCTCGAACTGAACGCGCTGGTTCTCGTCGAGGGTCTTGAAGCCGCCCGTCTGGATCTCAGAGTAGTGAACGAAGACATCGCCATCGGAGTCGTCCGGGGTGATGAAGCCGAAGCCCTTTTCAGCGTTGAACCACTTGACGGTTCCCTGTGCCATTTATTTCTCCTCATTATGGAACTAATTTAAGGCCAGCACACTTCGTACTGGTCTTGGTCACTCTGCGAGAAGAATCCTGGCTTGCAGCTCCGGCTGGGCCGGAAAGCATTGCAGGAGCTTCGCGCTCGCAACTTGGTCTTGCGAGCATGAAAAACACCTACACAAAGACTGGTCTAAGAATTTCATGACAGCACGGTCTGGTCAACGGGCAAAACACAGAATCCGATAAATTTCGGGTGAAACGAAAGTAAACGCGTGCCCGGGTTCGCCACTGCCGAACTCAGGGGTCAGAAAAGCCGTGACTCGATGTCGTCCACACCGCGCATGGCGTCATAGTCCAGGGTGATGCAGTCGATGCCGCGATCGGCCGCGAGGACGCGGGCCTGCGGCTTGATCTGCTGCGCGGCAAAGATCCCGCGGACCGGAGCCAGCAGGGGATCCCGGTTCAGCAGTTCGAGGTACCTGGTCAGTTGTTCCACGCCGTCGATGTCGCCGCGGCGCTTGAGCTCAATGGCCACGGTGGCGCCGTCAGCGTCGCGGGCCAGGATGTCCACGGGGCCGATCGCCGTGAAGTACTCGCGGCGAATGAGCGAGAACCCCGACCCCAGCGTTTCGATCTGTTCGGCAAGCAGCCGCTGCAGGTCGGCCTCGACGCCATCCTTGATGAGCCCCGGATCCTGGCCGAGCTCATGTGACGTGTCGTGAAGCTGTTCATGGATGTTGATGATCAGCCTGTCGTCAGTCTTGGCGGACTGCACGGTCCACTGTTCGATGACGCCCACCTCAACATCCGTCTCATCCGGTGAGGAGACGCGCAGGGAAGCGGGCGGGCTCATCCAGTTCAGCGGCTTGTAGGAGCCGCCGTCAGAATGGACCAGCACAGAGCCGTCGGCTTTCACCAGGAGCAGCCTCGTGGCGAGGGGCAGATGGGCTTTGAGGCGGCCAACGTAATCAACAGAGCAACGGGCTATGACTAGACGCACGCCGTACACACTACCGCGTCAGCCGGGCAGCCCGATTTCCGCGGGGAGGCCGCGCAGCCCCCGTGCGGAGGGCAAGGCAGGTAAGGACACGGTTCTGGCTGGGGCAGAATGGAAGCATGCCGCGTTCGAACCGTCCCCGCCGTTCCTCAGCAGGGCGCTCCTCCGCAGGGCGTTCCTCCGCAGAGCGCTCCGGGTCCCGGAAGCCCGCGGCCGGAGGCAAGCACGGTTCCGGGCCGGTTCCCGAGCTAGACCTTGAGCGGGCGCGCGCCGGGATCGCCCGGCGGGAGAACGCACCGGATGGCGTCTGGATGGTGCGTACGATGACTGCCCGCAAGGCAGAAAAGGCCTACATCTGCCCGGGGTGCTCCACTGCCGTGCTGCCGGGGATCGCCCACCTCGTCGTGTGGGCCGACGACCATATATTCGGGGCAGCGGCCGGCCTCGCCGAGCGCCGGCACTGGCACACCAACTGCTGGACGTCGCGGAACTTTCGGTACCGGTAGCGGAAGCTAAGCTGTTACGCATGACTTTTGACCCGTCGTCGTACGTTTTCAGCCAGCCGGCAGAAGCCACCGCCATCCGCGCTTCCACGGTGCTGCCCGCCCGCCGCGAGAACATCGAGATCCACACCGAAGACGGCCGCACGCTCGTTGGCGAGCTTGCCCTGCCCGAGTCGGGGGAGATCAGCGCCACGCTGATCACGCTTCACCCGTTGCCCACGCACGGCGGCTTTATGGACTCCCACGTCTACAGGAAGGCGTCCTATCGGTTGCCGGCACTCGCAGGCGTGGCGGTGCTGCGTTTCAACACCCGCGGAACCTCGTCGCCCCGGGGCACCAGCGACGGGCAATTCGAAGAAGGCATCGGCGAACGGTATGACGTTGAAGCCGCGGTCCGCTTCGCAGTCGAGAGGGGCCTGCCGAACCGCTGGCTCGTGGGGTGGTCCTTCGGCACGGAGCTCGCCCTCATGTACGGCGCCGCTGAACCCGTGGCCTCAAAGGTGGAAGGCGCGATTCTGCTGTCCCCGCCGCTGCACCGTGCCACGGACGCGCACCTGCGGCAGTGGGCGGAATCCGGCAAGCCACTGACTGTCCTCGTGCCCGAACACGACGATTACCTCCGGCCGGACGCCGCGGCCGCCCGCTTCAGCCTCGTGCCGCAGGCCAGGGTCGTGGGGGTCGACGGCGCCAAGCACCTTTGGGTGGGGGAGAAGCAGGCTGCCCGGGTGCTCAACGAGATCGTTGATGACGTCACGCGCGCCGGTTCGGGTGCCGATGGCCTCGCCCAGGAGTGGAGCGGACCCACGGCCACGGCGACCGCCTAGCGGCCCGGTTTTTATCCTGGCGCCTGGTGCTTGTCCTGGCGGCCTGGTGCTTGTCTAGTGCTTGTCCTGGCGGACGATGTAGATCTCCTTGACGAGGAGCAGGACGGCGGCGGCCGTGGGGATCGCAATCAGGGCCCCGAGGACGCCCAGGAGGCTGCCTCCGGCGATCACCGAGATCACGGCGACGGCGCCCGGCACCGCGACGGCCTTCTGCATGATGCGCGGCGAGATGAAGTACGCCTCGAACTGCAGGTAGGCGAAGTAGCAAATGGCATAGGCAAGGGCCGACTGCCAGCCCAGTGTGAGGGTGATCAGGATGACCAGCACACCGGCAATCAGCCCGCCGACCAGGGGAATGAATGCCAGCAGGGCCACGACGAAAGCCAGCAGCACAGCGAACGGCACCCCGATGACGGACATGAGGATGAAGGCGAACGTGGCGTTCAGGAGGGCCACCACGGCCTGTCCGATCACGTAGTTGCCCACCGAGCGGGTGATTTCCTCGGAGAGCGCTTCCACCCTGTCGCGCCGGGACCGCGGGGCGAGCCGGTACCCCCACTTCTTCATGGCCGGCAGGGCTGCCAGGAAATAGAGGCTGAGCACCAGCACGATCAGGGTTCCGAAAAGGCTGTTAGCCACGGTGGAGCCGAACCCCACTACGCCGCCGAAGATGCCGCCCATGGCCGCCGGGTTGTTGACGAATTTATCCAGTTCCTCGGCAATACGGTCGCGCACGCCGAATTGGCTGTCCACCGTCCGAAAGAACTCCGAATCGATGAAGTCCCGGACCCACACCGGGGCCAGCCTGACGAGTTCGGTGACCTGTTCCACGATGGTGGGAATGAGGGTGGCGAAAAAGCCCACCACCGCGGCGACCAGTACCGAGACGGACACCAGGATCCCGGCAGGTCTCGGAATTCTGCGGCTTTCAAGCCAGCGCACGACCGGATCGAGGCCCAGCGCTATGAACAGGGCTGCGACGATCCACAGCAGAAGCTGCGTGGTGTTGGAACCGATCCAGTACACCAGGAGGGCAAGGCCGACGCCGACCGTGCCCATGAAGCCGAGGTACAGCGGATGCTGGGCAGAAATCCGGGGGCCGGGGGCGCCGAACCGGGCGGTGTCGCCGGCCTCCGACGGTTCGGCTTCGAGTGTGTCCAGCTGTTCGGGCGGCATCTCGAACCTGAGCCTCGGCTGCGCGCCGGGGATGGGCTGCCGCAGCCGCTTCAGCATGGCTCCAATCGCGGCGGGGCGGCGTGCCATGGTCCGTTGCGGCTTGCCGTGTTCATGCGGAGCGTGCTTCGCGGCTGGAGCGTCATTGGAGGAGCCGGCGTGGGGCAGGTTTTCCGGGCCGTGCATCGACGGATCCGTGTGTTCAGTCACTGCTTTTGATGCCTTTTCCGTCCATGGCGCCGCGGCTGCGGGCCGCATGTGATGATCATCGCAAACACTATCAGCAGCCTTGTGAATAGCCGGATGTGCACTGTTCCAGTGGAGTGTCCCGGGAAGGGTCAGGCGACCCGAACTGAAGGATTGGTAACAAAACGGTTACTATTGAAGGCAAACCCCCGCTGATGATAGGACTCCTTTGCGTTTCAAGACTGCAGTTGCACTCGTGCTGCTCGGCCTCCTGACACTGCTCGCCGGCATCGGACAGAAGACGGTGTGGGCCCCCGCCGAGACGGTGACGGCCACCGCACCCGCCGATGCCGAAGCCGCGCCGCTGACCGTTATCGACCAGAAGCTCCGCACCCTCGAAGGCGGAACGGTGACCATCAAGGTCAAGGGTGAGGGCAACTTCCTCCTCGCCGCAGGCCGTCCTGACGACGTCACCGCCTGGGTGGGCAAGACGGCGCACAACACGGTCACCGGGCTCTCCGAGGACAAGAAGTCGCTGCAGGTGGAGCGCACCGACGGCGAAGCAGCGGCCCCGTCGCCGGCCGGATCGGATCTGTGGGTTTCCAGCGAAAACGCCAGCGGCGAACTGGACTACACGTGGTCGCCACCTGCCGACGGCGAGTGGTCACTCCTGCTGGCCAGCGACGGCAAGAAGCCCGCGCCGTCGTCGATTTCAATGACCTTCCCCAACGACACCTCCACTCCGTGGGCTGTGCCGTTCATGGTGATCGGCGTACTCCTCATGCTCGCCGGTGGTGCGCTCCTGGTGCTCAAGCCCAGGGGCAGCAACCGCGGAACCCCCGGGCAGGGCGGCTCCGCTGCCGGTCCGGGCAACCTGTTCGCCAAGCGCGCCAAGGCCGCGGCCGGGTCCTCCTCCTCGCGCCTGAGCCTCATTGTGGCCGCATCCACCGCCGCGCTGCTCGCCGGTACGGGCGCTGCCGCCCAGGCCAGCCAGACGCCGGAGCCCGCTGCGACGCAGGGGGCATCCTCGACGGCGGCCCCCTCCGGCGATGCCGGCGGCGCACCCGTGCTTCTGGACGCCCAGTTCCGCCGGATCCTGGAGCAGGTGGCGAGTGCCACTGACGCCGGCGACGCAGCAAAGGACTCCAAGAAGCTCGCCGCCCGCGTTGCCGGGACAGAGCTCGAGGTACGCACGCAGAACTACAAGATCCGTTCCCGCGTGGCTTCCTACGATGCACGGATGCCGGTCCGCTCGACCAAGCTGCTGACCACCGTGGTGACCAGCAAGCGCGCCTGGCCGCGCCAGGTGCTGGCCGTTACGCAGGGTGAGGGCAATGTGGTGCCCCAGCTGCTGACCCTGGTCCAGAAGTCCCCGCGCGACAACTACAAGCTGATGGGCACCAGCCCGCTCCAACCCGGCACCACGTTCCCGTCGATTGCCCGGAACGGCACCGAGTCACTGGCCCCCGGAGACAAGTCCGGTCTGCTGTACAGCGGGCAGGAAGCACTCTCCGGTCTTGCTGACCGCCTGACCAACGCCAACTCCACCTTCAAGAGCAAGCTGGTTGAGGGCGAGTCCTCGCCGTACATCGCGGACACGCTGTCCTACCAGGCCGACGTCGTGAAGTCGGGCGTGAACGGTGAGTTCGCCTTCACCCACAAGGTCGTCCCGGACGGCACCGTGGTCTTCCGCACCGCGGATGGCGGAGCCTTGGTGCTCGGCCGCCTCACCTTCAATTTCGACGGCACGCCCAAGGCTGAAGGTGACAAGCTCACCATCGGAAACGACGCCGCAGTCCTCGCCGGGGGCAAGGAAACCACCTCCGGCATGGTGCTGAACTTCGCTGAATCCGTGGCTGTCTACGTTCCGCCGACAGGATCGAAGGACCCGATGAAGCTCGTGGCCGCCACGCGCGGACTCGTCGGAGCCAGCTTCAAGTAAACGCAGAACTCTCTGTATTAACAGAGCACCGTTGCCGTGGCCCACGGCAACGGTGCTCTGTTCGTTAACCAACGGTGCTCTCTGCATTAACAGTGCTGCGTTAACGGTGCTTCCTGCGGCGCCGGGAGTGGCTAGAGTGGAAGCTATGAGTTCGCCAGCTTCCCGTCCTGTCCCTTCAGCCGCCGACAGCCAGCTCAATCTTCGCGGCGCCGTCGATCTGTCCGCACTCAAGCAGCGCCAAACGCCGCCAGCGGCTCCCGCCGCAGGCACCCCCTCGGCTGGCAGCGCCGCCGGGAGCGGCCCGGCGGGAGCGGCCCCGGCCGGCGCGCCAGGCGCTGCCGGCTCCGAGGCGCCGGCGCTCCGGGTCGACGTCACCGAGGCCAACTTCCAGGACCTCGTGGAGCTTTCGACGCAGGTGCCCGTGGTGTTCGCACTCTGGGCCGCGTACTCGCCTGAATCGGCGGGCGTGCTTGATGCACTGGAGCGGATCGTCCAGAGCTATGCCGGCCGGCTGGTGCTCGGCGCGGCGGACATCGACGCCTTTCCCCAGCTTGCCCAGGCGTTCCAGGTGCAGGCTGTGCCCACGGCGGTGGCGGTACTCAAGGGCCAGCCCGTCCCGCTGTTCCAGGGCGGGGCGGACGAGCAGCAGATCCGCACACTGCTGGACGAACTGCTTAAGGTCGCCGCAGCCAATGGCGTGTCCGGAAACGTCGGCGGGGCTGCCACGGCCGAGCCCGCCCCCGCACCGGTCCCGCCGCTGCATCAGGCTGCGTTCGATGCCATCGAGGCAGGGGACTACACCGCAGCCGCGGCGGCCTACCGGCAGGCCCTCACGGAAATGCCGGCCGACGCCGAGGCCAAGGCAGGCCTGGCGCAGGTTGAACTCATGGACCGGCTCCAGAAGCTGTCCGGCCCCGACGGCGAGGCGATCCGGCAGCGTGCGGCCGAGGAACCCGACAACCTGGATGCCCAGCTCGGGGTCGCAGACCTCGACGTTGCCGGCGGACACGTGGAGGATGCCCTGAACCGCGTGGTGGCATTCATCGGCAGGAACTTCGGACCGGAGCGTGAGGCAGCCCGCGTACGGCTGCTGGAGCTGTTCGACGTCGTTGGAAGCACTGACCCGCGCGTCGCGAAAGCCCGTCAGGCGCTGGCCCGAGTGCTGTTCTAGTGACAGTTCCGGCCCTCTTCAGGCCGCTGTCCCTCCGCTCGCTCCAGTTGCAGCACCGGGGCTGGGTTTCGCCCATGTGCCAGTACAGCTGCGACCCCGAAGCCGCGCCGGGCGTGCCCAACGACTGGCACCTCATGCACCTGGGCTCCTTCGCCGCCGGGGGAGCGGCCCTGATCCTCACCGAGGCCGCGGCTGTCAACGCCGGCGGGCGGATCAGCCCGCGTGACGCCGGTCTGTACAACGCTGAGCAGGCAGCCGGCTGGGAGCGGATCGTGAACTTCGTGCACCGCCACGGCGCCGCGGACGCCAAGATCGGGGCCCAGCTCGCCCACGCAGGCAGAAAAGCCTCCGCCTACTGGCCGTTCTCCGCGGAGAAGGGGTCCGTCCCCGCTTCCGCCGGCGGCTGGGAAACCGTGGGGCCCGGTACCGCGGCCTTTGACGGCTATGCTCCCCCTGCGGCCATGACGGAGGAAGACATCCGGGGCGTCATCGCTGATTTCGCGGCAGCCGCCACGAGGGCCGTCGATGCAGGGTTCGACACCATTGAGCTCCATGGCGCCCACGGTTACCTGCTGCACCAGTTCCAAAGTCCGCTCGTGAACGACCGCACCGACGCCTGGGGCGGGGATGCCGCAGGCAGGAACAGGCTGACACTTGCCGTCGTCGACGCCGTGCGTGCCGTGATCCCAGACTCCATGCCGCTGCTCCTGAGGATTTCGGCCACGGACTGGGCCGACGGGGGAGTCGTCGTCGAGGACTCCGTGCACCTTGCCGTCCAGGCCGCAGAACGCGGCGTGGACCTCATCGATGTTTCGAGCGGCGGCGCCGTAGCGCACCAGCAGATCCAGCCGGGGCCGGGATACCAGACCGGCTTCGCCGCCCGCATCCGCCGCGAAACGGGCATTGCAACGGGCACCGTCGGGCTGCTGACGTCGCCCGGGCAGGCGGAGCATGTCGTTGCCACCGGACAGGCCGACGGCGTCTTCATCGCCAGGGCGGCGCTGCGGGATCCGCACTGGTGGCTGCGGGCCGCCTTCGAGCTTGGTCATGACCTGAAGTGGGCACCCCAGTACGTGCGGGCGGTGCCCCGGCGCACCTTTTGACCGCCCGCAGCTGCGCGCGGGCCTCCTCCCTGAGACGGACCCACCGCCCGCGGCGCTTTACTCCCTGAGGGGGATCCCCCTGCGGACGCGGCGCGGATAGGGTGAGTTCATGAGTGTTCCCTCCGCAGCCCTGTCCATCAGGGAACTTGCCAAGCGCTTCGGCAGCAAGATCGCCGTCGACGGTATCAGCCTGGAGGTTCCTGCCGGTTCCTTCTTCGGAATTGTCGGCCCGAACGGCGCAGGCAAGACCACCACGCTGTCCATGGCCACCGGGCTGCTGCGGCCCGACTTCGGCACGGCGGTGGTCCACGGCGTGGACGTCTGGGCCCGGCCGCTGGAAGCCAAAAAGCTGATGGGCATCCTGCCGGACGGGATCAGGCTCTTCGACAGGCTCACGGGCGAACAGCTCGTCACGTACGCGGGGCTGCTCCGCGGCATGGACAAGGCCGTGGTCTCGGCCCGCGTCGGGGAACTGCTGACCGCGCTGGACCTTGGCGGGGACGCCGGAACGCTCGTGGTGGACTACTCGGCCGGCATGACCAAGAAAATAGCCCTCGCCTCAGCCCTGATCCATGCACCCAAAGTGCTGGTCCTGGACGAGCCTTTTGAATCTGTTGACCCGGTCTCCGCAGCAAACATCCGGGACATCCTGGAGCGATACGTCGCCACCGGAGGAACCGTGATCGTCTCCAGCCACGTCATGGATCTGGTGCAGAGGATGTGTGACCACGTTGCCGTCGTTGCCGCAGGACGGCTCCTGGCCGCCGGGACGGTGGCTGACGTCCGCGGCGGCCTCAGCCTGGAGGAGCGGTTCGTCCAACTGGTGGGCGGCAAGGTCCAGACAGGGGGGCTCGAGTGGTTGCGCACCTTCTGAGACTGAAACTCACCCTGCTGCGGAACGGGCTGCGGCGGAGTCCATTGCAGCTCTTCGGCCTGGCAATCGGCGGGCTGTACGCTCTGGGGACCGTGGGCATGTGTGTCGCTGCGCTGCTCCTCCTCCGTCAGCAGGACCCTGTGCTCGCCCAGACCGTTGTGGTGCTGGGCGGCTCGGCGGCCCTGCTCGGCTGGGCGATCGTGCCCGTGGTTGCCGCGGCGGCCGACATGACGCTGGACCCCTCGCGGTTCACAACCTCGGCCATCCCCATGCCCCAGTTGCTGGCAGGCCTTGCTGTGGGAGGCCTGATCGGGATTCCCGGGCTGGCTACGGCACTGGTGGCCCTGGCAACGGTAGGGACCTGGTGGCGTGGGTTCATCCCGGCTGCCGGAGCCCTCGTTGGTGCCGTCCTTGCCGTGCTGAGCTGTGTTGTTTTGTCCAAGGTGGTCACCACCGCCACCGCCAGCCTGGCGGCGTCGCGGCGCTTCAAGGATGCCAGCGCACTGGCCTTCATGGTGCCCCTGATTCTGATGGGTCCCATCGTGGCCGGAATAGCACAGGGGATTGCGGACTCCCGGGACTTTCTCACCGAACTTGCGAGGGTTCTGTCCTGGACGCCCCTCGGCGCAGCCTGGTCACTGGGCGGGGACCTTGCGGCGGGGCGTCCCGTTGATGCGGCCCTGAAGCTCCTCATCGGTGTGGTGACCCTCGCCGGCATGGCCTGGTGCTGGAAACTCCTGCTGGAGCGGGCCCTGGTCACGCCGTCCTACGCCGGGAGCAACCGCAGGACGGGCGGAAGAATGGGGCTGTTCGGGCTGTTTCCCGCCTCGCCCACAGGCGCCATTGCGGCCCGTTCCCTGACGTATTGGTTCCGGGATCCCCGGTACTCCGGATCCCTCGTGGCCATTCCGCTCCTGCCAGTGGTGCTCGCGTTCCAGGGAAGCCAGACGGGCAACTTCGGCATCATTATGATCGTCGGCCCGCTGACCGCATTCCTGCTGGCCTGGTCCATCTCGGCCGATGTGTCCTACGACAACACCGCATTCGCCCTGCACCTCGCCGCGGGAGTCCGCGGCCTGCACGACCGGCTGGGACGCGCTCTGGCCTGCCTCACGTTTGCCTTGCCTACCGTGCTGGTCCTGGCTGTGGGGCCGTTCTTCCTGACCGGCGACTGGGAATGGCTGCCCGCCATACTGGGGCTGTCCCTTGGAGTGCTGTTGAGCGGGCTTGGCCTCGCGTCGGTGGTTTCGGCCCGCTATACGGCAGCCGTTCCGCTTCCCGGGGACAGCCCCTTCAAGAAACCGCCCGGCAACGTCGGCCAGACCCTGGCCGTTCAGTTCTGCGGCATGGGCGTCCTGCTGGTGCTGTCGATTCCGGAGGCCGCCCTGGTCATCGCCCAGTCCGTAACCGGCGACCCGGCCTTTGGCTGGGCCAACCTTGCCGTCGGGCCGCTTCTGGGCATGGCTCTCTTCGTGGCAGGCGTACGCATCGGCGGACACTGGCTGGACGCCCGCGGACCCGAGCTGCTGGCGCAGCTGACAGTCAACAGGTAAGGGCCTGCCGGTGCAGCTCCGCACGTGTTTGACTATGCAGGAGGTTGAGTGTGCGGGAGGCTGACTTTGCAGCATGTTGACCTGGCAGGAGACCGCTGGCCTGGACCGTACGCGTCCGGTCAAGACCTGGAGATGAAAGGCGGTGGACCGTGGAGGTCGTGATCCTTCCCGGCAACAGACAGATCGCCTCGCTGGCAGCGGATGCCATCCAGGCGCTGCTGCGCCGCAAGCCCGATGCGGTCCTGGGGCTGGCCACAGGTTCGTCGCCCCTTCCCGTTTACGACGAACTGGCTTCGCGCCACGAGCGTGGCCTGCTGGACTTCAGCCGGGTCAGTGGCTTTCTGCTGGACGAGTATGTGGGGCTGGAAGCCGGCCACCCGGAGTCTTACCTGGAAGTCATCCGCAGGGACTTTGCCGGCCGGGTCAACATTCCCCGGGAAAACGTCCATGGCCCGGACGGCAGCGCGAAGGACATACTCGCCGCGTGCCGGGCGTACGAGGACGCCATCCGGGAGAGTGGCGGAGTGGACCTGCAGCTGCTCGGACTGGGAACCGACGGGCACATCGGCTTCAACGAACCGGGTTCATCGCTGGCTTCCCGGACGCGCATCAAGACGCTCATAGAGCAGACACGCCGGGACAACGCCCGCTTCTTCGGCAGCCTTGGCGAGGTGCCCCATCACGTGCTGACCGAGGGACTGGGCACCATCCTCGAATCACGCCACGCGGTGCTCGTGGCCACCGGGGCACAGAAAGCCCAGGCGGTCCATGATCTCGTCGAGGGGCCGCTGGCGGCGGTCTGCCCCGCCTCGGTCCTTCAGCTGCACCCGCACGCGTCCATCCTCATTGACGAGGCTGCGGCGTCGTCGCTGAAACTGGCCGACTACTACCGCCACTCGTACGACCACAAGCCGGCCTGGCAGGACCTGTAGACGCCCCGACCGCCGTCGTGTCCCCGCTGCGCGGCTCGGGTCCGGGGTCCGCAGCCCTCGTTCCGGGACGGGCTAAGATGGATGGCATGACTAGCATGACGGATCCTCTCGAAAACGACCCCATGCGTGAGCTCTCCGGAGCCGGATCGTCCACGGCCACCATTGAGCGCGAGGAACAGCGCCAGGAAGTGGAGCCCGGCGACCGAGAGCGCTTTTCGCATTACGTCCGCAAGGAAAAAATCATGGAGTCCGCGCTGACCGGTGAGCCCGTCATCGCGCTGTGCGGCAAGGTCTGGACGCCCGGGCGTGACCCGCAGAAGTTCCCCGTCTGCCCGATGTGCAAAGAGGTCTACGACGGCCTGCGCCCGGGGAATGACGGCGGCAAGGGGTCCGGCGGGGACTCAGGCAACAACAAGTAGTGACGGAGACACTCTTCGGCGGACCCACCCTGCCCCCGGCTTATCCGGAACGTGCAGCCTGGGGAACCGCCCCGAAGCTCCGTGCCTGGCAGCAGGAAGCCCTTGACCGCTACTTCAGCACTGGTCCGCGCGACTTCCTGGCTGTGGCGACCCCCGGCGCTGGCAAGACCACCTTTGCCCTCCGTGTGGCGTCCATGCTCATCGAATCCGGTACCGTCAACCGGGTCACCATCGTTGCCCCCACGGACCACCTGAAGAGGCAGTGGGCTGACGCTGCCGCACGCGTGGGCATCGCCATCGATCCGAACTTCAAGAATTCCGACGGCCAGCACGGCCGCGGCTTCATCGGGGTTGCGGTCACGTATGCCCAGGTGGCCAGCAAGCCCCTGCTGCACCGTGCCAAGACCGAGGCTGCACGCACACTGGTCATCCTGGACGAGATCCACCACGGTGGCGAGGCGCTCTCCTGGGGAGACGGCCTGCGCGAGGCCTTCGATCCGGCGGTCCGGCGCCTGTCGCTGACCGGTACGCCTTTCCGCTCCGACACCTCGCCCATTCCGTTCGTGGAGTATGCGGAGGACCGGGACGGCATCAGGCGGTCCAAGGCGGACTACACCTACGGCTACGGCAACGCGCTGCGCGACCACGTGGTGAGGCCGGTCATGTTCATGGCATATTCGGGCCAGATGCGCTGGCGCACCAGCGCCGGCGAGGAAATGGCCGCTTCCCTGGGCGAGGCTGCGGTGACCAAGGATGTCACGTCCCAGGCATGGCGCACTGCCCTGAACCCCGCCGGGGAGTGGATTCCGGCCGTCCTGGCCGGAGCGGACAAGCGCCTCAGCGAAGTGCGCCGCTCCGTACCCGATGCAGGCGGCCTGGTGATTGCGACGGACCACGAGGACGCAAGGGCGTATGCGGGCCAGCTCAAGAAGATCACCGGCGAATCGCCCACCGTGATTCTGTCGGACGACGCCAAGGCATCGAGCAAGATCGAAGAGTTCTCGGCGAACGAAAAGCGCTGGATGGTGGCCGTGCGCATGGTGTCCGAAGGTGTGGACGTTCCCCGTCTTTCCGTGGGCGTGTACGCCACGTCGACCTCCACGCCGCTGTTCTTCGCCCAGGCGGTGGGGCGCTTTGTCCGCGCCCGCAAGCGCGGCGAGACTGCCTCGGTGTTCCTGCCCTCCGTTCCGCAGCTGATGGCCCTGGCCAACAGCATGGAGGCGGAACGCGACCATGCCTTGGACCGGCCGGAAAAGGAGGACGGTGACGGCCTCTTCAATCCTGAAGATTCACTGATGGACGAGGCCAACCGTGAGGACAAGGCCTCTGACAGCCTGACCAAGGGCAAGTTCGAGGCCCTTGATTCCCAGGCGTCCTTCGATCGCGTCCTGTTCGACGGCGGCGAATTCGGCACGGGCGGCGACATCGGGTCCGAGGACGAACTGGACTTCCTCGGCATTCCGGGCCTGCTGGACGCCGAACAGGTGGGGACGCTGCTGCGCCAGCGCCAGCACGAGCAGCAGAGCCGGAAAAAGCGCCAGGGACCCGCGGCGGCTCCGGCGGCGCCGGCAGTCCCGGACCACCGGATGCTGATGGACCTGCGGAACGAGCTTGCCAAAAACGTGGCCGCCTGGTCCGCGCGGACGGGGACTCCCCACGGCGTGGTCCACACGAAGCTGCGTACTGTCTGTGGCGGCCCGCCCGTGGCGCAGGCCAACGAGGAGCAGCTGCAGTCCAGGCTCAAGAAGCTTCAGGACTGGTTCGTCGGCCGCAAGTAGCCGAGCCGAAAGCAGGGGTGTCGCGACGTGCCCCTTGAACTGCTCCCCAGTGACTGGACTGTGAATTCAGTTCCATCTGCCGGGGAGCAGTTCCGTGTAGGGGAGCAGTTCTGTGTATTCGGACTGCCCTCATCCGGGACGATGTCCGCCATATGACTTGATTCACCCTCAACGGCCGGCATTGTATATCCTCGAAGGTGCGTATCCAGGTGCCATCCGCATCGGGGCGGGGGCTAGGCGCACTTGGCGGCCACCGCGGCCGCGAGCAGTTTCCGCCGGTATGTTGCAACTGCGGCATATCCCTGGATGTCAAGGATACGAATATGGGCCGTCGCCGTGCCCCCACCAAGCCAAGCTACCCCGGTTGGATCCGGACTTCAGTTGTGGCTGCAGCCGTAGTCGTGGGCCTTATCGCCGCGGCTCTGGTCCTGCCGCCCCTCCTCAGTCCGGGCGGTATCGGCTCATCACAGTCCGCCGCCACTGGGACGCAGGCAGAAGCGGTCCTTCCGGAGGACCGCCCTGCCGTCAGCACAGGCGCGGCCCCTTGCATCCCCCTCAGGATCCTGGCATCACTCGAAAACGCCGACATGGTCCGGTCGCTGGCGGCTGCCTACCTTGCCAAGCCGCGCAGCGTGGACGGCAAGTGCGTCTCGGTAAACGTGGGCCAGGAAAAATCCGGAGTGGCGGCCATCCGGATGGCAGACGGATTTGCCTCCATTCCTGCCGCCGAACGGCCTGCCGTGTGGCTGCCGGACTCCACGGCCTGGCTGCGCGTGGCCGAGGACCGCGCTGGGAGCGGCGTCCGGCAGGAAGGCGCCAGTGTGGCGAGGAGCGGGATCGTGGTGGCCATGCCGGCCTCGATGGCCAAGGCGATCGGCTGGGACGCCAAGGCACCGAGTTGGGCCGAAGTCTTCGCGGTGTCGAAGGACCCCGGTGTCTGGGAACGCCTTGGCCACGCGGACTGGGGCAAATTCAAGTTCGGCAAGGCCAGTCCTACAGTTTCCACGTCCGGGCTCATGGGCCTGCTGGCGTCCTATGGCGTGGCCGGTGGGAACCTTAAGGACATCCACAGCGACCAGTTGACCCAGCCCTCCGTCATAACCAAGGTCAAGGATGGCGAGCTGAGCACCAGCCATTACATGGCCACACCTGAGCACTTCCTCTGGCACGCCCGGCAGGCGGATGACGCCGGAGACGTTTCAGAATTCCTCTCGGCCGTCATCGTCGATGAAAAGTCCGTATGGGACTACAACCGGGGAATTTCGAGCAACGACGGCGTCACTAAGCAGGCGGGCCCCGCACCAAGGGAGCCGCTGCTGGCCATCTACCCCAGCGACGGCGTCATGGTTGCTGACAATCCCGCTGTGGCCGTCTCCGGCGACTGGGTCAGCAGCCAGCAGCGCCTCGCTGCCGATGACTTCCTGGCCTACGCCCGGACGGAGCAGGGCCAGGAAGTGGTCAAGACCACCGGCTACCGCACAATTCAGGACAAGGTGGATCCCACGGTCGCCAACACCGGCCACTACGCGCGGTTCCTGCAGCCGGTCCCGCTTCCCAGCGCGGACGTCCTGGTCAACGTCCAGAAGAGCTTTCCGAAAATCCGTAAAAGGGCCCGGGCGCTGTTCCTGCTGGACGTCTCCGGTTCCATGGGGCAGGAGATTGCCCCGGGCGTAACCCGCTTGCAGGGAGCCAAGAACGCCGTTACCCGTGCCTTGGAGCACTTCACCGATGACGACAAACTGGGACTGGCAGCGTTCTCCCACGTGGCGGATGGCCCGCTGACTCCTGGTCTCGTCAGTCCCGTGGCCCCTTTCAGGACGAACAAGGGCGACCTGCTGGCGGAACTCAATGCCCTGCAGCCGGTGGCCGCCACACCGCTGTACGAAGCCGTGGGGCAGTTCGCCGCCGAACAGGCAAGCGAATACGACGAATCCGAAATTAACACGATCGTGCTCCTGAGCGATGGCAAGAACGACACGACCCATCCCGGTGACCTCAAGTCGCTGACGGAGCAGCTGAGCCACCAGCACCACAGGACCCCGGTGCTCGTGTTCACGCTCGCCTATGGTGCCGACGCCGACACGGAATCCCTGCGGGCCATCGCCATGGCCAGCGGTGCACACTACTACGACGCCACTGACCCGAACCACTTGGAAGCCGTGCTGGGTGACCTCGTGACCAGCTTCTAGCTGTCCGGTAACCTGCTGCCAAAATTTTGCGGCAACTCCGCCAGCAGCGACTCCGCCAACAACGTGGCAGTCCTCACAATGAAGGCACGACGGCGGGGCGCGCGGCCCGGTGCGCTGCCGGCCAGTAGCGCGTCGAGCTGCGGCAGCACGACCCAGCCGTCGCAGAGCGTCACCACGGTAACGATCAGGTCAGCGGCGTCCGTGCGGTCAATGCCCGGCAGGACTTCCATCACGTGGGCCACCTTCCCAGCGCAATGATCTGCCCGGGCGGCGCGGTCCACGGCGTTGCGCCCGCGCTCCAACCCCTCCCAAAACAGCAGCCGTGGGAGGGAGCCTTCTGTAGAGTGCCGGTCGAACAGCCGCCCGGCGTAATCACCAAACGCTGCTGCTCCACGGCCTTCGATGGGGACGTCTGTCATCACGCGGGCAAGTTCGACAGCAAGCACGGCGTCAAAGAGATCGTCCTTTTTGCCGAAGTACTGGTAGATCCGCTCCTTGTTCACGCCAGCGGCGGCGGCGATCCGGTCGACTCGCGCACCGGCCAGCCCCTTTTCGCTGAACTCCGCGGTGGCAGCGGTCAGCAGCAGTGCTTTGGTGCGGTCGGTATTCCAGGCCATCCGCTAAGTCTAGCTGTTTCCAACTAGATAGTTGCACTTGTATCGGGATCTTGGCTAGGGTCATTACCGACAAAGCAACTAGATAGTTGGAGATGCCGTGAAGAGCACCCGCAGTCCCGAAGCAGCCCTAACGGCGGCGAAGCAGCCCGCTGCCGCGGCCCTGCCCCAGCCAACGTCCATCCATATTCGGGCCCTCATTACCTGGCTGGCGATTTTCCCGCTCGTTGCCATTGGCATGACGGTGACCGCGCCATTGCTTGAGGGCCTGCATCCTGTGCTTCGTGCGCTCGTGCTCACTCTGCTGGTCGTGCCTGCTGCTGTGTATTTTGTGGTGCCCAGGCTACTGGCGGCGCACGGCGCCCTCATGCGCCGGCACACCTACTCGAGGTCGACGCCTCCCAGTTCCAGTTCGGCGTAGGTGTCGTCCAGGTCGTCGGCGATTCCCGCCGTCAGCCGTTTGATCACGGTGACCGAGTAGCCCGCCTGCACCGCATCCAGGGAGGTGGCCATGACGCAATGGTCGGTGGCGAGGCCCACCACCACGACGTCTTCCACGTCGTGGCTTTGGAGCCAGTCGTCCAGGCCTATGTTGTCCTCTTCGGGCGCGTAGTCCGCATCACCCGGTGAGGGCAGGGAACCAGGCTTCCGGTCGCCGGTGGGCACAGCGTCCTCGGGGGCGAGCAGGCCTTCAAAGCCGGAGTACGCGGCGGTGTGCAGCCCCTTGTGGAAGTAAGCCTGGATGTGTTCGGTCTCGAGGTCCGGGTGAAGCTCGGCCCCCTGCGTTCCCGCGACGCAGTGCGGCGGCCAGCTGTCCTTGAAATCGGGGGTCTCCGAGAAGTGCGCACCGGGATCGATGTGCCAGTCCTGCGTGGCCACGATGTGGTCGAACTGGCCGTGATGCGCTTCAACGAATTCGCTGATGGCCCCTGCCACTGCGGCGCCGCCTTCCACCGGCAGCGCGCCGCCCTCGCAGAAGTCGTTCTGGACGTCGACAATGATCAGTGCACGTGACATCAGTTCTCCTCAGTTTTCCTCGTAAAGAGTGGGGATGGCCGGCTCGCCGCGCTGCAGGCGGTGAACGACCGCCGGCAGTTCGGCCATTGAGTCGGCGTGGCGCTGGCGGGCGCGAAGCACTCCTTCGTGACCGGTCCAGCCCGGCAGCAGTTCCCCGTTCTTGATGAACTGTTGCAGGAGGGGCCGGTCGTTGCCGTCGTCGAGAGGGCGGTGCCCCACGCCGATGAGTTCCTGGGTGGCCGTGCCGTGCTCGTTGAGCCGGCGGAGGGCGTATTTGCGCCCGCCCTTGCTGATCTTGTTCTTCGCGGTTTTGGCGACGGACACGAAGTCGCCGTCGTCATCGGTGCGGCTGACAAGCTTGTACACCATGCTCGCCGTGGGTGCACCGGAGCCGGTGACAAGGGACGTGCCCACGCCGTAGGCGTCCACCGGCGCGGACTGGAGCGCCGCGATGGCGAACTCGTCGAGGTCGGAGGTGACCACGATGCGGGTGTTCTCATTGCCCAGCTCATCGAGCAGTTGCCGCACCCACTGCGCCTGTTCCACCAGGTCCCCCGAGTCGAGCCTGACGGCGCCCAACTTGTCCCCGGCGATGTCCACGGCCGTACGGACGGCGGTTTCGACGTCGTACGTATCCACGAGCAGCGAGGTGCTCGCCCCGAGGGAGGCGACCTGCGCCTCGAACGCGTCGCGTTCGGTGTCGTGGAGCAGGGTGAACGAGTGGGCGGCGGTGCCCACCGTCTTGAGCCCGTAGCGCAGCCCGGCCTCCAGGTTCGAGGTGCTGTCGAAGCCGGCTATGACAGCGGCGCGGGCAGCAGCCGTGGCTG
Source organism: Arthrobacter sp. GQ119 (assembly GCF_059759125.1). Taxonomy (NCBI): domain Bacteria; kingdom Bacillati; phylum Actinomycetota; class Actinomycetes; order Micrococcales; family Micrococcaceae; genus Arthrobacter; species Arthrobacter sp. GQ119. The sequence goes on along the minus strand of NZ_JCAXEA010000003.1, from coordinate 151,964 downwards.
ATTCCTCCTGCGTCCGCCGGGAGCCCATCTCGATGCAGGGCCGGTTCCCGGCAGCTGTGATCATCCGGGAGGCCGCCGAGGCGATGGCGCTGTCGTGGTTCAGCACAGAGAGGATATAGGTCTCCAGGATGCAGGCCTCGGCGAACGTCGATTCGACGATCAGGACGGGGGAGTTCGGGAAGTAGGCCTCGCCTTCCGCATAGCCCCAGATGTCCCCGGTGAAGCGGAAGTCGGCCAGGTAGTCCAGGGTTTTCTGGTTGACCACCTGTGTGCGGCCCAGGAACTCCAGTTCAGCCTCGCCAAAGCGGAAGGCCGCGATGCCGTCCAGCAGCCGGCCGGTGCCGCCCACGATCCCGTAGCGCCGGCCGTCGGGCAGCCTGCGTGCGAACGCCTCGAAGACTGACTTGCGGTGCGCGGTGCCCGAATGGAGCGCGGCCTGCAGCATCGTCAGCTCGTAGTGATCCGTGAACAGGGACGTGCGTGGCTGGTTCCAGCCCGGGGAGGTACTCACAAAATCACTCTAGTGCGCCTCCCCATAGAATGGACAGATGACCTTAAGCGTTGCGCTCGGCCCTGACACCCAGGAGAGCACCCATACCGGAACAGCGGTGTCCACCGACGCCCTGACGGCCCCTGACATCCCCTGGAACCTCGTGATCTGGAATGATCCGGTCAATCTCATGAGCTATGTCAGCTTCGTTTTCCAGAGCTATTTCGGCTATTCGGAAAGCAAAGCGAACAAGCTCATGATGGAGGTCCACAAGAAGGGCCGGTCCATTGTTGCCCACGGCAGCAAGGAACAGGTGGAACAGCACGCGGTGGCCATGCATGGCTTCGGCCTGTGGGCGACGGTCGAGAAGGCCACCGGAGGAAACAGCGGGGGCGGCAAGAACGGCGGCCCGGGCAAGGGCAGGGGAAAACGTGGCTAAGGCTTTCAAATATGGGCTCAAAGGCATCACGGGATTCCTGGAGCCCACGGAGCGGGAGCTGCTGCGCAGCCTGTTCGACGACGTCATTTCGATGCTCGAGCCGGAAGACCGGGGAAAGCAGGATCCGCTCGCCGCCATGATCGGCCTGGACATGGACGTCAAGGAGCCGTCGGACCGGGCGCTACGAAGGCTTTTGCCAAACGTTGTTAAGGACGACGGCGCCGCCTCCCTCGAGTTCCGCCAGCTCACCGAACGTTCCCTGCGGGAAGGCAAGATCGGGGCGCTGCGCGCCGCCGCACTGGACCTGGACAAGGAGGAGCTGGTCCTGACGGCGGCGGACGCCCGGCACTGGTCCGCTGCCCTGAATGACGTCCGGCTGGTCCTGGCCGAACGGCTCGACATCCGGGACGAGGCCGATGCCGACCACGTCCACCAGATGCAGGACTGGTCCCAGGCGGAAGACGTGGAGAGCTACCTGGCCCTCGTCTACAACTTCACCACGTGGCTGCAGGAGTCACTCGTGCAGGCCATGCTGCAGTCCCTGGAAACCCGGCCCTAGCCTTTACATCCGGGCACTCCGTCCGCCGGGCCTCCACGTATGGGAGTGCGCGTGGGTTCCCAAATGTGACAAATTCGACACGAGGCGGACACCACATTTGATGGCCGCGCCTACCGGGAAGACCTATCCTCGAATAATCATGACTTCAGCATCGAGCACGGATCCCGCAGCAGGAGCTGCGCCGGATTCCGCAACGGACATCGGCGGGACTCTGGGATCGCTGCCGATCGGGGTCTTTGATTCGGGCGTCGGCGGACTCACTGTGGCACGGTCCATCATCGACCAGTTGCCGAACGAATCGATCCTCTATGTCGGTGACACGGCCCACGGGCCCTACGGTCCGCTCCCCATCGCCGAGGTGCGCGCCAATGCCCTGGGTGTCATGGATGAACTGGTGGATTCCGGCGTCAAGCTGCTCACCATCGCCTGCAACTCGGCGTCGGCCGCGGTCCTCCGGGACGCCCGCGAGCGGTACACGGCCCGCTACGGGATACCCGTGATCGAGGTGATCCAGCCGGCCGTCAGGCGGGCCGTGGCGGCCACCCGCACCGGCCGCGTCGGCGTCATCGGCACCTCGGCCACCGTGGGTTCGCGTGCCTACGAGGACACGTTTGCTGCGGCCCCGGACCTTTCCATCACCTCCGTGGCCTGCCCTGCGTTCGTCAGCTATGTGGAGGCGGGCATCACCACCGGGCCCGAACTGCTGGCGGTGGCGGGGGAGTACCTCGAGCCGCTGAAGGCTGCGGGAGTGGACACGGTAGTGCTGGGCTGCACCCACTACCCCCTGCTGACCGGGGTCATTTCCTACGTCATGGGCGAGGACGTCACCCTCGTCTCCAGCGCCGAGGAAACGGCCAAGGACGTGTACCGCGCGCTCGCCAGCCGGGGCCTGGAACGGACTGCCGCCGCCGCGCCGGAACACAGCTTCATCGCCACGGGCGACGCCAGCCAGTTCGAGGCGCTGGCGCGCAGGTTCCTCGGGCCCGAGGTCCTCAGCGTCAAACATGTCGACCATGTGGCGGCACAGTATCCTACCGGCAGCCTGGCGCGCATTACGCCGGAGATGATCGCCGCCGCCCAGGGCGCGGCTGCCCGGCCGCGCATCTCGAACTTTGTGGGACAGGGTGCCGGCGGCAACTCCTCTTCCGGAGGTTCCGCCCTGTGAAGCTCACCATCGTCGGCTGCACCGGATCCTTCCCCGGCCCCGGCTCGCCCGCGTCCTGCTACCTGCTGACAGCGCACGACGGCGAACGCACCTGGAAAGTCGTCATGGACCTTGGCAGCGGAGCCCTCGGCGCCATCCAGCGCTACACGGACCTCGAGGACATCGACGCCATATTCCTGACGCACCTGCATCCGGACCACTGCATGGACCTGTGCGGACTGCACGTGGCCGTGCGCTGGAAACCGGGCGGCTGGAACCGGGGGCGCATCCCGGTCTGGGGACCTGCCGCAACGGCTGACAGGATGGCCACCGCGTATGGCCTCGAACTCGACCCCGGCATGCACGAGGAATTCGACTTCACCAACTGGACCGAGCGCCAGTCCGTCACCGTGGGGCCCTTCACGGTGACACCCTTCACGGTGAACCATCCCGTGGAGGAGGCCTACGCGCTGCGCGTGGAGGCGACCGAACCCGACGCGGCCGGGGCGGCCGTGACGCGCGTCCTGACCTACTCAGGCGATACCGATTCGTGCCGCGGGCTGGAAGAAGCTGCCAAGGACGCTGACCTGTTCCTGTGCGAGGCGGCCTTCGAAGAGGGCCGCGACGACGGCATCAAGGACGTCCACCTGACCGGCAAGCGGGCCGGCGAGGCGGCTGCGGTGGCCGGCGCCCGCCGTCTGCTCCTGACGCACATCCCGGTCTGGACATCGCAGACGAAGGTCATGGCCGAGGCACGTCCGGCTTTCGGCGGCGATGTCGCGGTTGCGGTCGCCGGAGTTCACTACACCGTCTGAGGCTTGGGGCGCCAGCCGCCAGTGGATAAATCGATAAGCTAAGGGCATGACTTCCGAAGCAACCACTGCCCCCGTCATCCGTGCCGACGGCCGCACCCCGGACCAGCTCCGCCCCATCAGCATCACCCGCGGCTGGTCCAAGCAGGCGGAAGGATCCGCCCTGATCGAGTTCGGCAACACCCGGGTGCTGTGCACGGCTTCTCTGACCGAGGGCGTTCCCCGCTGGCTCAAGGGCGAAGGCCGCGGCTGGGTCACGGCCGAGTACGCCATGCTCCCGCGCGCCACGAACACGCGGTCCGACCGCGAGTCGGTCAAAGGCAAGATCGGCGGCCGCACCCATGAGATTTCCCGCCTGATCGGACGCTCGCTGCGTTCGATCATCGACACTAAGGCACTCGGCGAAAACACCATCGTTCTGGACTGCGACGTCCTCCAGGCCGACGGCGGGACGCGGACTGCCGCCATCACCGGCGCCTATGTGGCCCTCGCCGAAGCGATCCGCTTTGCCCGCGAGAACAAGATGATCGCCCGCAACGCCCAGCCGCTTGTGGATACCATCGCCGCCGTGTCCGTTGGCATCATCGACGGCGTTCCGATGCTTGACCTGCCGTACATCGAGGATGTCCGGGCCGAGACCGACATGAACGTCGTGGTGACGGGTTCGGGCAAGTTCGTCGAGGTGCAGGGCACCGCCGAGGGTGCCCCGTTCGACCGGGATGAGCTCAACAAGCTGCTCGACCTTGCGCTTCTGGGGACGGAGCAGCTCGCAGCCATCCAGCGCGAGACCCTGGCCGAAGCGCCGTGACCGGCAAGGGAACCGTAAACGAAAACACGGCCGGCAGGCAGCCCGGCGCGCCCCGGCTCGTCCTGGCCACGCACAACAAGGGGAAGCTCCGGGAACTGCGCGAGCTGCTGCGCGGGCAGGTTCCCGGGCTGGACGTGGACACGCAGGTGGTGGACGCGTCCGCCGTCGGGGGCCCTGACGTGGCCGAGACCGGCGTAACCTTTGCGGAGAACTCATTGCTCAAGGCCCGGGCCGTGGCCGATGCCACGGGGCTGGTGGCGATCGCCGACGACTCCGGGCTGTCGGTGGACGTGCTCGGCGGGGCCCCCGGCATCTTTTCTGCCCGCTGGTCCGGGCGGCACGGCGACGATGCCGCCAATCTCCGGCTGCTGCTGGCCCAGCTCGCTGATGTGCCGGATGCCCACCGCGGCGCGGCCTTCGTGTGCGCAGCGGCCCTGGCAGTGCCGGCGTCGGCATCCGGCTCCGCGTCCGGCTCCGCGTCCGGGGACGGGGCACGCGAGGTGGTGGAATACGGCCAGCTCGCAGGCACCCTTTTGCGCGAACCGCGCGGTGAGGGCGGTTTCGGCTATGACCCGGTGCTCCAGCCCCTCGGGCTCGACCGCAGCTGCGCGGAGCTCACCCCCGAGGAGAAGAACGCCATCAGCCACCGCGGGCAGGCCTTCCGCGCACTGCTGCCGGCGATAGTCGAAGCCCTCGCCCAGGGCTAGGTCCGGTTAAACGGCCGTTCCCCGCATAGGCGTCGCTGGCCAGCAACGCTTATGCGGGGAACGGCCGTTCGTTGTGTGTGAGGACCTACGGCGTCTTGCGTTCCTCTTCGGGCTCGTGCTCCTCGATGAACTCCTCCACCACATCCGTGCCGTACCTGGCAGCCTGGCGCTTGGCGATCATTCCGCGGAAGACCTCGATGCCAATCGGAATCACGGAGAGCAGGACGATCACGATGAAGATGATGTCCAGGTTCTCGCGGACCCACGGAATCCTGTCGCCCAGCAGGTAGCCCAGGAGCGTCACGCCGCCGCCCCACAGGAACGCGCCGATCACGTTGAAGAGGAAGAATTTCCGCTTGTCCATCTGGGCCACGCCGACGATGACCGGCACGAAGGTGCGGATGATGGGGACGAAACGGGCCAGAATCAGGGCCTTGCCGCCGTGCTTCTCAAAGAATTTGTGGGCGCTTTCAACGTTCTCGTGTTTGAACAGCCGCGAATCCGGCTTGTTGAAGATCGCCGGGCCTGCCTTGGAGCCGATGAGGTAGCCCGTCTGGTTTCCGATGATTGCCGCCCCGATGATGAGCGCGGCAAAGAGCCAGATGTTGAACTTGATCGTGTCGGTCGCCACGAGCAGGCCGGCAGTGAACAGCAAGGAGTCGCCGGGCAGGAAGAACCCGATGAGCAGGCCGGTTTCGGCGAAGATGATTCCGCAGACCAGCAACACCACCCATGGGGCCAGGGCAGGGTCGGCGAGGAAGACCTGGGGATTTAGCCAGTCGGGAAGGAACGAAGCCAGCTGCGGCTGGACCGGTCCGGCTCCTCCCAACATGGGCACGGCAAAGTCGCTGATGGCATTAAAGTTCACCTTCCAAGGGTACTTGACCTTGCCACTGCTTCCGCGGCGCTAAAGTTGAGCCCGTGAGTTTGGACTTTACGGCGATCGACTTCGAGACCGCCAACGGCTTTCGCGGTTCGCCGTGCGCCGTTGGCCTCAGCAAGGTCCGCGGCGGTGTGATCGTCGAGGAAGCGTCCTGGCTGATGAGACCTCCGGAAAACCACGACACGTTCGACTACCACAACGTGCGGATCCACGGCATCACGCCCGAAAAGGTTGCCGGCCAGCCGCGCTTCGGGGAGCTTTTCGCTGAAATCGGCGCATTCATAGGCGGCGACATCATCGCCGCGCACAACGCCGCCTTCGACCTGGGCGTCATCCGCTCCGGACTCGAGGTCTCCGGATTGCCCGGGCCGGCATACGACTACGTCTGCACCGTCATGCTGTCCCGGCGCTGCTACTCACTGGTCTCCAACTCCCTGCCCTTCGCTGCCGAAGAGGCCGGCGTGCCCCTGATCAACCACCACGATGCAGCCGAGGATGCGAGGGCCTGCGCCGGCATCCTGATCGACATCGCGGCCCGCAACCGGGCAAACAGCGTTGCGGAGCTTTACCTGTCACTCGGCCTGTCGCTACCTCAGCAGCAGGCCTTTCACCCGGCCGCAGACGAGCTGTCCAAGGCGACTCTCACGGCCCTCGCCGCCGCCGGCAGTGACGGACCTGCCCGGCCCTTCCGAACCGGATGGCCCCAGGAAGGGGACAACCCCTCGCCGAATCCGGACGCCGAACCCGGCAACCCGCTCTTCGGCCAGACAGTGGTGTTCACCGGACAGCTGGCCATGCCACGGCCGGAGGCAAAAATCCGCTCCGCCGAGATGGGGGCCCGGCCGGAAAGCCGGGTCACCGCCCGGACCAGCGTCCTTGTGGTGGGCGACGGATTCGACGCCCGCGACCTCCGGTCCGGACGGCTCACCGGCAAGGCCAGACGCGTGCTGGAGTTGCACGAACGGGGGCAGGCCATCGAGGTCCTGTCCGAGGGCGAATTCCTGCAGATGGTCGGCGGGGCGGCCGGCACGATGGATGCCGGCACGATGGATGCCGGCACGATGGATGCCGGCATCATGCACACCGGGCAGGCCGGTGCCGGAATTCATGTGGCGCAACAAAGCTTCCCCGCGGCGGCCCTGCGCTCCTAGCCTTGCTCCATGAGCAGACCAACAGAGACCAGCGTTTCCCCGGCCACGGCGACGGGCGGGGTGGACTGGCGGGCGGTGTTCGCCTTTCCCAATCCGGTCAATGAGTACGCCGCCCGAATCACGGCCGGACTCGTGGTGCTGCTCGCCGCCGCCACGCTCCTCACCGGCTCCGGCTGGGGGCTTGCCATCATTGCTGCCGGCTTCTGGCTCCGGGTGCTTTTCGGCCCCCGGATCTCCCCGCTGGCGCTGCTCTCAGTCAAGGTGCTCGCTCCGCGGCTCGGCCGCCCCAAGCTGGTTCCCGGACCGCCCAAGCGGTTCGCCCAGGGGATCGGGGCCGCGGTCACCACTGCGGCGGCGGTGCTGTTCTTCGCGGGCCTGGCACCCGCGGCCTGGGTGCTGCTCGCCGTCCTCATCGCCGCTGCTGCGCTGGAGGCCTTTGCCGGTTTCTGCCTCGGCTGCGTGATTTTCGGCTTCCTGCAGCGCCGGGGCATGATCCCTGAGGACGTCTGCGAAGCCTGCAACAACATTTCCCTCAGGCAGTTGTAACAGCCACCAGCTGGTCCGCCATGCCACGGATCACGTCGGGTGCCTCGAGCGCCTCCAGCCAGTCCGCCGGGAGGCATGCCTCGCCGTAGTAGGCGCCGAGGATATTTCCGGCGATCGATCCCGTTGAATCGCTGTCTCCGCTGTGGTTGACGGCCACGGCAATGGCCGCCCTGAAGTGGTCCGCCGGAGTGGGCGCCGCTTGGCCACCTGCCGGTGTTGGGGCACCTGCCGCTGTGGCCAGGACGGCGTAAAGCGCGACGGCGAGTGCCTCCTCCGCCACCCAGCCCTCGCCGAGTTCGCGGACCAGGTCCTCGGGGGCGAGCAGTGCCGCCGTTCCCGCCCCCGGTGCGGCCGCTTCGCCGGCACGCCGGATTGCGGTGTCGAGGCGCTCGCGGAGTTCCGGCGCCGCTTCCGCATCGGACCGGACGTGGTCAGCGGCTACCTGTGCGGCTTCCAGCAGGCCCTGCCCCTGGACCAGGGAATGGATCAGAAGGCTGAAGACCCCGGCGCTCTGGCGGGCCGACGGGTGTCCGTGCGTCAGGGAGGCTGCGTCCGAGCTCAGCTTGTAGACGGATTCGGCCGGAATGTGCGGGATCAGCCCGAACGGCGCCGACCGCATGACCGTTCCGCAGCCCTTGGAATCGGGGTTGACCGGCCGGTACACCGTGCCCATCTCCCCGGTCGCCAGCCCGCTGAGGCAGGCAGCGCCGGGGGCCCTGCGCTGTCTGAGCACGGGCTGGCGGTCAATCCAGCGCTGCTGCGGCCTGGGAGCCGGATCCGGGGCCGACATGCCCTGGGTATCGAGCCAGCGGAGATAGGCGAGCCACACGCAGGCGTTCGCATCCGCCCCCACCCCGGCATTCGCCCACTCCAGCGCCTCGACGAGCCCGTCCACCGTGTACAGCGTCATCTGCGTGTCGTCCGAAAAGTGGCTGCCGCCGTCGAGCGCTGCGAAGTCCTGCAACCCCTGCCGGCCGAACCGGCTCCGGATCACGGCGATGGAGTCGAACTCGACGGCATAGCCGAGGGAGTCTCCAAGGGCGCCGCCCAACAGGCAGCCGTGGATGCGGGACTTCGGGGACGGCACGGCCGCTGTGCCGGAAACATTGCTCATGAAAGTAAATTTACCCGCCGGGACCGCCATGGATCCGACCCGCCGAAACCGGGCCCTCCGTTGTGTGGCCTTCCTCACTCCCGAACGGGCCCGGCTGCGGGACGCTAAGCTCGGATTCAGCAACCGTCCAGACTCGACTGGCAGACTGCAGAGGCTGACCCGGCACATGCCGGTGTTCCCGGCCGACAAAACAAAGGATTCTCCGAACATGACCACGCCTGTGTCCGTATCCACGACCGATGCCGAGCTGCCCCCGGATGACCCTGGCTTCCGGCCCGGACTGCTTTCCCGGCTGGCGGCCGAAGCGTTCGGAGCCCTGTTCCTGGTCGTCGCCGGACTGGGCGTGCCGCTGTTTACCCTCCCGCAGTCGAACCCGCTGCCGGCGGCGCTGGCTGCAGGCCTGGCTGTGACGGCCGCGATGCTCGCCTTCGCCCATGTTTCCGGCGGGCACTTCAATCCGGCCATCACGCTCGCCAACCTCGTCGCGGGGCGGATCAGGGCCGGCCACGCCGCTGCCTACGTCGGCGCCCAGCTGGCGGGCGCCGCCGCCGGCGCGCTGGCGCTGTTCGGCGTCCTGCGGACCATCCCCACCATCCCGGACACCCGGGCAGCCTTCGATACGGTCACTGCCGGCTTCGGCGAGCACTCTGTCATCCAGGCGTCCCTGGCAGGTGTCCTCCTGGCCGAGGTCCTCGGTGCCGCACTGCTGGTCGCCGTCTTCCTCGGCACCACTGCACGCCGCAACGTCCACGCGGCGGCGGCACCGTTCGCCGTCGGCCTGACGCTGGCGGTGCTCCTGCAGTTCGGCCAGGCCATCGGCAACGCTCCGTTCAACCCCGCACGGGCCACCGCGTCAGCGCTGTTCAGCAACAGCTGGTCGCTGGGGCAGCTGTGGCTGTTCTGGATTGCCCCGCTGGTGGGCGCGGCCATTGGCGGCCTGGTTTTCCGGAGCTTCTCCGACAGCACGGCCGGCAAGCCTGCAACGGGTACGGAGGACGGTGTTGACGTTGCGGACAGTGAAGGGGCCGACGGCGGCGAAGAGGCCCCTGAGGAAACGGTCACCGGCACATCGGACAGTGACACCCCTGACAGTGATACCTCTGACAGTGACACCTCGGACAGTAAGGGGCCCGGCCGTTCAGCCTCGCCGGAGGCAAGGCCGGCCCCTGCACCCGACGAGGCCCGCGACTTCTTCGACGGCCCTGGCCGCCAGTAGCCACCACCGTGGGATTCGGACGCGCCCAGGCGCGGTCGGCAAAACTGTCAGTCCCTACGGATAGCTTAAAAACATGCGGTTACTGCACACTTCCGACTGGCACCTTGGCCGGTCCTTCCACGGCGTTGGCATGCTCGATGCCCAGCGCGCGTTTGTCGACCAGCTGGTCGCCCGCGTCGAGGAACTGTCCGTCGACATCGTCCTCATCGCCGGCGACGTGTACGACCGCGCGCTGCCCGGAGTGGACGTTGTCGGCCTGCTGGACGACGCCCTGGTTCGGATGTCCGGCGCCGGAGCCCGGGTAGTGCTCACCAGCGGGAACCATGACTCCGCCATCAGGCTCGGCTTTGCCTCTCGGCTCATGGAGCGGGGCGGCGTGCATCTGCGCACCCGGCTCGCGGAAATGGACACGCCGCTGCTGCTTCCGCTTGGGGGACGGCCGGACGATGGGCAGGGCCCCGCGCTGGCGATCTACGGCATACCGTGGTTGGAACCGCGGCTCGTCGCCGACCATCTCGGCGTGGAGACTGCCAGCCATTTCGAGGTCACCCGCGCGGCCACGGACCGCATCCGGGCAGACATCGCCCGGCGCAGCAGGTCGCGGGACGTCCACTCCGTGGTGCTGGCGCACACCTTCGCCAGTGGCGGAATCAGCTCGGACAGCGAGCGGGATCTCAGCATCGGGGGAGTCGGTGCCGTTCCGCTGGACCTCTTTGCAGGCTTTAGCTATACCGCCCTGGGCCATCTGCACGGACGGCAGGCGCTGTCGCCTGAGGTGCGCTACTCAGGATCTCCGTTGGCCTACTCCTTCTCTGAGGCACAGCACCAAAAGGGCGGCTGGCTCATTGACGTTGACGAATCGGGCATCACGGCGGTGGAGGCGGTTCACTGGGATGCGCCAAGAAAACTGGCCGTCCTCCGGGGAACCATTTCCGAACTCCTCGAGTCCGGCCAACATGCCTGGGCCGAGGACGCCTACTGCCAGGTGACCCTCACCGACGCCCAGCGCCCGGCCCAGGCAATGGAACGGCTGAGGGCGCGGTTCCCGGATACCCTCGTGCTCGGCTTTGACCCGGAGGGCGCGCCGCCGTCGGCCAGAGTCAGTTACAGCAGCCGCCTCGCCGAGGCCGAAGACGACCTCTCGATCTGCTGCGGGTTCCTGGAGCACGTCCGCGGCCGTGAGCCCGACGACGCCGAGCGGAGCCTGCTGGCCGAGGCGCTGGAAACTGTCCGCCTGCAAGGAGTGTCGCTATGAGGATCCACCGGCTGGAAATCTCTGCTTTCGGGCCCTTTGCCGGCACGGAAACCATCGATTTTGACAGGCTCAGCGCCCACGGGCTGTTTCTCCTCAACGGTGCCACCGGTGCCGGGAAGACCAGCGTGCTGGACGCGATCTGCTACGCCCTCTACGGCTCAGTGCCCGGGGCGCGGCAGGACGGCAAGAGACTCCGCAGCGACCACGCCGAGCCGGCGACAGAACCCAGCGTCACCTGTGAGTTCACAGCCAGGGGCCGGCGCTTCGAGGTCTCGCGCTTTCCGGCGTGGGACAAGCCCAGCGCCCGCGGCCGGAACGGCTTCACCGCGCAGAAGGCCAAAACGCTCCTGCGGGAGCGGGTCGGCGGGGAATGGATTGAGAAGTCCGGCAGAAACGATGAAGCCGGTGGTGAGATCGCCGCGATTCTCGGCATGGACAGGGAGCAGTTCACCCGGGTGGTCATGCTGCCCCAGGGAGACTTCGCGGCGTTCCTGCGCTCCAAGGCCTCAGACCGGATGGACCTTCTGCAGAAGCTCTTTGGAACGGAACGGTTTGAAGCCGTTGAGCGTGAACTGGCCCTGAAGGCTGCCGAAGCCGCCAAGGAAGTCAGCGGGCACAACGGCAGGCTCGCCCTTTTGGTGGAGCGGGCGCGGGCCGAGGCTGAGGCCTTGGGGCTGGAGCTCGACAATGCTCCGCATGCCGGCAAAGACCGGGAACTTCTGGTTTGGCTCGAGGATGCCGCCTCGTGCCGGGCAGCGGAGTTGGGCACCGCGGCAGAATCCTCCGAGGCCCTCCGCGGCGAGCACGCCGCCCGGCTCGAGGCCGAACTGGCCCGTGAAAGCCGCCAGTTGAAACTTGCCGCAGCGATGCGCCGAAAATCAGCAGCAAGCGAGGCCGCACCCGTTCTGGAACGGAATGCTGCCCGGCTTGCCCTGCACCGAAAAGCAGAAACCCTCGGGGGGCAGCTCAAAGCCGTTGCCGCGGCCGAGTCAGCCGTGGAGCGGTCAGCCAGTGCCATGGCACGCGCTGCAGCCGACCTTCAGGCGGCGGCCCGCACGGACGTTGAGCTGGCGCACACAGATCCCGCAGACGTCGATACCGCCGCCGAGCTCGGCCGGCTGCGCGCGCTGCTGGCCGTCGTGAACGAGCGCGCGGCCGACGAAGACCGGCTCACAGCGCTGGCTGCGAGGAGCACAGACGTCACCGCCCGGCGCCAGGAACTGCTGCGTACCACCGAGAACCAGGCCGAAACCCTCACCGCCCTCGGCACCGAAATGGACCGGCTCCACGCCGGGCTGCAGCCACTGGCCCAGCTGGCAAGTGAGGCAGTGCTCCGGACCAAGGAGTCGATGGCTGCCGACGAGCTCGTGGACGTGGTCCGGCGCTACGGAGCTGCGGCCGGAAAATGTGCAGCCGCCACGGAGCGGCACCTCAAGGGCCGTGATGCGTACCAGGAGTCCCGTCAACGATGGCTCGACATACGTGAGCAGCGGCTGGCCAACGCCGCGGCGGAACTGGCGGCCCGTCTGGAAGCCGGGGCACCGTGCCCCGTCTGCGGCGGCACCGAGCATCCGGAACCTGTGCCCGCCGCAGCCTCCGTCCGGGGCCTTGCCGAGGAGGAGGAACGGGCCAGGGAGGCCTGCGATGCCGCAGAGCTGAGTCTCGCTGCCTTGGATGCCGAGCTTGCCGCAGCCCGGCAGGAGGTTGCCGTGCTGGCGGGACAGGGCGGAGACACTGATCCGGCTGACGCGGCCGCAGCCGCCAAGGTTGCCCGGGCAGCGGCAGCTGAAGCGGAGGCCGCGGAGATGCAACTGGCCGAGGCCAGGGCACGGTACGAGGGCCTCGAGGACCACGTCACCGCCACGGAGCAGGCACGAACCGAGTGCCTGTCGCGCATCGCGCAGCTGGAATCCACGCTGGCCGAACTGGACCAGCAGTCAACAGCCCTTGAAGCCGCGCTTGCCGCGTTGCGGGCCGGGTACCCCAGCCTGCGCCGGCGCTCTGCCGGCATCGACGAAACGATTGCCGTCCTGGAACGGGCTGCCTCTGCCCGCACCACGTGGGAGCTCGCATCTGCCCGCCTGGATGAAGCGCACGCCCAGCTCGAGCTTGCCCTGCCGGAAGCCGGTTTCGGCACCGCCGCCGCAGCCCATGAGGCCCTGCTGGACCCGGAGGACGCTGCGCGCCTGGAAGCGGCAGTCCTGGCGGGAAGGGACGAACAGGCACGGCTTGAGGAACTGTTCGCGAGTGAGGAGCTGATCCTCGCCGAGGAAGAGCACGCAGCCGGCATCACAGCCGAGGCGGGGGAAACAGACCGTCTGCGGGCCGAGGCCGAACGGGCAGCCGGACAGGCGAAAGACCTTGCGCTCGCCGCCGGGCTGGCAGCGCAGAAGTGCAGAGCCATGCGCGGTCTGCGGGAAGATTACGAAGAGCTGGCAGAATCAGGACGGACTCCGCGTGATAAGGCAGAACGCCTGTCGGCATTGGCGGACTCCGTCCGGGGCGGCGGCGACAACAGCTACCGCATGAGCCTCAACAGCTATGTTCTGGCGGCCCGGTTGGAACAGGTGGCAATCGCTGCGTCAGAGCGGCTGGTCGCCATGAGCGACGGCCGGTACACGCTCCAGCACACGGACGCGAAAGCCGCGCGGGGCGCAAAATCCGGGCTGGGACTCGAAGTGGTGGATGCGTGGACCGGCCAGCGGCGCGACACGTCCACGCTCTCTGGCGGGGAGTCCTTCATGGCCTCGTTGTCGCTCGCGCTGGGTCTGGCAGACGTTGTGCAGCACGAGGCGGGCGGTGTGGACATTGAGACGTTGTTCGTGGACGAGGGCTTCGGCAGCCTCGACGAGCAGGCCCTTGAGCAGGTCATGGACGCCCTCGAGGGACTGCGCGATGGCGGGCGCGTGGTCGGGCTTGTCAGCCACGTGGCGGAAATGAAGCAGCGGATCGGCACCCAACTGCAGGTGGTGAAGGGCCGCAACGGTTCCACCCTCCACATCTCCGATGCCGTCATGGCGGCCTGACGCGCCCCGAGGCTGGCAACCGGCTTACAGCCGGTCCGGTACCAACCCGTCCGGTACCAACCCGTCCGGTACCAACCCGTCCGGTACAACCCGTCCAGTACAATCGGATAGTCACCGGGTTGCGCGCATCGGGAGGGGGGACGGTGCGCACGACTGAACGAGCCCGGAAACATGACGACTTCCACAGCGCCCAAGCGCCCCTCCCAAAATTTCCACACCCGGAATGTTCGCGCGGATACCGCACCTGCCGATTCTGGACCCGCCCCTTTCGGCGGCAGGTTCGCCCGGCTGGCGCGGCTGGCCGGTAAGGGCTTCATTCCGCTCGGCCTTTTCGCACGCCTCCCGCTTGCCATGCTGACTGTCGGAACGCTGACCCTGGTCACATCCGTGAGCGGCTCATATGCCACTGGCGGCGCAGCGGCCGGAGCGGTGGGGATCGGCTCGGCCGTCGGTGCGCCTGTCCTGGGCGCCCTCGCGGACCGCCGGGGCCAGCGAGCCGTGCTGCTGGTGGCCGCCGTCCTGAATGCCGTGGCCGTCCTCACGCTGATTGCCCTGGCCCATGCGCTTCCCGGCACAGGCAGTCCCGCTGCCGGCAGTGTTGTTGCAGGGGTTTCCGCTGCAGCCGGGCCGGTCCTTGCGGCCGCGCTCCTCGCCGGTTTCAGTTGTCCCCAGGTAGGCCCCCTGGCCCGCGTCAGGTGGGTGGCCTTGACGTCAGGCGGCGGCCGCAAAGGCAGCGTCCCGGATCTGGACACGGCGCTGGCGTATGAAGGCACGGCGGACGAACTGACCTTTGTCCTGGGGCCGGCCCTCGTGGGACTGCTCGCCAGCCTGGTGGCGCCCTGGCTGCCGCTGGCCCTTGCCGCGGCGATGACCATCACACTCGTGCCGGCCTTCGCAATCCACCGGACGCACCTGGCTGTTCCACTCAGGACCGCCGCGCCCCGCAATTCCTCCGGTGCCGTGAAACGCGGCTCCGCCCCGGCAGGCATTGACCGCCGCGGCCGGTGGGCAACCATCGCCGCCGTCGCTGTTCCGGTGCTGGCAATGATCTGCATGGGCACCTTCTTCGGCTCCGCCCAGACGGCCCTGAGCTCCTTCTCCGAAGCCTTCGCGACAATCGAGGCTGCCGGCCTCCTGTACTCGGTGATGGGGCTGAGTTCGGCGGCGGCGGCGATTACGGTGGCTTACTGGCCGGCCAGGTTCACCGTCTCAGCGCGTTGGCTGGCCTGCGCCGCAGTCATGGCCGGACTGTCAGCGCTGCTGCTCCTGCCGGACTCCACGTGGACCATGGTCCTGGTGCTGCTGGTCCTCGGCCTCCCGGTCGGGCCCGTCATGGTGACCGTCTTTGCGATCGGCGGAATGGTGGCGCCTGCCGGGCGTCTCGGAACGGTAATGACGGCGCTGGCCAGCGGCATTGTGGCCGGCACGGCAGCAGGGTCGTGGATCGCCGGCCAGCTGGCCCAGGACCATGGCTACACGGCGGCCTTCAGTGTTGCGGTGGCGGCCGCAGTGGCGCTGTTCGTGCTCGGCGCCGTTGCCGCCGTCGTCGTCCGCTGCATCCCGCGCAATCAGGCGAAGACGGCTGCAGCACCCGCCTCCTGAATGTCCTGCTGCTTCCCGGCGTCACAGCTGAACGGCGTCACAGCTGAACAGCGTCACGCCTGACAGCGGCGCGCGAAGGGCGGCCCGGGCCGGCAGCGTCAGGCGAGCTGCGCTTCGATCCGCGCTGCGCTCTCGGTGAGTGCCGCGGCAACACCGGCGGGGTCCTGGGACGAACGGATATAGACGACGGCGACCGCTGCCGGCCGTCCGCCGGGGACCCTGACGGGGGCGGCCAGCGAGGAAACCCCGGCAATGACCTCATCGTGGCTCGCGGCGTAGCCCCGCGCGCGTGCCTCCGCAGCCTCCGCCCGGTACGGCACTCCGGGGGCCAGCCGGTTCCAGTCGTCTTCCTGCAGGGCTGACTGGATGGCGATGCCGGGAGCCCCGCTGCTGATGGGATGCCGGGAACCGGGGTGCTGGACCACCGTGGCGGCAGAGTGCCGCGGTTCCACCGTGACGAGCGTGACGCAGTCCTGGTGGTCCCAGACGGCAATGAACGCTGTCATGTTGAGGGCATTGGCAAGCTGGGTGAGTTCAGGGAGGGCCGCCGTCTGGAGGTTGCGGGAGACTCCCCTCGCCAGGACAGCCAGGCCGGGACCGGGCTGCACCCTGCCGGCGTCGTCCCGGACCAGCAGCGAGTGGTCCTCGAGGGTCCGCAGAATCCGGTACGCGACAGACCGGTGGACGCCCATGGCGTCCGCGAGTTCGGCGATCGTGAGGGGATTTTCGGCTTCGGCCATGATTTCCAAGGCCCGGATGCCCCTGGAAAGCGTCTGCGACGGGGAGACCTGGGCTTGCGCGGCCCGTGCACCGGCGCTGGCGATTGGATTCATGCTGTCCATCCTAGGCGGGGGGAAGGGGCGGTTTATTCCCGGGTCTTGTGTTGGGGATCACGTTCGGCTAGCGTTCCATATAGGAATCACAAGTTCAACTATAGAATACCTCTTTGAACACGCCTCCGGTGGTGCACCGCCGGCGGTCATTCACCGGACTCACTCCCCGCCACTCAAGGAACCGAGGATGATTGCGAAGCCGGAAGCGGCCCCGGAAGTTCCGGGGCGGACCTCGGTTCCGCGCGCCCACCGTTTCCGGGGCAGCCTGGGCAGGTTCGCCACCGGCGTCGCGATCGTCACGTTCGACGGCGTTACGAAACGCCATGGCATCACGGTGAACTCGTTCACTTCGGTGTCTATGGAGCCGCCGCTGGTCCTGGTCAGCATTGCCCGGAGCAGCACGGCGCACGATGAGCTGGCCGGCCGCCCGTTCACCGTCAACATTCTGGGGGCGGAACAGCGCCAGCTGGCGATGCACTTCGCCGGCCGCCCGGGCCCCGAACCGCTGTGGGTGGAGAGCGCGACGGCGCCGCGGCTGTCCAACGTTTTGGCCTGGTTTGAATGCAAGCCGTGGGCGGCGTACGACGGCGGCGACCACACCCTCTACCTCGGCGAAGTCGTGGACTTCAACTACCGCAACGGAGACGCGCTGGCCTTCGCCAACAGCGCGTTCACCACCATCCCGGAAAGCCAGCTGGGCATGGAAGACCTCCTCTGACGCACAGCCCCCGCCCCAACAACCTGCAGTTCAACGACGACTGGAGACAGAACAATGGGAATCCGCACCGGCCAGCAGTATCTCGACAAACTCAACGCCATGACACCGCACGTCGTGATTGACGGCGACGTGGTCAAGGAGAAAGTCGCGGAACACCCTGCCTTCCGCAATGTGGCGAGGTCCTACGCGAAGCTGTTCGACATGCAGCACGATCCGCAGCACCAGGAAGCGCTGACTTATACATCGCCCACCACCGGGGACCTCGTTAACGCCTCCTTCCTGGTCCCCAAGACCGTGGAAGACCTGCGCCACCGGCGGCGCGCGTTTTCCACCTGGGCGGAAGCGTCCAACGGTTTCCTGGGGCGCACCGGGGACTACATGAACTCCTCCCTGACGGCGCTCGCCACCGCCGGGAAGTGGTTCTCCCAGGCTGACCCGAAATTTGCCGAGAACATCCACAACTACTACGAGTGGGCGCGCGAGAACGATTCGCTGGCAACCCACACGCTCATCCCGCCGCAGGTCAACCGGTCAGTGTCCGGCTCCGAGCAGCTTGGCGGCCAGCTCTCCGCGCACATTGTGGAAGAGCGCAGCGACGGCATCGTCATCCGCGGTGCCCGCATGCTGGCCACCATAGCTCCCATCGCCGACGAGCTGCTCGTCTTTCCGTCCACGGTGCTGCGCGGCACACCGGAGGACGCGCCGTACTCGTACGCCTTTGCCATTCCCAATGACACGCCGGGACTGCGGTACCTGTGCCGCACCTCGCTCTACAACGGCGGCAGCACCCATGATGAGCCATTGGCTTCCCGTTACGAGGAAATGGATGCGGTCGCCATTTTCGACGACGTCTTCGTCCCGGATGAACGCATTTTCATGCTCGGCAACCCGCAGCTCTGCAACGCCTTCTACACCGAGACCGGTGCGGGCGCACTCATGACACACCAGGTGGTGACCCGCACGATTGCCAAGAGCGAGTTCTTCCTTGGACTGGCGTCCGAGCTGGCGGATTCCATCGGCATCGACGGCTTCCAGCACATCCAGGAGGACATCGCAGAACTGATCATCGACGTCGAAATCGGCAAAGCCCTCGTGCGCGCCTCGGAGGCTGACGCCGAGCTGAACGACGCAGGCGTCATGCTGCCCAAATGGAGCACGCTCAACGCCGCGCGCAACTGGTACCCGAAGGTGGCCCAGCGCTTTCCCCAGATCATCCGCAAGTTCTCGGCCTCCGGACTCATGGCGCTCCCCGGCGAAGCTGATGTCAACAGCGGGGCGAGGGCGGACATTGACCTCTACCTGCAGGGGAAGACACTCACCGGGCCTGAGCGGGTGCGCCTTTTCAAATTGGCCTTCGACGCCTCCATCTCCGGCTTCTCGGGCCGCCAGTCCCTCTATGAGTACTTCTTCTTCGGTGACCCCGTCCGGATGGCCGGGGCCCTCGTCAACACCTACAACCGTGAACCCGTCAGGGCCAGGCTGCGGGAATTCCTGAAACGGACGGATTGATTCGTCCGGTTACAATGGGCCCCGCCGAAATTTTCAGTGTGCTTTGTCACATTTTCATAGTATCCTCATACCAACTGACCGTTCGATCAGTAAATCGCTCGGCATCCAATCCCGGCAGTACTCTTTAGCTGCCCCCAGCCACGGAGTTTCAATGACCGCATTTTCCACCGTCGATTCAGAGGCGGGCCCCAGCAGCAAGCGCGAGGAACGGAAAGTCCTTGCCGGGACGCTGGTCGGCACCACCATCGAGTGGTACGACTTCTTCATCTTCGCCCAGCTGACGGCGACGTTGCTGTCGCCGCTGTTCCTCACGCCGCTGCAGGCTTCGAATCCCGGCCTGGCGCAGATACTCTCCTTCGCCCTGATTGGCATCAGCTTCCTGTTCCGCCCGCTCGGCGCAGTCATTGCCGGCCACCTCGGTGACAGGTTGGGGCGAAAGGCCATGCTGGTCTTCACGCTCATCATGATGGGCGCCGCCACATCCCTCATCGGCATGCTGCCGACCTACGCCCAGATCGGGGTATGGGCTCCGATCCTGCTCATCACCCTCCGCATCATCCAGGGCTTCTCCGCCGGCGGCGAATGGGGCGGCGCGGCGCTGATGGCGGTGGAGCACGCGCCGAAGAGCAAGCGCGGACTGTTCGGCGCCTATCCCCAGATCGGCGTTCCGGTCGGGATGATCCTGGCCACCGGCCTGCTGTTCTTCCTCAACTCGGGCATGTCACGGGAGGACTTTGCTGCCTGGGGCTGGCGTGTGCCCTTCCTGCTCTCCATCGTGCTGATTGTCGTCGGCTATCTGATCCGGCGGGCTGTCGCCGAGAGTCCCGTGTTCCGGGAAATGGCCGTTCGCAAGGCTGAAAGCAAGGCGCCGCTGGGCCAGCTCATCCGCCACCACAAGAAGTCGGTTCTGTATTCCACGATGATCTTCATCGGCAACAACGCGGCAGGCTACCTGCTGATCGCCTTCTTTATCGCTTACGCCACCAGGTCGCTGAAGATGCCTGTTCCGCCGGTACTGCTGGCCACCACCTTGGCGTCCTTCGGCTGGCTGATCTTCACGCTGGTCGGCGGGTGGCTCTCGGACAAGATCGGGCGGGTCAAGACCTTCCTCATCGGCTACGGCATCGTCTTCGCCTGGATGATCCCGATGTTCGCGCTCATCGACACCAGGGACATCGTGCTCTACGGCGTCGCGCTGTTCGTATTGACGATCGGCCTGGGTCTGTCCTACGGACCGATGTCAGCCATGTACGCGGAGATGTTCCCGGCGAACGTCCGCTACTCGGGCATCTCGATCGGGTACGCCTTCGGTGCCATCCTTGGTGGCGCGTTCGCCGCGACGATCGCGGAGACGCTGCTCCAGGCCACGAACTGGACCGGATCCATCGGCATCTACATCATGGTCCTCTGCGTCATCTCCGCTGTCGGCGTGCTTCTCGCCAAGGAAACCAGGGGCCGCCCGCTGGGCATCAGCCATCACTGACGCTGATGCAGCGCACTAAGTAAGTTCGCAAAGCTGCGGGCCCGGGCCGGAGGTCCGGGCCCGCAGCCGTGACCCCGCAGCCGTGACACAGGAATCAAGGTCAGGCGTTCGCGCCGTGCAGCAGGCCGATGGCGTCGTCGTCGGTTAACTGTTCGAAGCGCCGGTAGAAATTTCCCACGGCCCGGAACTTGCCCGGCAGATGGAGGCACAGCACATCGCAGACCCGCGAGAGGGACCGTTCCGCCTCGATCGAACCCACGGGGGCCGCAGCCACTACGTGTGCCGCGCCGGCCGACCGGGCCGCCTCCACTGCGGCCCGCATGGTGGCGCCGGTGGCGAGGCCGTCGTCGACCAGCAGCACGGTCTTGCCGCCCAGCGGCAGGTGGGCGCCGGGGTAGGAACCGGCGCGGCGCATCAGTTCGTCCCGCTCGCGGTGTTCCACCAGGTCCAGCCATTCCTGCCTGGCGCCGGTCTCCAGGATGCGCTCCACGAGCGGCCGGTTGAGCAGCCGGACAATCCTGCCGGTCTCAGCGCTTCCGGATTCGGACCCCTGGGGCCCGGCCTCGCTCCCGCCATCTTCCTCCCGGGACGTGCCGGAGGCCGCTATCGCCCGCGCGTAGGCCAGGGCGCCGAAGGCCGTCTCCTCGTGGCCGGGGATGCCGAGCTTGCGGACCAGGAGGGCGCCGTAGGGAAGGTCGAGCGCGGCGGCGGCGGCGGCCGCCACAGGGATGCCGCCCCGCGCGAGCCCGAGCAGCACGGTGTCCGGCCGCCCGCGGAATTGCGGGAGGGCTGCGGCAAGGCGCCTGCCGGCATCTTCCCGGTCCTCAAAAACCATGCCCATGGGATCCTCTTCCGGTTTCTCCACCAGTCAAATCCAGCCTACCGCCGTCGTCATTCCGGGGCCCCCTGCCTAATACAAGGACGCCGGCGGCCGGCCTAGCTGCCCAGGAAGCCGACGGCGGCCTGCTTGAAGGCGCGGCTGGTGATGGCGCTGGTGTGGTTCCGCCCGGGCAACACGAGCTGCTCGATCATGGAACCGGCTTTGGCGGCCAGCTCCGCGAGCTGCGGCAGGGACGCCGCGCGCTCGTCGCTTTCACCGGCCACGAGCAGCATGGGCATGTGCGGCACGGCTTCTGCGGGGTCGTAGGGCTCGGTCTTAATGGCCTCCACCAGGGACAGCAGGGCGAAGATATTGTTGCTGGGCAGTGCCTGGGCCATTTTGAGGAGCCCGGCGGTGGACTCGTCCTCAATCGGCGTGCCGTCGGCCAGGTAGTGCTGGGCGGCAACGAGGTCGAATTCGGCGAGCGGATCAGCCATGTTCGGTCCGCCCAGGACCAGCCTATGCACGAGCTCCGGCTGGGTGGCGCCGAACTCCCAGCCGAGCCGGGAACCCAGTGAGTAGCCGATCACGTCCAGCCCGCTGGAAGGGTCACCGGCCTCTACTGGCCGGGCGCCGGCGTCGAACGCTATCTGCAGGAGGTCCGCACGGATCCGGCTTGGCGAGTAGGAGTCCATGTCTTCGGGAGCGCCGCTGCGGCCGTGTCCGGGCAGGTCCACCGTGATCACCCGCCGGCCCGCCTCCAGGAGGAACGCGAGCCAGCCGGTGTCCTCCCAGTTGAGCTTGCTGGAGGAGGAGAATCCGTGGATCAGCAGGATGGGCCGGAGCCCGGCGTCGGTCTTGGGCTCATGCACAGCGACGTACAGCTGGGGATCGGTGCCCTCCACCGTGTGCAGGTGCTGTTCGCCGGTGTGTCTGCCGCTCATCATGTCAGTCCTCGTCAAGTACGGCGCTCAGGCGGACCCGGCGCTTCGGTGCCTCTTCCGTCGGGACCGTGCCCACGATGCCGGCGGTGTTGTCCGGCACCTCAAACACAATCAGGGGCTCGCCGACATTGATTTTATCGCCGGGCCCGCCGTGGATACGCACCACCTTACCCGCCTGCGGGCTGGGCAATTCAACCGCGGATTTCGTGGTTTCCACCTCGACGAGCGGCTGGTTGCGCTCCACCTGGTCGCCCGGGGAAACGAGCCATTCCAGCACGGTCGCCTCGATGAGGCCTTCGCCGAGGTCCGGCAGCGGGAAGGTGATTTCAGCCACGTCGGTACTCCAATGCCCGCTGGATGCCGAAAAGAATCCGATCAATGTTGGGAATGTATTCATCCTCCAGGTCCCCGGACGGGTACGGAACGTCGAATCCCGTCACGCGCTCGACGGGGGACTTGAGGGTGTCGAAGCAGCCCTGCGTGACCAGCTGGGCCACTTCGGCCCCGAGGCCGGAGGTCAGGGGCGCTTCATGGACGACGACGGCGCGGCGCGTCTTTCGCACGGATGTCACCAGGGCGGCGGCGTCGATGGGTTTGAGCCAGCGCAGGTCCAGGACCTCGACGTCGATGCCGTCCTCGGCGGCGAGGTCCGCCACCTGCAGGCAGCGGGCCACCATCGCACCCCAGGCCACGAGCGTGACGTGCCGCCCTTCCCGCATGACTTTCGCGCCTGTGGGCGCACCGCCGCCGGCGGCACTCAGGTCGACGTCGCCCTTCTGCCAGTAGCGTGACTTCGGTTCCATGAAGATCACCGGGTCGGGCCGGGTGGCGGCGTACTTGAGCAGGTGGTACGCCTCGTGGGGGTTGGACGGCGAGACAACCTTCAGGCCCGGGACGTGGGCGAAGAGCGCCTCAAGGCTTTCGCCGTGGTGTTCAGGCGCGCGGATGCCGCCGAAGCTGGGAACGCGCAGCGTGATGGGCATGGGCAGAGCGCCGCGGCTGCGGTAGTTCAGCCGGGCGATCTGGCAGACGATCTGGTTGATGGCGGGATAGGCGAAGCCGTCGAATTGGACTTCCGGGATCGGGTGGAAGCCGGCCATGGCGAGTCCGGCGGACATGCCGAGGATGCCGGACTCCGCCAGCGGGGTGTCGAAGACCCGGCTGACGCCGTGTTTTGCCTGCAGCCCGTCGGTGATCCGGAAAACACCGCCCAGCCGGCCGCAGTCCTCGCCGAAGATCACGGCCCTGGGGTTCTCGGTGAGGATCTCGTCCAGTGCCCGGTTCAGCGCCTGCTGCATGGAGAGCGTGAGGGTGGCTCCGCTCCGGCTTCCGGTCATGGTCGCCCCGTCCTCAAGAATTCCATTAGACATGTTCTGACTCCTCGCGCCAGCTGGCCGCCTGGGACTGCAGTGTGGGCGTTGTTTCCTGGAACACCAGGTCAAACATTTCGCTGCCCGGCCGCGGACCGAGCGCTTCGAGGCCTTCGCGGATCTTTTCCGCTTCCGCGACGGCGGAGGCGTCCGTCCGGGCGAAGAACCCCTCGTCGGCGACACCGTCCGCCAGCAGTTGCTGCCGGAATCGGTGCAGCGGATCCTCACCCGCTCCCTCGCGTTCCTCGTCGAGTGAGCGGTAGCGTCCCGGATCGTCCGAGGTGGAGTGCGGGCCCCGGCGGTAGGTCATGGCCTCAATGATCACCGGGCCATTCCCTGTCCGGCAGTGGGCGAAGGCGCGCCGGGTGGCCCCCAGGACCGCGAGGACGTCGTTGCCATCCACCTGAACACCCGGAATGCCGTAGCCGGCGCCGCGCGCTGCAACTGAGCCGCCGGCCACCTGGCGCTCTGTGGGCAGGGAGATGGCCCAGCCGTTGTTCTGGACGAAGAACACTACCGGGGCCTTCATCACAGCCGCGAAGTTCATGGCCTCGTGGACGTCGCCCTGCGATGATGCACCGTCACCCAGGTACGTCATTGCCGCGGCGTCGCTGCCGTCCAGCGTCTGGCCGTGGGCCCAGCCCACCGCGTGCAGCACCGAGCCGGCCACGACTGCCTGGATCGGGGCGAGGCGCGATTTCCTGGGATCGTACAGCCCGCCGTGCCAGGTGGCCTTGTGCGTGGACATGTACTCCACCATGTTGACGCCCATGGCACGGGCGACGCCCATCTCGCGGTACGTGGGAAAGACGAAGTCCCGGGCGCTGTCCACGGCGTACGCGCTGCCCACCTGGGCAGCCTCCTGGCCCAGCTCCGGAGCGTAGCCGGGAATGATGCCCTGGCGCTGCCAGGCGACGGCCGCGACATCAAGGTGGCGGACCGCGGCCATGAGCGAGTACAGCTCGCGCAGCTCGTCGGGCGTGGGCGGGGCAGCGGCGTTGCCGCCATCCGGCAGAGGCAAAGTGTCCATAGCTGTGACCCTAGTCACAGCCTTGGCGCCCGGCAATCAACAGGCAGCCGGCCCATCAGACTGTCAGGACTGCGCAGCAAAACGCCGGCCCTGCTGCACAAATTGTGCAGCAGGGCCGGCGTTCCTCTCTTGGGTGCTGGCGCCTATTCGGGCACGGTGGCAGTCGAGGCGGCGCGTGATCCTTCGTCGGCCACGCCGGATTCCGGATCATCGGCTGCTGCCTTTGCTGCGGATTTCGCAGTTAGCCGGGCACCGAAGCGGCAGGCTGCGGCGATGCCGGCGATCAGCAGAATGGTGCTGACCAGCTGGATCCGGCTGCTCTCGGCGCTGAAGCCCACGGCGAAGACCAGCCCGAGGAGCACGAGTCCGAACACCGTCAGGGCCGGAAACCCCTTCATGCGCAGGGGCAGGGGAGTGCCGTCCCGGTCGGCCCGCCGGCGCAGGATCAGCTGGGAGACCAGGGCCGTGCCCCAGACCACCAGGCACGTCGAGCCGACAAGCTGGAACAGTGCAGGCAGGATCCGTTCGGGGAACAGCAGTTCGAGGACGGTGGCAATGAAGCCGAAAGCTACGGAGACGCCCACGGCAACCACCGGCACCTTGGCGCTGCTGAGGCCCGACAGGAAGCGGGGTGCCTCGCGGCGCTGGGACAGGGAATACACCATGCGGGAGGCGCCGTAGAGGTTGGCGTTGAGTGCGGAAAGAAGGGCCACGACGGCCACCAGGGTTATGGCTGTACCGGCGCCCGGAATGCGGGCCGCATCCAGGACCCCGGCGAATGGCGAAGCGAGGGCCCCGGAGGTGGACGGGAGGACTGCCGCTATGACGAAGACCGATCCGATGTAGAAGACCAGGATGCGCCAGACCACGGTGCGGATGGCCTTGGCCACGCTGCGCTCAGGATTTTCCGTCTCCGCCGCGGCGACGCTGACGATTTCCGTGCCGCCGAAGGCAAAGATCACCACGAACAGGGCTGTCGCAATGCCGCCGAGTCCCGCCGGGGCGAAATCGGACGTGATGTTGGCCAGGCCGGGGGAGGCGACGTCCGGCAGGATTCCCAGGAGCAGCGCGGCACCGATGGCCAGGAACAGCACGATGGCCGCGACCTTGAGGATGGCAAACCAGAACTCGAACTCGCCGAAATTTTTCACTCCGGCCAGATTGATGGCCGTAAACGCCACCATAAAGACGAGCGACAGTGCCCAGACCGGAATCACAGGCCAGACAGAGAACAGCAGCCCCGCCGCACCGAGGGCTTCCGCGGCGATGACCACCACGAGCTGCAGCCACCACAGCCAGCCCACGGTGGCGCCTGCAGTCTTGCCCATGGCTTTCTCGGCATAGACGGAGAACGCTCCGCTGTTGGGGTTGGCGGCAGCCATTTCGCCAAGCGCCCACATGACCAGGATGATCAGCGTTCCGGCGACCAGATAGGAGAGCAGGACCGCCGGCCCCGCGGCCTGGATGCCTGCGCCGGAACCGAGGAAAAGCCCGGCGCCGATGGCGCTGCCCAGGCCCATCATGGTCAGCTGCCTGGGCTTCATGCTGTGGCCGAGTTCTACTGCCGGACGCTCCGCCGTGGACTTCATTGTCATGCCTGCGTACCTTCTTGGGGTCGGTGGAAAAGGGGGTCCTTTTGGGACGCTACGAATTTACCGCCTTGTGTCGGACGCCATAGCATCCGCATGTGAGACCATGAGTGCAGATTGTGCAGGATCAGCGCCGGATCAGCGCCATTTTGCACTGACGGCATCCCGAGGGGTGGGGAATAGTGATGGTGGTCGACGGACTGGACGCCAAAATTGTCCGATTCTTTACCGATGTGCCGCGGGCCTCGGTGCTCGAAGCCTCCCGGGTGCTCAAGGTCGCCCGTGCCACAGTGCAGGCGCGGCTGGACCGCATGGCGGACAGCGGAGTGATCGGATCGTGGGTGCCCCTTCCGGACCCTTCCCATTTCGGCTTTCCGGTCGTGGCATTCTGCTCGCTGACCATCAACCAGGACCTGGGGCACGACGCCGTCGTCGAGGCGCTCGCGGAGATTCCGGAACTGATAGAGATCCATACGGTGTCCGGCAGCTCGGACCTGATGGCCCGCATCGCCGCCCGCTCCAACCCGGATCTGCAGCGCGTGCTCGACGCCATGATCGCCACGAAAACGGTCGTTCGCTCCTCCTCGGTGATCGTGCTGAACACCCATTTCCAGGGCCGGACGCTCCCCCTTCTGGAAGCCGAGGCGGCCAGCAACCGCAGGTAGCGGCGGCGGCCGCCCACCTCTTGCCAAGGCATGCCCGGCTGCAACATTTTGATCCACGTCCGGTGAGCCGTAGAATCAGTTTTAGTCATTATGACTTTAACTAGAGGGCGGTCAGCAGGATCGGCCCGATGACGCAGCGAAGCGGGTGAAAAACCGTGTACACCACCTCAGCCAACGTGGCCGAGCGGCAGATTGCACCGCCGTCGCTGGCCATCTCCACGGTGATCTTCGCCCTCCGTCCCAGCGAGGCCTCGGGCCGACCGACGCTGTGGCTGCCGCTGGTGCGCCGCATCCGGGAGCCGTTCAAGGGCCTCTGGGCGCTCCCCGGCGGCCCCCTGACCCACTCGGAATCCCTGCAGGACGCCGCCTCACGGAACCTGCGTGAAACCACCGGCCTCACGCCCAGTTACCTCGAACAGCTGTATGCCTTCGGCGGCCTGCACCGCTCACCCACCCAGCGCGTGGTGTCGATTGTCTACTGGGCGCTGGTCCAGCCCACCGAGGCCGCGCTCACCGGAGAGTCGGAGAATGTCAGGTGGTTCCGGGCGGACAGGCTGGGGGACCTTGCCTTCGACCACAACGCGATCGTTGACTATGGCCTCTGGCGGCTGCGGAACAAGCTCACCTACGGCTCCATCGCGTACCACTTCCTCGGCGAATACTTCACCCTCGCCCAGGTCCGGGAGGTCTACGAGGCCGTCCTGGACACCCGGCTGGACCCGGCGAACTTCCGCCGCCACATCAAAGCCACACCGGACATCGAAGAAACCGGTGAGTACCTCCAGGGCGGCAAACACCGCCCGCCACGCCTCTACCGATTTACCGGCCGCCCCGGCCTTGACCCAGATAACAGGAGCACCCCATGAGCAGCGTCAACACAGCAATCCAGCTGATCACGCGTGAACAGGCCGAGAAAGGCGCAGCGGCTGCCGGCAGCACCTGCAGCCCGGCACTGGCCAAAGGCCCCTGGGACTATGACCTGGCCGAAGCCCTGGCAGGCATCCCCGCGTACGGTCCGGGAGCCTCCAGCGCCGACGTGGCACCGCCCTCGACGCCCCGGCAGGGCCAGCTCCCGGAGGAGTACAAGCTCGCAAGCGACGCCGAGCTCGATGCCCGAATCCGTGCGGCCAAGGACGCCCTGGGCGACCGTGCCGTCATCCTGGGGCACTTCTACCAGCGCGACGAAGTGGTGCAGTACGCCGATTTCGTCGGCGACTCCTTCCAGCTGGCCAATGCGGCCCTCACCCGGCCTGACGCCGAGGCCATCGTGTTCTGCGGCGTGCACTTCATGGCGGAAACCGCCGACACCCTCTCGAAGCCGGAGCAGGCGGTCATCCTGCCCAACCTCGCTGCCGGCTGCTCGATGGCGGACATGGCCGATGAGGACTCCGTAGAGGACTGCTGGGAACAGCTGGAGGAAATTTTCGGCACCGAGCCCGACGCCGAGGGCCGTGTTCCGGTCATCCCCGTCACCTATATGAATTCGTCAGCCGCGCTCAAAGCCTTCTGCGGCAAGCATGGCGGCATCGTCTGCACGTCCTCCAACGCCAAGACCGTGCTGGAATGGGCCTTCGAGCGGGGCCAGCGCGTCCTGTTCTTCCCGGACCAGCACCTGGGCCGGAACACCGCCAAAGCGCTGGGCGTGCCGCTGGAGCAGATGCCCATGTGGAACCCGCGCAAGGAGCTCGGCGGAAACGACGAACAGGCGCTGCTGGACTCCCGGGTGATCCTCTGGCACGGGTTCTGCTCCGTCCACAAGCGCTTCAATGTGGCGCAGATCGAGAAGGCCCGCGCCGACTTCCCGGGCGTCAACGTGATTGTCCACCCCGAGTGCCCCATGGAGGTGGTGGATGCCGCCGACTCCGCCGGGTCCACGGACTTCATCCAGAAGGCCATCGCGGCCGCCGAGGAACCGACAGTGTTCGCGATCGGCACCGAGATCAACATGGTGAACCGCCTCGCGGCCCAGTACCCGCAGCACACCATCTTCTGCCTGGACCCCGTTATTTGCCCGTGCTCCACCATGTACCGGATCCACCCCGGCTACCTGGCCTGGGTGCTGGAGGAACTCGTCGCAGGCCGCGTGGTCAACCGCATCACCGTGGATGACGCGGTGCAGCAGAACGCCAGGACCGCTCTTGAGCGCATGCTGGCCGCCAAGCCCTAGTAACCCCGAAGTGAGGCACGGATGATCACATCCAGCGGACCCCTGGCGTCCGGCCGCCGGCTGATTGTCGTTGGCAGCGGCATCGCCGGCCTTTACGCGGCCCTGCTCGCCTCGGAAGCAGGGGCCGACGTCGTGCTGCTCACCAAGGCCGCGCTCGCGGACAGCAACACGTACTACGCCCAGGGCGGCATTTCAGCCGTCCTGGACGAACCGTCGCCCGGGGACACGGTGGCGGCGCACATCGCCGATACGCTGAAGGCCGGCGCCGGCCACTGCGACCCGGACGCCGTGCGGGTGCTTTGCACCGAGGCACGCCGGGATATTGCAGGGCTGGAACGCTTCGGCGTGCGCTTTGACCTGGACGACGACGGCGATCCCGCCTTGGGTCTTGAGGCCGCCCACTCTGCGCCGCGGATCCTGCACGCCGGGGGCGACGCGACCGGGGCGGGAATTGCCAACGCACTGATCTGCGCCGTGCTGGCCGCCCAGGCAAGCGGAAAAATCCGGCTGCTGGGCCATGCCCGCACCACGGCGCTGGTTCGGACCGGCCGGCGCGTGACGGGTGTGGAGTACCTGCACGACGGCCAGCTGAAAAGCATCGAGGCCGACGCTGTGCTGCTTGCCACCGGAGGCGCCGGGCAGCTCTTCGCCCAGACCACCAACCCCTCCGTTGCCACCGCTGACGGCCTGGCGCTCGCCTGGCGGGCGGGTGCTGCCGTGACGGACCTCGAGTTCTTCCAGTTCCACCCCACCTGCATGGTCCGCAGCGCCGAAGCCGCTGAATCCGAGGGCAACCAGGACCCGCTGCTGATCTCCGAAGCAGTGCGCGGCGAGGGCGCCATCCTCGTGGACGCCCGCGGCCACCGCTTCATGCCGGACTACCATGCGGACGCCGAGCTCGCCCCGCGGGACGTCGTTTCCCGCTGTATCGCCCTCCACCTCGCGGCACTGGGCGATCCCAACGGCCACGTGTACCTCGACGCCCGCGTGATCGAGGCAGCGAAGGGGCCCGGATATCTCGAGCGCCGGTTCCCCACCATCACGTGGCGCACGCGTGAGGCCGGTGTCGACTGGACCCGCGAACTCGTCCCCGTCGCGCCCGCGGCCCACTACTGGATGGGCGGTGTGACCACCGACCTGCACGGCCGCACCACAGTGCCCGGGCTCTTCGCCGCCGGGGAAGTCGCCCGCACCGGAGTCCAGGGCGCGAACCGGCTGGCCAGCAACTCCTTGCTGGAAGGGCTGGTCTTCGGCCGGCGCGCCGTCGAGGCGTTCCTGGCTGGTGACGTGCATTCCGCCGAATCGGACCTGCGACGTACTGCCAGCGCCTCCCTTGAGTGGGAGTCGGCGTGGGAGTTCGAGAGCACTCCTGCTCCGGGGCCGATTGAGACGTCCTTTGCCAAACCGGGGGAGTTCTCCCGCCAGGCCTTGCGGCGGCTGATGACTGCCCAGGCGGGTGTGCTCCGAACCGGTGCGCAACTGCGGGCGGCGGGGGCCGCGCTTGCGGCTTGGGCCGCCGTCGTCCGTCCCGAACGCCTGCCCACCGTGGACGATCCGCGGGAGCATGAGGACGCGAACCTGCTGCTGTCCGCCCAGCTCCTGGTCCACGCCGCCCGGGAGAGAAGGACGTCGCTCGGGGCGCACTACCGCGCGGACGGCACGCCTGCGGTCCCGGCCGCGGCGGCCGCTGCAGACACTGATACGCGTTACACCATGAGCCGGAAAGCGAGCCTCGTCCATGACTAGCCTGACCCTCCCTGCAGCACCCGTCCGGGACATCCTGGAACGGGCGTTCGCCGAGGACGCGCCCAGCGGGGACATCACCTCGCAGCTGCTGATCCCGGCCGAGGCACGGGCCACGGCCGTGCTGAACGCCCGCGTTCCCGGCGTCTTCAGCGGCGGCACCGTCTTCCGGGACGCCATGCTGCTCGTCGATCCGGACACTGAGGTGGAACTGCTGGTGGCTGACGGTGAAGCGTTCGACGCCGGAACCCGCCTTGCGCGGGTTAGCGGCCGGGCACGCAGCGTGCTGCTTGCGGAACGCGTCGGACTGAACCTGGCCCAGCGCATGAGCGCCATCGCCACCCGCACCGCCGAGTTCGTCCGGCTCGTGGACGGGACCAACGCCCGCATCACGGATACCCGCAAGACCACGCCGGGCCTGCGCGTCCTGGAGCGTTATGCGGTGCGCTGCGGCGGCGGGGCAAACCACCGCTACAGCCTGTCCGACGCCGTGCTCGCCAAGGACAACCACCTCGCCGTGATGACCGGGGGCGATCCGGAACGGCTCACCACCCTCTTGGCGGCCGCCAAGGCGCAGCTCGGGCACACCACGCATTTCGAGGTGGAGGTGGACAGCGCAGATCAGATCGAGCCCGTGCTGGCCGCCGGCGTGGACACCATCATGCTGGACAACTTCTCCCTTGAGGAGCTGCGGGCCGGTGTGCGGCAGGTGGGAGGCCGGGCCGTGGTGGAGGCCAGCGGCAACGTCAATCTGGGAACGGTCGCCGACATTGCGGCGGCGGGCGTGGATGTCATCTCCATCGGCGCCCTGACCCACACGGTCACGTCCCTGGACCTCGGCCTGGACGTCGAGCTGACGGTCAGCTGAGCAGGCCATGATCTTTCTTGACGCAGCCGCCACCACCCCCGTCCGGCGGGAAGTGCTGGAAGCCATGTGGCCCTTGCTCACCGGAGAGTTCGGCAACCCGTCCAGCCATCACTCGCTGGGCGGGGCAGCCGCAACGGCGCTCGCCGATGCCCGCAAGACGGTGGCGGACGTGCTCGGCTGCCGCCCGGGCGAAGTGACGTTCACGTCCGGCGGAACGGAAGCCGACAACCTCGCCGTGAAGGGCATGGCACTGGCACGGCAGGCCGCGGACCCGGCACTGAACCGAGTGGTGATCAGCGCCATCGAGCATCCCGCCGTGGAGGAATCGGCCCGCTACCTGGAACGCTTTCACGGCTTCAGCGTGGACGTGGTGCCGGTGGACGGCGCCGGGCGCGTGACCGCCGACGCCCTGGCCGCCGTGCTGGTGCCCGAAACGGCGCTGGTCAGCATCATGTTCGCCAACAACGAGGTGGGAACAGTCCAGCCCGTGGCCGAACTGGCGGCACTGGCACGGCAGCACGGCGTGCCGTTCCACACCGATGCCGTACAGGCCGCCGGCTGGCTGCCCGTGGACGTGAAGGCCCTGGGGGTCGATGCCCTCAGCATCTCGGGCCACAAAATCGGGGCGCCGAAGGGCTGCGGTGTGCTGTTCGTGCGGGGCCGCACCCGCGTGGAGCCGCTCGTGCACGGCGGCGGCCAGGAACGCGGCCGCCGGTCCGGCACGGAGAACGTGGCGGGGGCCGTCGGCCTGGCCACCGCGCTGGCCCTGGCCCACAACGGTCAGGCGCGGCTTGCGGAACGGGTGACCGGCCTCCGGGACGGGTTCATCACCGCGGTGCTCGAGGGAGTCCCGGGAGCGGTGCTGACCGGTCATCCCGTGGACCGGCTGCCGTCCGTCGCGTCCTTCTGCTTCCCGGGCACCAGCGGTGAATCGGTGCTGCTGGAGCTGGAGCGGCAGGGCGTGGTGTGCTCCAGCGGTTCGGCGTGCGCCGCAGGATCCGACGCGCCGTCCCCGGTGCTCCTCGCGCTGGGGATAGAAGCTGAAATCGCCCAGACCGCCGTCAGGTTCAGCTTCGATTCCTCGGTGACCGAAGCGGACCTGGACGCAGCGGCGGTGGCCGTGCGGGCCGCCGTCGGAAGCGTCCGCACGCTCGGCTCCGCCAGCAGGTAGCTGCGCTGGCGGCCGAAGCGGGCTAATCCAGCGGTGCGGCCAACCTGACCGGGTTGGTGAGTTCGCCGATGCCGCCGACCCGGCACGTGACGGTGTCTCCGGCCGCGAGCCTCGCCGAAGTGGCCGGGAAGCCGGTGAGGACCAGGTCGCCGGGGTGCAGCGTCATGAAGGAGCTGAGGTAGACCAGGATTTCGTCCACTTTCCAGCCAAGGTCAGCAGTGCTTGCGGGCGAGAGTTCGGTGCCGTTGTGGACGATGCTGACGGGAAGGTCGGCGGCATCCAGCCCCGTGACGATCCAGGGGCCGGCCGGCGTGAAGGTGTCCTGGCTCTTGGCACTGAGCCAGAGATCGTCGGACTTCTGCAGGTCCCGGGCGGTGACGTCATTGCCGATCGTGAAGCCCAGGATGGCGCTTCGTGCAGTGCCGAGGGTCAGGGCTTTGGCCTTGCGGCCGACGACGACGGTCAGTTCCGCTTCCGGCTCCACCAGGCCGGCTCCGTGGGGCAGTTCAATCGCCTCACCCGGGCCGACGACACTGGTGGCCGCCTTGTGGAAGGCCTGGGGCGGGAGGTCACGGCCTGCCCGGCCCGTGTTGTGGGCCATGCCCAGGACATTGCCGGGGACGCTGGGGGCAAGGAACCGGAAGGCGTCCTGCGGCACCGTGGCGCCGGGCTCCCAGCCGGTCCGCGGCGCACTGCCGGCGTTGGCCGGCGAGCCGGGGAAGGGGCTGTCGATGACCGTCCACTGCCGCCCGGCGTCGGTCTCGAAGCCAGGGGCCGCGTTGGTGACATAGAACTGTTCACCACGTTCACCACCCGGGGGTGTCCTCCCGTCAGTCGCGGAGGAAAGGGGGCGGACACGGGCTATCCGGCGCGGGGGAGCAGGAGTCATTCAGCCATCCTAGGCACGGGCAGGTGTCGGCAGTGAACGCCATGCCCTGACATTGCGCCGCGTCAGTACAGTTCGCCCACCGGGATGTCGACCGCGAGGCGGTTCTCGGGACCGGCCAGCGGGCACGCCCAGGCCTCGTTGTAGGCGCACGAAGGGTTGTAGGCGAAGTTGAAGTCCAGCACGAACGCCGCATCCGGGCCCGAGCCGCGGACGCCGTGAAACGCTCCCTTGATGGTGTCCAGCAGGTACCTGCCGGCGCCATAGCTGCCGCCCGGCTGGCCTGCGGTGGCGTCGCGGAACGGCACGAAGATTCCTCCGCCGTAGCCAATGAGCTTCCAGACAGCCAGCTGACCCATCTCTGGCAGGTCGAACGTTCCCAGCCGCAGGAACCTGACGAGGCCGTCGGTGCCGGTTTCCACACTGATCTCGCGGCCGGCGCCCTCCTTGGTCAGGGGCACGTGGAAGCGGTAGATCGGATCGTAGTCGGCTGTCCTGAGGCCGCCGAAACTCGCCTTAGCCTCCGCCGTGAGGGCCGACGCCGGGTGCGTGGCGAACATGCGGTCCCGCTCCTGCCGCCAGTACGTATGCGCTTCCGCGGGGCTGTCCGCGGCAATTCTGCGGACATTGTCATACAGGGCAAACGTACGCAGCCGCCAGTCAGCAACGTCGACGGCGGACATGCCCGCCAAGGTCTTCTCCGCTGCGTCAAGCTCGTGTTCCGCCATATCCACAGCCTAGCCTCCTTTCCGATCCGGCTGCGCGTCGATTCCGGCAGGCACAGCTCCCGGCAGGCGCAGCTCCGTCCGCGAAACACGGAGGCCGAAGACCCAGACCGGGCGGTGCCGCGCACTAGGCTGGAGGCATGACTGGGATGACAGCTTCCCGCAGGACCGGTGCGGCCGCCGTCGCGCTGCTCGCTGCGACGCTCGTGGCCGGCTGTGGCAATGACAGCAAGGGTTCCCCGGCCTGGACCGTGGAACCAAGCGGCGGCAGCGCATCCGCCGGCGCAACGCCGGCAACAGCCTCCCCGACTGCCACCGCGTCAGGCGCCCCGTCCGCCCAACCCGGCACGACGGCGTCGGCCTGGAAAGTCTTCGCCGATCCCGCCAAGAAAGTCAGTTTCGAACTGCCGAAGGAATGGATAGCCCAGGCTGTGGAGCCGGACAAGGGCACACTGCCCGGCGCCGTCAAAATCGAGGTCAAGGACGCCGAGGGTACCTACCTCGCCACCCTCCAGACCGGGCTGCCGGAATCCGCGCCGCCAGCGTGCACCGCCACCGCCAGGAAGTCCTATGTGGTGGTCAGCAGTGTGCCGGTGGAACTGCCGCACAGCGGCGGTGAAGGCACGATTTCCCCACATGTGGTGTTCCGGGTGATCCAGGGGTACCGGTTCTTCGGCTCCTACGGAATCACGAATGTGGTGGGCGGAGCCGACTCCAAGGCGTGCCAGCTGCAGAACGTGGTCCGCGGGCTGGAAGGCCAGGGGAATTACTCCTTCAGCGACGTGCGGTCCCTGAAGTCCTTCGCGCCGGACGAGAAGGTGGCGCCCGCGAAAGCCTTCGACACTCTGGACCAGGCCGCGGACTACGTGAACGAAGGTTCCGAATTTGCCAACGTCCAACGGATGCTAATGTCTCTGGAGATCAAGAACTAGTCCGCTGCCGCCGGCATACCCAACGGTCCGCAGCTGCGACTGGCTTCCACTTTCCTCACACTCCGGAGATTAATGGAACGCACTGTGGCTGCACGCCTGGTCTTTCAGACCGTGGCCGATACCAAGGCAGCCCTGGCTATATCCGTGGCCAGGAATCCGGGCTATACCTCCCTCGCCGAAACCCTTTCAGTGTCGACTTCTGACTCGGGCGGAGACCAGCAGGTTCCCGTGACTGAGCTTTCCGACCACCACGGCGGCAGGTTCCACTACATGGAGTTCGCCGATCCCACGGAAGTCACCGTGGACTATACAGCCACCGTTAAGGGCTTCGCCGAACCGGAAGAAGCATCCCTGATGGAGCTTATCCGCTACGTCCGGCCGAGCAGGTACGCGGAATCGGACCGGCTGCTCCCCACGTCCTATGCGGAATTCGGCGGCCTGCACGGGCAGGAACTCCTCCGTGCGGTGCGCAACTGGGTCTGCAACGAGCTCCGCTACGTCAGCGGTTCGTCCCGCGGAACCGACGGCGCAGTGGAAACACTCCTGAACCGCCGCGGGGTCTGCAGGGACTATGCCCACCTGGCCATCTCCCTGCTGCGGGCCAAGAACGTGCCGGCGCGCCTGGCCGCGGTGTACGCACCCGGCCTGTCGCCGATGGACTTCCATGCCGTGGCCGAGGCACACATCAACGGCGCGTGGCATGTCATAGATCCCACGGGGCTCGCCCCCAGGGAGACGATGCTGAGGATCACATCCGGGCGCGACTCCTCTGACACGGCCTTCCTGTCCACCGTAGGCGGAAGCCTGTCAATGCGGGAAATGAAGATCATCGCGGTGGTCAACGGCGAGCTGCCGGCCGAGGACCCGGACAAACTCGCCGTCCTCCGCTAGGCAGCCTCCCACATCGGGTAGGGCCTGGTATCTCCCATATCGGGCAGGGCCTGGTATAGGGTCGGGCGGTATGGGGCTGCGACTTGTTCAGGTGAATTTCAAGGCTCGGGATGACTCAGCGCTCGGCCGGTTTTGGGCAGAGGCGCTCGGCTGGGGCGTTTCCAGCGAGGGACCCGGCGTGACCAACATCGAACCCGTAGGCATCGTCTGGCCCGATCCCGCCGCCGTCTGCATCGATGTCGTCAGCCATACCCCGGTGACGATCAGGCGGCAGAGGTGGCCCGGCTGCGGGATCTGGGCGCCACTGACGCCGACGTCGGCCAGGGCGATGTGCCATGGGTGTGCCTGGCCGACTCGGAAGGCAACGAGTTCTGCGTCCTCACCCCGGGCTGCCGCAGAACTCGCCGCCGCCCAGGCTAGCGTGGCAGGGAGTTGCGCAGTTTCGCCGTCAGCCTTAGCAGCTCCCTCTGTTCGGCAGCCGTCAGCGCCGGTGAGATCAGCTCCGCGATATCCCGGACGTGTTCGCGGCCAATCTGTTTCTGCAGTTCCGCCCCTTCGTCCGTCAATTTCACCAGGATGCCCCGTCCATCATCCGGGGCCGGCATCCGCGCCACCAGGCCCCGCTTTTCAAGCCGCTCAACCAGCCTGCTGAGGCTGGACTGGCTCAGCAGCACGTTGTCGTTGAGCTCGTTCAGGCGCAGCCAGCCGGAGGGGCACCGGGACAGCGTGAACAGGACGTCGTACTCATTCAAGGCCAGAGCCTTGAATGCCGGCCCCGACTGCAGGCGCCGCATCACGGCGACCTGCGCGCGGAACAGGGATTCCCAGGTTTCGGCCGCAAGACGCACCGGTGACGCCGCCGCCGTCGTCCGGGCGGGCATCACGCCTCCCGGGCTGGCGCCGAGGCGGAAGAAGCGGCAACGGCTTCCGTGCCCGCGTCCTGGTCGGCCATCCGTGCGGCGACACGCCCGGCATGGGTGGGCGGATCCGGGACATGGGCCGGCTTCAGGGCCGCGTACTCCTTGCGCAGCACCGGCAGCACCTCTTCGCCGAACAGGTCAAGCTGCTCCAGAACGGTCTTGAGCGGCAGGCCGGCATGGTCGATGAGGAACAGCTGGCGCTGGTAGTCGCCGAAGTACTCGCGGAAGGTGAGGGTCTTCTCGATGACCTCCTGCGGGCTGCCCACGGTCAGCGGAGTCTGCGACGTGAAATCCTCGAGGGACGGGCCGTGGCCGTAGACCGGGGCGTTGTCGAAGTAGGGCCGGAACTCCTTGACCGCGTCCTGGGAGTTCTTCCGCATGAAGAACTGCCCTCCGAGGCCGACAATCGCCTGGTCTGCCTTGCCGTGGCCGTAGTGCTCATAGCGCTCGCGGTAGAGCCCGATGAGCTGCTGGTAGTGCTCCTTGGGCCAGAAGATGTTGTTCGCGAAGAACCCGTCGCCGAAGTAGGCCGCCACCTCGGCGATCTGCGGCGTGCGGATCGAGCCGTGCCACACAAAGGGGGCCACGCCGTCGAGCGGCCGGGGCGTGGAGGTGAAGTTCTGCAGCGGCGTGCGGAACTTGCCGGACCAGTTCACGGTGTCCTCATCCCAGAGCCGGCGCAGCAGGCTGTAGTTTTCGATCGCCAGTTCGACCCCGTCCTGGATGTTCTTGCCGAACCAGGGGTAGACGGGAGCCGTGTTGCCCCGGCCGAGGACCAGGTCCACCCTGCCGTCGGCGAGGTGCTGCAGCATGGCGAAGTCCTCGGCAATCTTCACGGGATCGTTCGTGGTGATCAGCGTGGTGGCCGTGGAAAGGATGATGCGCTCGGTCTGGGCGGCAATGTAGGCAAGCGTGGTGGTGGGGGAGGAGGAGAAGAAGGGCCGGTTGTGGTGCTCGCCCAGGGCGTAGACGTCCATGCCGATTTCCTCGACCTTCTTGGCGATGGCCACCGCAGCCTTGATGCGCTCGTTCTCGGTGGGCGTCCGGCCCGTCGTGGGGTCCGTGGTGATGTCGCTGACGCTGAATACGCCGATCTGCATGATGTGCCTTCCGTTATCCGAACTGTTCCGGGCTTGCTTCAACTGTACCCGATTTAGATGCATATGCATCTATCAGTCCATGTAACGTTGAGCACGGAAGGTTATTCCCACGCCCTTCTCCCTGCCGTGCGCTTGCTTGTGACCGTCGCTGAGAATGGCCCTCAGGAGGTGCGGCCCTACGAGGTGGTCTTGCCCTGACGGTTATGGTCAGGCGCCAGCCGCGACTCCTGCTTCTGGCGGGACCGCTCTAGCGCGCGGTAGACGGTGGAGCGGCCCACGGAGAACAATTCGGCAATCTCAGACATGGTGTGTTCGCCATTGGCGTGCAGTTGAACCAGGTGTGCTTCCTGCCTGGGCGAGAGTTTTGGCTTCTTCCCGCGCAGCCGGCCCTTGGCCTTGGCCACCCTCATCCCCTCGCGGGTCCGTGCACGGATGAGGTCACCTTCAAACTCAGCGACCATGGCCAGGACATTAAACAGCAGTTTGCCGATTGGGTCGGTGGGATCATGAACAGAACCGCCGATGCTGAGTTTTACCCCGCGTGCGGCTAAGTCATCAGCGATCTGATGAGCATCCCGGACGGAGCGGGCGAGCCGGTCCAGCTTGGTGACGATGAGCGTGTCGCCTTCGCGGCACGCTGCCAGCGCTTCACGGAGGCCTGGACGGTTCGTGTTGCTGCCGGTAAGGCCGTGGTCGACGTAGATCCGTGATGCATCGATGCCAAGGGCTAGAAGAGCGTCCCGTTGCGCTGTGAGGTCCTGCTCGTCTGTCGAAACCCTGGCGTAGCCAACCAATAGTTCAGGCATGAATAGCAGTGTCTCATATCACACCCCGTCCCCGGACGGGCCGCCGGACTGGTCTTGCGGGACACTTCTCGGGACGATGTTGTAATCGCTCAGTTGGCTGCGGGGTTTGCCCGGTATGGGACCGGCTTACGGGACGTTATGCGGACGGGCCTCTTACGGACGTTTTTCAGCGGATCACGCGGACGACGCTCTCGTGAGACGGGGCAGGCTGTAGAGACATGCTCTCTATTGCGTGCGCCAGGACGTTCTCTCACTCCCCAGAGGAACATCAGGTCCAGCGCCATGACATCGGCAGATCCGCTTCCCGATGAACTCCTAACTCCGTATCCGTCGTGCTGCAAACGCGACCGTTGCATCCTCTTTAGGCCTATATCAGCTGGATTCCTGAGAATAACGCGTAAATGCCAACGAAGATGCAAAATAGCCCAAAGAGTAGAATTCCTACCCTGAACAGATTCGCGACCCGCTTTTGGATCTTTTCACTAGCGTTCAGGGCCGCCGAAGTTCCTAGAGCCAGGCGTCCGAAAATATTCGTGCAGAAACAGATGACTAAACCTGAAACTATGAGGACCGATACATACCAAGTCATTGACGATCAACCCGTCGACATAAGGAGGCCGATAACGCCCGAGAGAAAGAAAACGCCGCCCACCGAGAGATATATGATGCCAGATATCGAACCGTAGCGGACCCACCGTCGGTAGGCTACATCGTAGCTGCCGCCCGGATTGGCGGCTGCAGAGGCCTTGGCTCTGAGCCTTGCCAACTTGAAGCGGCCCCAGTAACTTAGCGCGCCCATGACGAGTAAGATCGACCCGAAAATTATGGGCGCTGTGGAGGCGTTCATCGTGATCCTCGTAAATTCCCTAGGTCGGCGGCCGGTAAAGCAACAATGCCATCACTGGTGCGTACCTTAGCTGGCTCCGCAAGGTAAACCTAGGCGCCTTCACTCGTATCCGCTCTCTCCCATGTGAGGCAAGGTACTGCTTGAGATGCCTTCGGTCCATACGCGACAGTCGACAGCTCGACCTACACAATTGCGTTAACTCCGCAAAGGACTTGTGGGACGGCTACTAAAAAACCTTTCGCAGATGACCAAGCGGCGAGATGCCCCGTATGCCTCATGCACTGACTTGGGCCGCGGCTAAGTCTCGTCTCCCCGACGAGGATGACGAACGGAACCAGTGAAAGCACGTCCGCAGAGCCTTCCCCCAAACGTAACCGCACAACCCGACCCGCACGCCCCGACCCGCACGCCCCGACCCGCACGCCCCGACCCGCACGCCCTGGGAAGCTAGAGGCGCGGACCTGCATGGCCGGCAGCGAGTAGCCATCTGCCACTTTCATGGATCCAGACTTGAGTCATGGGCATTCGGTAGCGGCTCCTGCCGGCCGTCGTTGATACATCGTCTGTAACGATGCAGGTAAGAACGGCGGTGGTACCAAACATCGTGATACTGGGCTGTTCGAGAGTTTGACCATGCCAGGTGTTCTGGCCCTCTAGGTTGGATCTAAGGTAAGCATCGCGATCGAACTGGTCTCCTTTGTGTGAGATCCAGCAGAACTTCGGATGCCGTAAGCGACCTAAAGATTCACCGTCACGTCGTTTTAGGGCGTCGGCTCGTTCTAATGCAGCATCTAGCACGTCCTGAGTGAGCATTGACCGAGTGTGTCAGTGATTGGCCGCTCTGGGAACTTCCAGCGGCCTACTTCCCCTCGCTACTCGCCATCACGGCGTTCCCGTCGTCCCGCTTATGGTTCGTCTTTGGGCGTCTGAATCCCCGGCCATGAGCATCGGAGCATGGGATGGACGGTTGGTCGCAGCGGATGCGCCGGCCGCTAAAGTGCCCGCCCCCGCCGGTCCCACTCAGCTCTGCGGGCTTCTTCTTCGTCCCAGAAGGGCCTGTCATTACGGCGTACATAGAGCAGAAATACAAGCCCGCCCAAAGCGACAAGAAGGGTGGCGAGCCAAAGATAGCTGGCCATTTCCCACGGCTTCCCTGCCACCCAAGAGAGGATCAGCACTACCAGCTGAAACAGGGCCATGGCCGTCCAAGCGACGAATAGGAAGCGAAAGCCGCCGCGGGTCATCCTGGGCTGCAACCTCCTGGGCCCCTTAGCCTCGTTCATGAGCTGAGGCTACAGTCCGTGACGATGCTTGGGAACCTGGTTGTCAGCCTCCCCATTGCCCACGTCCTTGAATTCTTGACGCACGCACCGCAGAGGGTTCGGCTCCCGGCAATCCAACAAACGCTAAATGGGTGTGCTTAGGATGACCACATGAGCATCCCGGAAGATCCCGACGAACCTCTGCAGAAACTGCCAGCGGGAATGCCGAGAAGGTACGCAGAATATAAGCCAGTCACCTCGGATGCCGTGGTACCCCCGCCGACTAACGTCGGTGGATACGATGAGCTCCTCAGCTATTTCCAAGAGCGAGGTCAAACACTGCCACGTAAAGCAGAAAGCCTCGCCACTCTTGATCAAGCCATCAATGATGGTTTGCCGGCCGAGCTTGCCCGCCCTGTCGGGATGTTCTACGGAGATCTCCTCACGCACACTGTTCCCGGCGCGCACTGGGAGGTTGTCGAGGAGAGATACCCCGTAGTGCGCGTCACCAGAAAAGTCGCCGTCGACGTCGTCCGAATTGCACTGCGGCGCCTAGCGGCACCGAATCCCACACTCGAACAAAACTATGTCCACGTCCTCCAGCTCGTCAGGCAAGAACCGTAGAGGGTTCGCCTTTGGGCACCTAAATCCCCGGCTACAAGCATCGGAGGAGGAGCTGCACAGTTGGTCGCAGAGGATTCGCCTGCAGTTAAATGCCCGCCCCCGACGGTCCCACTCAGCTCTGCGGGCTTCTTCCTCGTCCCAGAAGGGCCTGTCATTGCGGCGGACATAGAGCAGAAATACAAGCCCACCCAAAGCGACAAGAAGCGTGGCGAGCCACAGATAGCTGCCTAAGTCCCAAGGCTTCCCTGCCACCCAAGAGACGACCAGCGCTACCAGCTACAGCAGGGCCATGGCCGTCCACCCGACGAACATGAAGCGAAAGCCGCCGCGGGTCATCCTGGGCTGCAACCGCTTAGGCTCTTTAGCCTCACTCATGAGCTGAGGCTAAAGTCCGCGATGATGTTTGGGAACGTGGTTGTCAGCTCCCCAGTGCCCACGTCCTTGCATTCTTGAAGCACGCACCGTAGAGGGTTCCCAGGATGGCAGCAGCCGCGGCGGGGTAGCCCTATTCGGGATCGATCAATAGCATGAGGTGTGGCTGCGCCAAGTGGAGGTTCAAGGTTGATCAGGCGCCTAGCGGTTGCCCTGCTCGGTCTTTCTCTTTTCGCTACGTCTTGCGCCGGGATGGGGCAGGCGGGTCCGGGCGGCGAAGCTGCCCAGCCGCCCACGCAGGAGCCGAGGCCGACGCAACCGCCTACTGACTCACTGGTCAGTCCTGAAGCTGCGCCTGCCGACGGAACGATCTCTCATGCGGCCAGCACGCTGAGCGGGGAGCTGGCAGGAGATGCTCAGCTCGCCTCAGTCGAAATGATCGAGGGGCACCGGATTATCGTTCATTGGCACGGCCAAGTAAGCGCGAAGCTACGGGACCTACTGGCCCGGTTTCCAAATGTCGATATTTCAGTCCAGCCAACCGCCTGTTCTCCTGGGAAACTGAGCGATTTTGCCAACGAGCTATGGGCCTCCGACCCTGCTGTCAACATCACTTCGGTATCGCCTGACGGTTCACACCTGACCATCACGCTGGATGAATCAGTCAAGGCCACCTCAGACGTCCCCAGCCTGGAGCGCACGTATTCAAAGGCAGTTGGGTGCCCGGTCAAAGTGGAATTCGGCGGCGTTGCCCCGCTCGACGGATAATCCCCCACCCCTAAACGCAACCGCACAACCCGATCCGCATGCCCTTCCGCTTACAAGAAGTGGATGTTGGATCGTACGGCCCAACCTGCTGCCCCGTTAGTAAGGCCCGTGGTCTACGTTGGTCCATCCTTACGCTTAGGGGACTTACGGAATGGCAACAGGTTAATAGCCGCCAGGGAAAGGAATAGAGCTACAAGGAGAGAAGACCAAACCTGAGCTTCGCCTTTCGCGGAGAAAGCTAAGCCCGCCCATATCGCAGCCACCACCACCCAAAGGCCCACAACGAACAGGCGCATCCGTGAACTTGGCAGTCTCTTCCCCTGCTCCCGCCGACCTTCGTCATCACGCTCCCGCATTTTGCCCCCTGTCATGCCCAAACCCTAGCCCCCAACCCCAGACACCGGACAGCCCTCGCAGGTTTGGCACCGAGCTCTCAGTTGCTCACCTGCAGGGTCGGCGGAAGCGTCCATAAACGGTTCCCCGCCTGGACCGGCTTACGAACGCTGGCGCCAGGGTGCGGAAAGGAGCCCTCGGGCAAGTGCGGCGCTTCAGTACCCGGCGTGATGGAGA
The DNA here is from genome assembly GCF_059759125.1 of Arthrobacter sp. GQ119. Lineage (NCBI taxonomy): Bacteria > Bacillati > Actinomycetota > Actinomycetes > Micrococcales > Micrococcaceae > Arthrobacter > Arthrobacter sp. GQ119. Next base: position 108,599 of record NZ_JCAXEA010000003.1, on the reverse strand, counting down.
CTTGGCGACTGTTGAGAGCCTACGAGCACCCCTCATGGCTGACGGCCTTGCCATGTATGGCTTTTAGGCTCGGCATGAGGATTAGGCCCGCGCCGCGACTTCCATCACTGACGGCGAGCTAGCTGCTCGGTAATAGCTGTTTTAGCCGTTGTGAGGGCTTCATGGTCGAACCCGGACGGAATGATTGCGAACCGGTGAAGCTGATGCGGCTTATCGCCTTCGGTGCGACCATCCCGGTGGCGATCGCTCTCGGTCACGTCGATAAGGCCGAACCATTCCAGGGTTTTTCGCGCGCGAGCGTACGTATCCGGTCCAATCCCGTAATGCAGAACTCTGTCTTCTCCAGAAATAGCTACACCTGTGCCTGACAGGCTCCTTAGGCCGCAAGCAATCATGAGCAGGAGGGTGATTTCTGAGTCCTCGAGGACATGGAGCCAAGACTTGGTGATGAACCCCGGGGGCAAGGTGATGGTGACGTCATGTGGTCTGGGCACTTTATAGACACTGGGTTCAATTACGGAGCCTCCGGTTTCGTCGAGGAGCGTGTAATTTTCGAAGTCAGTGCCACCTCCCGGCTTTGAACCGAGATCTACGAGGCCAGCGTTGCTGAGCGTGGTCAGGCTGTTGCGGATAGACCTGGCGCGTTTGTCACGTGCATGGAGGTAGTGGTTCTTCTCTTGGGTTTTGACCGCGTTGGTCGCGACTATATCGGTTAGACCGAGAAGGTCTTTATCCTTTTCGGCCTCACCGATGATGGGCAGAGAGCCGGCGGTTCCACCAGCTGTTTTGCCCATTTGAGCGATGGCTATGCTCATGAGGTAGAGCCTGAGGGTTGATCCCTGACTGGATGAGATGCGTGTCGCGGGCGGACGGAGATCGTGTGAAGGAACTTTTCTGTCAGAAAAGTCCCCCGGAGGAGGCGTTGCCTTGTACGAGAAGGCAGGTCTGACCCGAAACCCTTTGGAGGCCAGGGGGCCTTTCCCGCCAAGCAGATGAGTCGTGGAAGCAATGACGCGAGCCACGGACTCACCGTAACCACCTTCGAGCCGTTCCAGTCTGGAAGTAAGCGCTTTGCGCTCCTTGACGTTAGGCGCTCGGGAAAGATCTACGGTGAAAACGCCCATAACCCCTAATTTCCACACCTAAGTCTGAACGTATAAAGCCGCACGTTTTTGACTTACGTCAACGTTGATATCCATGTGTCAAACCTGCGGCTTTACCCGTCATCTCACTGTAGTGGAGATAGCAGTGGCCAGTCCATACAGTTTTGCTTGTTCGGTTCACTCAGACGCCAGTATCTTCCAGGTCGAAGTGGTTCCACTTCAACCTGGATAGAACAGGAGGCTATGGCCCTATGGCCAGCAAACGAAAATCCAGGGTTCGCGTTAACGTGAACGCCGCCATCCGGTTGGACTGTACGAAGGTCCTCTACGGGATAGCGGCGATCATCCTTGCATTTGGTCAACTCGCCCATCATTGGCCCTTCTAGCCAATTCGAACCGAGAGGTCTCGCTCTGCCAGGAGCGGGGCCTCTCCTTATTTGCTCTGATGAAGAGTTGGTACCCAGCATAGCTCTCCCCGCTTAGCGAGACTATGCAAAGTTCGCCGCTGCTTGGCTCAGTGATGGGAAGGAACTGAAGGCGACTAGCATCCGACTGCACGTGGTCAGACTCGCGCAACCTCAGCAGGTGCCCGGTGCAGGATCCGCTTAAGGGCGCTTTCACGGAAATTGCTCACGTTGTCGACCGGCTTACGGGCGCCCGGCCCTGCTGGGCGCCGTACTCTGTGGAAAGCTGGAGGCGTGGAGTACGACAAAGCAATCGACACGCTGACCGCATGGGCGCAGAACAGCGAGAACGTGCGCGCGATGGTGATGACTGGTTCCGCAGCAGCACACGAGACGCACCCCCTGTCGGATCGCGATATCGAGATCTACGCCACGGACCCGGCACCGCTCCTTGCAGATGATTCCTGGTGGGATCAACTCGGGGACGTGCTCCTTGTCGAACGCTTGGCAACCCCCGGGTGGCACCCGGCCCGCTTGGTGTACTACATCGGCGGCAAGCTGGACCTGACAGTCATCAGGTCTGACGTGCTGCCGACGATCCGCTATGAGCGGCCTTTCACCGTCCTCGTGGACAAGGACGGTCTTTCCGGCTCACTGCATGTGGCTGCGGCGGGAACTTCGTTGCCCGACGAGGCGGCATTTGAGGAGCGACTGAACTGGGGGTACGCGGCCGCACTGATGTGCGCAAAGGCAATCGTTCGAGACGAGCCATGGTCAAGCAAGATTAGAGACAGAGACCTGAAAGCATCACTGCTGACCTTCATCGAGTGGGATCACCACGTGCGCCACGGACGCGACTACGACGTGCGTTTCCTGGGCTCCCGCATGCGGCAATGGATGGACGCCGACGTGCAGCAAGCGCTTGAACAGGCCTGGGGGCATTTCGACGCTGCGGACTCTGCCAAGGCCCTGCGCACTTCGATCGCCTTGTTCGCCAAGCTTGGCAGGCGTATCGCGGACGGCCTTGGCTTCCGGTCCTTTAACCACGACCGCGTCCACCGCGAGGTCGAAGCCATCCTCGCAATGCATCCGGATGCCCGCAAGGACGATCCTCGTGCGGGACAATCCCACGCTGCCGCGAATCTGTCCCATTGGACCTTCCCCCTTATGAGACAAGTTAATGGTCAAGCAAACTCTCAGCAGTGTCCCGGAAATAGTGCCTCCGCCGCCTGCCGCGAGGATGCTGTTCGCGAGCTCAGCGGCCGGTGCCCATCCGATCGCGTGCGCAACTCACAACGGCGGACAGGTCGAGCCCGTACGTCGGCCCTTCGCCGGAACCGTACTCCTCGAGTCGGGCTGCACCGCGCTCGAAAAGCCGGAGCGCGCCAACGCTGTTCCCCCTGGCGGCGTGGGTGAGCCCGACGCAGATCTGGGCGAGACCTTGCCAAAGGTTGCGTTCTTGGGCCGGCCCAGCTTTCCATCGGGCCTCAAGTACCTCATGCGCGGCGAAGGGCCGGCCCGCTTCCACTAGGCTCCGGGCCGAGACCAACGTCTCCGCCGGCGGCAGCGGCTCCTCGGAGACCGGCTCCACGCCAGCGCTTCCGTACGGCAGCGGCCGCCCAAGAGCGTCACGTGGCCGGGCCTGCCGCGGGCGCCTTGAAGCATCCCGATCCCTTTCACCGGTCATTGCAGTTTCCGCTCTGAGCGTCCATGGACCTTACCAACCTTCATCTGCCCAATGCTACGACCCGGCCCTTCGAACATCCGTTCCACTGCAAAGGATGCCGTCGGGACGGCGGCCGCGAGAGAAGAAATGATCACCGCTGGTCGCGCCGCAGGGGGTGATCCTTTGGAACCTCAACGAGCACGATGCGCACTCCGTCGGGGTCCGCGATCCACATCTCCACCAGCCCCCACGGCTCCTGCTGCGGCTTGCGGATCACCGGTACCCCGGCCGCCAGCAGCCGATCGTGCTCGAGCTGCACGTCGCGAACCTGAATCCAGATCTCCAAGGCGCTCCCCTGCGGATCAGTCGACCGTCCACTGACCTCGAGAAAACCGTTTCCCAGGAAGAACACCAGACCTGGCGCATCACGACTCCCGAACTCTCGGTAGATGGCCAAGCCCAACGTGTCCCGATAAAACCGCTGGCTCTGCCCAGGTTCGGACGGATGAAGCAGGATGCGGCTCCCAAGGACTTCCATGTTCTCTATCCTGCCCTCGAGCCATGCACTTCGCTCGGCCGCGTGCTTTGAATTCTTGGTGTGGCGTTCAAGGATCCCCGAAGATCCCGCTGAACCTTTGCAGGAGCTGCCGGAGGGGATGCCGAGAAGGGGCCGAGTACAAGCCAGTGACTTAGGAAATCGCGGTACTTCTTCCGACTAATGTCGGCGGATACGAGGGACTCCTCAGCTTTTTCCACGAGCGAGGGCAGACCTTGCCCCGTACGGCAGAAAGCCGTAGAGGGTTCCTTAGATGACAACCGGTGAGCAGTGCTAGCCTCGGAGCCTAGGCAAGTAGACACACAGATAGTGGGGGCTTGGCATGGTGTCGTTCGGAGTACTGGGGATTCTTTATTTCGCAGTGATGGCAGCCATCGCCATAACGGCGATCTACGCCTTAGTGCTGGTCATCATCTTTCTCCGCCTCCGAATCAAAGAACTCAAGGCAAAGCCGAATACCGGCGAGGCAGGTCAGTCCAGGTAGCACTCCTGGGTTAGCCCTATAGAGGTCAGGCTAGGAACGCTCCACGCGGTCCGCAACAATGGAGAATTCATCCTGCTGCGCCTCGTGCCAAGTAAGCCTTACGTCTCGCCTGGAACAAGCTCAAGAAACTCATTAGCCCTCTGGACGATGCAAGAAAAATGGGCGAAGCATTCTGCGGCCACGCCCTCAATCCGGATAGATCCCCACCCTTCTTCGCGATGCCAGGTCTTCACCGTTCCCTTGCTCAAAGGTCCATCCACCCCACCAATAATAGCCACCTCAGTTTCTTGGCCATTTAGGGTTAATCTGCTGGGATACCCTGCTGTGGTCATGGAGCAGCACCGCCTGTAAGCCGCTGGCCCAACGGGCACTGCAGTGCACATTGCGGACCCGTGGCTGGGGCATCTTGGGCGCCGAGATAAGATCCGCGAGCAGTCTAGAGTGTTGCCATGAAGACCCTCTTCAAAGGTCGATTGTGGGTGCACTACGGCCAGGCCTATGTCGTGTCCGGGCCCGTCTTCGATTCCGATTTGGAGGCATCTTTTCGAGGTCAGTGCAATGGCCTGTGCGGTGCATCCAGCCCCAACCTCCTATTTCTAGTCACGGGTCTGCACACCGGTCACGTGAATTTCAGCGTCGAGTTCTCCGATGCAGAACCGCCACTGGACCGGGCATGGGAGGACGTCGTCGAAGTCTCATCCACAATGGTCAACCGTCCCTTCCTAGAGGAGTGGGCAGGCCAGGTCTCATATCCAATAGACCTAGCCCCCGGCACCTATCGCGTCCGGTACGCGGCAAAGGGAATGGACTCTGCCCGTGCAGTGGACACAACCGTTGAAACGGAGGAGCCAATCGACACCTATCAGCTCAGCTTCTGGCCCGCTAAGGGCGACGCGCCCGACCGCGTGGTTCGCCAGGAGAGCCAAACCGCAACGTACTGGAATGGCTGGGCCAACTCGCTCCATCCCACAAGTTGAAGGCAGATGGGTGGGGATGGTTCCAGATAGCGATTCCCTTAGGCAGACCGCCCCTGCGTCTGGTCCGTCTGGCTTGTCTCATAACCTAGGTGCTGCGGGGAGTTCAGATGATGAGTGCAACACCTTGAATCCCTGGCGTTTCAAGACAGCCGGCAGGAGCAGGCAGCTGATGTGGCTACCCGTCCGGGCCGCGTTGAGGACAGCGAGCGTGACATTTAGCGCCGTGAAAAGCCTGCCATCTATCGCTGAGATTCACAGCGCGGAACGTGTCGGCAGGCTCCTGCAGCACGTGATCGACCGGCTAACGGGACGCTTGCGGACAGACCCGCCCTATTGGGATTTTCTATGGGAGCAACTGCAGCACAGGGGCTTACGATCAGCCTGTGAGCCAACGCGATTGCGAGAGCAGGACTTCAACGTGAGCGACGACCCGTACCGGCTGCCATTGCCCCGCAAGAAGAAGAACCCTCGTAACGTCCTGCTCTGGTGGGCAGGAATTTTGGTTGGCTTGGTCGCCGCCGCTGAGCTGTTCTCTGTTTTCACCATGGGCGTCCACGTCAATGGCAAGGAGGCTCCACCCTACATGAGGGTTGTGGCAGAGCAACTCAAGACTGAGCCGGAGTGGAAGCTGGTCAGCGATTCCGAAACGCTGCACACCGGTTATTACTGCCTCGTACCAGCATGCCCTGAGCTGAACCAGAAGTGGGACCTCGGGATGGATTCCATAAGCTGCCCGGAGCTGCACCAGCTTCTTACAGATTCTGGATACAAGGTCATCACCCGCAGGTCCAGCTTCACTCCGGAAGCAAATGAACAAGCAGAGAACTGCACACAAAAGGCAATGAACGCCGTCTCATCCGATGCTGAAGCAGCAGGAGGGCTGATAGAAATCGAAGTGTCAGTGTTCCCGCCCAGTGACCATCCGGCATCAAAACGCGAACACTACGAACTTACGCTTCGTGTCACCAAATAGGGGACAGTCACCGATCTGGATGCCGCCCCCAGCCATCGAAGTGGAGGCCCCAATGCAGAGAATGTCTCGTTCAGCGTTCCCAGAATGGCAGCAGCCGCGGCGGGGTAGCCCTATTCCGGACCGATCAATAGCATGAGGTATGGCTGCGCCAAGTGGAGGTTCAAAGTTGATCAGGCGCCTAACTGTTGCCCTACTCGGTCTCTCACTTTTCGCTACGTCTTGCGCCGGAATGGGGCAGGCGGGTCCGGCCGGCGAAGCTGCCCAACCGCCCACGCAGGAGCCGACGCCGACGCAACCGCCTACTGACTCACTGGTCAGTCCTGAAGCCGCGCCTGCCGACGGAACGATCTCTCATGCGGCCAGCACGCTGAGCGGGGAGCTGGCCGGGGATGCTCAGCTCGCCTCAGTCGAAGTGATCGAGGGGAACCGGATTATCGTTCATTGGCACGGCCAGGTAAGCGCGAAGCTACGGGACCTACTGGCCCGGCTTCCAAACGTCGATATTTCAATCCAGCCAACCGCCTGTTCTCCTGGGAAACTGAGCGATTTTGCCAACGAGCTATGGGCCTCCGACCCTGCTGTCAACATCACTTCGGTATCGCCTGACGGTTCACACCTGACCCTCACCCTGGATGAATCAGTCAAGGCCACATCGGACGTCGCCAGCTTGGAGCGCAAGTATTCAAAGGCGGCTGGGTGCCCGGTCAAAGTGGAATTCGGCGGTGTTGCGCCGCTCGACGGTTAATCCCCACACAATACTGGACGCCGTAAGGCACCCCCCGTCCTGCACCATCCGCAATCTCCGCGCGTCCGCTAAGGTTCCGAAGCCGGACGCGTCTACAAGGTACCTGGTGGAGAGCCATCCAGCGTGGTTTTTAGTTCCTGGATGTGAGGCCGTCGGGGGATGAAACAATCTCCGTATGGACGCCACTCTTGAAGATGTGCCCCCTCGGCTTAGACCTACGCTTCGAATGCTGCTGACGAAATGTATCGATGATGAACGCATACGCTCAGTCTGGCTCGAAGGCTCGCTAGCACGGGGATTGGCAGATGACTGGAGCGACATTGACCTTCACCTGGAGGTGAGGGAGCCGGAGAATTTCGCCGCCATCGAATGGCTCGATTCCCAAGTGCATCTGGTCCTCTCAGATGCGATTCCTGGACTGACGGGAGCGTTTATCTGCCTCACTTCCGACTGGATCCACATCGACTTAAATGTTCACTCTTCGGAGAACGAACAGCCTTCCAATGGAGCGCGCCGCATTCTCCTTGACCGCGATGCTCTAATGCAGGACAGACCAAATTCACAACACCCTCCCGGCCAGCCGTTCTTTCCCGCCCAAGACGTCCAGATTTTCTTGTACTTCCTCGGCAAAACGGTCGCATCGGTCCGTCGCGGCGATCTCATCGCCCTTGCGCAGGCTACGGCTATGATGCGCGATCGTCTGCTGGTCAATCTGTTGCTAGCTGAGAACGGGATTCGAAGTGAGACGGTCACTAAGCGGATTGGCCGCTATTTGAGCCAGGAACAAATGCAATGCCTGCAGGGAGTCCCGGCTTTTGGGCTCAGCGAGCTCAGCATTCGAGAAGCACAGCAGAGCATGGCAGCCGTCTATCTGGGCAGGGCGCGCATGCTTGCCGAGGAGTGCGCGGCCTCTTGGCCGTTGGAGCTCGAACAGGCCACCAAGGAACTATTGCACCGCGAATTGCAAATAGTCTTGTGACCCCTGATCTTCAATGCGCGTCAGATTCCAGGCGAGCTGTGTCGCTCAGGGTTCGCCCATCAGTCCGTCGAAATGATGCGTCCGCTCATCACAAACGTGCCGCTGTCACTTGTATAGATCGTCGCGGGAATGACACCCCGATCCTCCGCCCCAAGCCACATCAAAACGCGGTCACGGTGAACAACCGCTAATCCAGTCGCGCCCCTGGCAGGCAGTGCCCAGCCGAGAACGGGATGACCGTCGACGCGCAGATTATGCGGGGGCCGTGGACCACGCTGATGGACCTGGCAGTGTCAGCAAAACCCGAAAGCACCCTCGTTCTGGCGAACTCGGTCAATTCATCGGCTAGAGCCGCCATGAGGAATGAGGCGTGATAGGGGCCGGGGCTCTCGGGCTTGAACGTCACCAGGCACTCGGACACTTCGGCGCCGGAACCGGGTCCTGATGCCATGACAAAGTGGGTGATGACTGTCTGACCAGCCGCAGCCCAGGCCGCACGGGCGGACACACTGCTCGGCTCAATCCCCTCTGCGCCCGTGCGAGCGGCATAGGGTCCGAAGGCTTCGAGCTCGGCCGACATCCGCCCCCGCAGGGAAAGATGGCCGGAGACATCGGCCCTGCGAACATACATAGATCCGCCCATGGCGCTATTCTCCAACCGCCTCAGTGCGACGGCTATCCCTCCGTGTCTCCCCCGGCAATCGCGTACTCAGATGAGTCGCCCTGAGGGGCACAGGCCGGCGATTACTGGTTCACCTACCGGTCGCCGCAGACGCTGTTCGCCAGCACCGGACGGGAGGTGAAGGTGAACCTGGCGGTGCGTGTTTGCCGCCAAAAAAGGACGGTGCTGGGACGGACATCTGTACAAGGTTCCTGTTCCACTCGACAACCCGGTGTGGTACGAATGGGACGAGCGCAAGCAATCGTCTTGCAACTTAGGGTTGGTCCGAATATTTGGGAAGGTAAGGACTAAGGTGCTTTCACTCGGAGTTGTTCTACTAATCCTTGGTTATATTTTCAACATTGGAATCCTGATAACTATTGGGTGGATTCTGGCTGTTATCGGCCTCGTGCTTTTCGTGCTCGGTGCAATCGGACGCCCTCTTGCCGGAAGACGGTACTGGTACTAATCGCGGCCCCGCGCCGCTATAAGGACCGCGCCAGTCCTTCCCGGTATACATATTGCCTGGAGTGTAACGGGCTGGGGACGTCGCTGGGGGTCCACCAGCCGCTGTTTAGCGCGACGTGGCGATCTCGCCGCAGTCTGGGCGCTCGTAAATAAGCCACGCAATACCGACCGGTTGTGGGTCCATTAGTACGGGATCCACGGTGCAGGTGTGGTGCAGTTCGAGGACCGGGCAAGGTGACAGATGGCAGTGGCAATAACCTTTGGGGGATCTTCTGCTGGATCATAGTACTGGTGGGTCGTCCTGGATGTGGCGCATGAGTCGATAGGTGTCCTCGTCGCGAACTACGCGGGCCAGTTTGCCGACGCGGCGGCGGCCAAGGAAGCCGTCCCGGAGCTCTGCCGCGTTACGATTGACTGCCTCGGGGTTACCGGAAGATGTTGTAGCCGTTCCAGCCTGAGCCGACGATGGTTCGCGTCCCCCAGGTCCCCTTGCTGAAGGGGTAGTGGGCGAGCCTGCCGTCGGTCAGCCGGCTGATGACTCCGTGGCTTCCGCTGGTAAATGCCGACACTTTGGTGATGCTGTTGACAGTGTTCCAACCGGCGCCGACCACTTTCCTGGATTCCAAGACGAAGGCGCCGGTTCCGTTTGAGCGGTACAGCGCTAGGCTGCCGTCGCTGCGTTTGGCCAGGAGGTCCTGCCTGTCGTCCTGGTCGAAGTCCACCATGGTGAGGTAGAGGCCGCGCCAACCTGCTCCGATCCTGGTGCGTGGACTCAAGGTCTTTCCGGCGCTGTTGCTATAGTGCCAGAGAGTTCCTGCAGCGTCGTAGGCAACGATTCCCGGGTAGTTATCAGCCATGCGCCAGCGGCCGACCGTTTGGTGATAGCTGTCCCATCCAGAACCGATGGCCTGAGCCGGCGCGAACCCTCCATCATGCTTTCCGGGGTAGAAACTCAGCCGGCCGTTCCTCCATTGCGCGATGATGTCGAAGACGCCGTCGTTGTTCCAGTCGGACACGTGCCCCTTTGCCAGCCCGGACCAGCCGCCGCCGATCCTTTCCCGGGGCTGGAAGGTGCCCTGGCCGGACGCCGGGTAGTTCCACAGCACACCGTCCGGACCGGCGGCCACAATGTCAGCGGCGCTGCCGATGCTCCGGCGGGATGGAGCGGTAGCCGGCAGGGTAGCGATCTTGATCGTCTTGGCGACGCTGGGCACGCCGGTGGCGTCCATTGCAAAGAGCAGGTAGTTGCCCGGCACCAGCACGCCGGGATCCGCTGGCAGCTTCAGCGAGGCGGTGTTGCCCGAGACGGCGGTTGCGGTCAGCGGGATCCGCCTCTGGTCGGTGTTCACGGTGTGGGTCACCGTGCTCGTCCGCATTAGGGAGAACGTGGGGGTCGGCGATCCGGTGGTTACCGATATCGTGCTGCCGTGATCGGCGGCGGCCGGCGCGCTCACAATCCTCGGCCGGACGCGCGGGCTGCCGTCGGGGTTCAGCAGGTAGGGTGGCGTGAAAATCTGGCCGTCCAGATGGTTTGTGGTGCAGTTGCCGCACAGCCCGCCGCCGCCGACGAACACCCGGGCATCCGGGAGCAGCAGGGCGACGCTGTGGTACGTCCGGGGAATCGCCATCGGGGCCAAGGTAGTCCACAGCCCTGTCTTCGGGTTCCAGAGCTCTGGAGCCATCCTGGCGCCGACGTCGGTGGCGGGAGCAGGAGTGGCCTGACCGCCGGCCACGAGCACCTGGCCATCCGGCAGAGCGACCCCGTTCGCGAACGACCGGGTGAAGGCCATGTCGGCGGTTCGGGCCGCGGTAACGCCGTTGGTGATGTCGATCGTGTGCGCCCGGGCGGTGGCGGGCGTGTTCGAGTAGGCGGTCGCCCCGCCCATGGTGAGAATCTTGCCGACGTCGTACATCACGGCGTTACCATTCATCGCGTCCGCGCTGTCGGCGCGCAGACCGGCGGAGCTGATGCTGCCGGCGCCTGTGGTGGAGATCCAGTTCATCTGGCGGCTCGGCCCGGCATGGAACACCCGGCCGCCAGGGGCGGCAAACAACCAGGCGTGATTGTCCGCACGGAACTCGCCGGCGGGATCCTTGGTCAGGATGTTGTCAACCAGAACAATCGGCAGTGACCGCCAGCCGCCGGCGGCGGACCACACCTCGCCGTGCTTGTTGCCGATACCGCCGGACCATGACCCGCCGAGGGTGAACACCTCACCGGTGGAGGTGGTCACGTTGGACTGGTAGCCGCGGGCGATCTTCATGGCCGGCCCCGCGGTCCAGGTGTTAGTCCCAGGGTTGTACAGGGTGGTTTTCGTGCTGTTGCTGCCGCCGCTGACCATGATCCGGCCATCCGGCAGCATCGAAGTCCCGGGGCAGAACATGTCGTGATCGGTGTCGGCCACCTCGGTTTGGCTCACGGCGCCGGAGGTGAGGTTCAGGGTGGACGTCTGGGTGCGGCCTGTGGCGCCACCGTATGTGGTGGGGGAGTAGGCGGACCAGGTCAGCAGCTTGTTGCCGGGAAGCAGGGCCGCCGCGGCCGGGACAATCGGGAAGTTGATCGTTGGACCCCAAGATCCCGGCGACCCGCTCGCCACTGCCTGAACCGTCAGGTCCCCGCTGGTCTGCCCTATGAGGTTGATCTCCGCCGCGGTGCTCCACGGCCCGCGGTTGCCGGCCTCGGTGATGGCGCGCAGCTGGACATAGTGCGCCGATACCGCAGCGAACGTCACGCTTTTCTCGTCACTGCTGTCCGCCCAGGTGCCGCGGGCCACCGGGGTGCCCCACGTGGTGCCGTTGGTGCTGACGCGGATCTCGAAGCTGCCGATCCTCCCGTCCGGGTCGGTGGACGGGAGGTAGCGGACCCCCGAGATGGTTTTGTGACTTTGGTGTGGATCGTCAGGGTGTGCGGCAAGGGGGCAGCAGGGGCGGTCTTCTTACTGTGCCAGAAGGTGGCGGGGTCCCCGTCGAGGACGTTGGCGGCCCGGCCGCTCTCGCCGGAAATCTCCTCGTCGCTGGCCGAAACCGTCCAGCCTGCCCGTGACAACGGATCCGGGGCCTGCTCCCATGCCGCGGCCGGCAGCGCCGGGTTGTGCACATGTGATCCGTTCGCGCTCGGGGAGTCGTGGGGAGCCACCATCTGGGCATCCGTCCGGCTCCACGCCACCGATGCTCCGAGCAGTAGGGATGCGACCGCAACCGCGGATACAAGTCGAGACATCTGCGCCTCCGCCTGGATTCAATCCCCATGCATGGCGAACGCTAGTCCGGGCAGCTTGGAAAAACCTTGGACTGCACACATGGACAATGCGCAAAAGGCCCCCTGCCGCAAACCATGAAGGGGCGCAGAAAGGGACCCAAGGTCAGACAGCCAATAGAAGTTGCGCATTGCATCTCATGGCAGGAAAGGCCGGGCCGTTTCTGTCCACCCAGGTGCCGCGCGTCTTGCTGCCCACACTTGGGGACAATCCTCAGAGGTTATCCTCCGCTCCGGCGGCCAGAGGAGCCATCCGCGCTAGGCTGCGACTATGGATCATGGGGGAAAAGATAGGCAGCGCTGGGCTACATGGATAGTAGTAGCCGGATTCCTGCTCGTGGTGGGCTACGCAGTTGCCGGTGCGTTACAGGTCCTGGTGTGGAACCCTCTGGCTGCTGTACCAGGCGCCACGCTGGCCGAAATCCATGCGGTTATGGACCGGGCGAATGAATCACTTGCGGCGCCAGTGGCTCTTACCTGGGCAGCCATCGGAATATTGCTCGCTGCAGCGGTTCTGATTGCGGGGCTGAAGCATTCCATCTCGAGAAAAGCCGCTGCACGCCTCAACCTATTGCTGCTCGTGTTAGCGGCACCATCACATTGGATGGCATCCTTTCCAGCCGGGATGGGGCTCGCTGACGCCTTTGCAATTTCGGGCGGGGATCACGCGCCCTGGGGCAAGGTTCTCTATACCGTCAGCGCCATGTCGTTGGTAGCAGCGCTCGTGGTCATTTTCCGAAGTAACCGCACCCGGGACGCGCCGGCCATCTGACTTTCCCGAGTCAGACGATTCCAAGCTCCGCCCTACGTCAACGTCTTCCTCATGGCCACCCGTTCCCACCCGCCCAAACCACGGGCAGTCTCCGCCTGCATGATCCGGCGCATATTTTCCGACCACTCGTGCTCAGGTAGCAGTACGAAGCCCAGACGCGCGTAGTAAGGGGCGTTCCACGGGACATCTCTGAAGGTCGTCAACGTCATCCCCGTGAGTCCGCGTGCGACAGCCCAGCGGGCCATCTCATCGACGAGTCCCCGGCCAACGCCGTTCCGGGCATGATCAGGGTGGACAGTCACCTGGTCGATGTGGGCATCCCGGTCAACAATGTCAACCAGAATGTAAGCAACCGCCTGGTCTGCGGAATCGGTTGCGACCCAAGCCCTCCCGTCCCGTTCATAGACGGCCAGAGTGTCCAGTGACGGCGGTGCATCGTCTGCGACAGCGTCCATCCCGATCGTACGGAAGGCTGCCCCCGCCTCAATTTCAATCGCCTGCAATCGAGGGAGGTCGTCGGTTCTCGCTGCTCTCATCACAGGTCCAGTATCGTCCCGCGTGGCCCCTGTACAGCCACGCCAGCTTCTAAAACCCGTCGTGTTGACGGGACCCTCTGTGGGACGTCTACTCCAATCGGGACAGGGCGCGCTCCCAGGCCGCTTGGTTTCGGGTGACGTAATCGGCGGCGAGACGCCAGTGCTCGCCGTGCCCGTTCGAATACATCTCGGCCCACGGCTGGAATCCGCTCTCGCTGGAGGAGCGCAAGAGTTCGAACATCGCCGCAGTCCGTTCCGACATGGCGGCCGGCAGCGCCTCCCGCAGGGCGTCGTCTGCACCGTACCCGTCCACGAGAGCACGGAGCCTCGCGGCAGCGGATTCGACGGCTTGCCCGGCGATGAGCATGCCGAATGACTGCGCGGCGTAGGCCAGATCCCACAGCCGCGTACTCGGCCCTGCCCCATCCCAATCAATGAAGACCCAGCGATCTCCCATGATGAGGTTCCAGGGCGCGAGATCGTTATGGCACATCAGGTTCGGATTCTCCGCCGGCAGCAGCATTCTCCAGCCGTCGGGGTCCGGAATCGGAACGACTTCGCTGGCATCGTGGATGCGGCGGATCATCCTGCCCACCCGCAGCAAATCGTCGTGCCCAAGCGGCATGTGATCCAGCGCCAGCCTGCCTTCCACGAACTCGATCACATGGCGCCCCTGCTCGTCGCGGCCCAGCGGTTCGGGGGCATCCACGCCACGCGCTCGGAGCACGCCAACATAGCTCTGTACGGCCGCGCTGCTATCGATCCAGGGTTTGCGCACGGTGTCACCGACCCGTACAACTTTGCCTGACGCGTTGCCTCCGGCCAGCTCTGTCTCTTCCTCACCCATCCCGGCAGGACCTACTCGGGGGCGCCGGGGGCGGCTCGGCGGCCGCTGGTCCTGGGGATCATGCCCGTGGTCCAGTCGGCGAATTCGGCATCGACGTCGTCGGCAGGAGCGAAGCCCGGGCGCTCCTTCAGCTCGCGCAGCATTGTCTTTTTCTCGCGGCGCCCCTCCACCAGCCGGTACAGCACGGGGACGAGCACGAGCGTCAGGGCCGTGGAGGACACCAGGCCACCGATGACTACAATGGCCAGCGGCTGCGAGATGAACCCGCCGCCGCCCGTGAATCCAAGCGCCATGGGCGTCAGCGCAAACACGGTTGCCAAGGCAGTCATGAGGATCGGGCGAAGGCGCTGCCGGGCTCCGTGGGTGATGGCATCGGCGACGTTCATGGCCGGCCTGCCCGCCCGCGGTTTCCGGTACTGGTTGATCAGGTCAATCAGCACGATCGCGTTGGTCACCACAATGCCCACCAGCATCAGCATGCCGATGAGTGCCGGCAGTCCCAGCGGAACCCCGGAGGCGAGGAGCAGTGCAACGGCGCCGGTGCCCGCAAACGGAACCGAGACCAGGAGGATCAGCGGCTGGACCAGGGACTTGAACGCGGCCACCATGATCACATACACGATGGCGATGGCGGCGAGCAGGGCGAGCCCGAGCTGTCGGAAGGACTCAGCCTGCTGGGTGGTGGCGCCGCCAATTTCGGCGGTGACCCCCGCCGGGAGCTGCACGGTCTTCAGCCGGTTCTGGACCTCGGTGCTCACCGCACCCAGGTTGGCGCCCGACGGCGTGACGGAGACTTTCGCTGTACGCTGGCCGTTGCTTGAGGTAATGGAGACCGGCACGTCAACCTGCTCGACGGCAGCGACGCTGCCCAGCGGCACAGGGCCGCCGGCAGCGGGAAGGGGGATGGCACGGACCGCCGCGATGCTCGTGAAGCGGGTGCCCTCGCCGATGCGGACGGGGAAGTCGTCCGCTTCGATGCGCACGGTGCCCGCCGGGACAGGGCTGACGGTGGCTGCCAGAACACCGGCCACCTGTTCCTCGTTCAGGCCCGCAGCCACTGCCTTGGCCCGGTCCACCTTCACCTGGACCACGGGCTGGCTGGCCGCCAGGTTGGTGGTTACCTCCGTGCTGCCGGGGACACCGGTCATGGCGGCGACCATGGCGTCGCTGGCTTTCCTGAGATCCGCCGACGTCGCGGCCCTCAGCGTGATGTCCACGGTGGATGATGTGCCGAAGCCGCCCTGCTGGGCGCCCACGGAAACCTTGCCTGCCCCGCTGACCTTTGACAGCTCCGTCCGGACGGTCTGCTGCAGGTCGGCCTGCTTGGCCGCCTCGTCGGTGACCACCGTGAAGGTGGAGTTCGATGCGCCGGAGGAGGTGAGCGCCGTAAAGCCGGCCTGTGCGTTGCCGGAGGTCACCTGGACGTCCTTGATGCCGTCGATGCCGAGCAGTACTCCTTCGAGTTTTTGCGCCGCCGCACTTGTGTCTTCGAGGCTGGTGCCGGCGGGAAGCTCCTGCTTCACCGTCATGCTGTTCTCGCCGGAGCGGCCCAGGAGGTCCGTGGCCAGCAGGGGAGTCATGGCGGCGGTTCCGCCCAGCACCAGAACGGCCGCCACCAGCGTCACCACCGGGTGCTTCTGGGTCTTGGTCAGCACCGGCAGGTACCCGCGCTGCAGGAGGCTGCGCTGCTCCGCCTCATGGGCTTTGGCCTCTATCTCGGGGGCCGGCTGCGGGGCCGTCCCAGGGCCGCGTGCTTCGGCGGGGGCCTTGAGGAACCAGTAGGCCAGGACTGGAACGATCGTCAGCGACACCAGCAGCGATGACAGCAGCGCGATGGTGACGGTCAGCGCGAACGGACGGAACAGCTCGCCCGCAAGGCCGGCCACGAAGGCGATGGGCAGGAACACTGCCACCGTGGTCAGCGTCGATGCGGTGATCGCCCCCGCCACTTCTCGAATGGAGGTGAGAATAGCCGTGAGCTTGCGCTCGCCGTAGCTGAGGTGCCGTTTGATGTTTTCGATCACCACGATGGAGTCATCCACCACCCGGCCGATGGCGATGGTGAGCGCACCCAGGGTGAGGATGTTCAGCGAATAGCCGGTGGCCGAGAGCCCGATGAACGTGATCAGCAGGGACAGCGGAATGGACACGGCCGTAACCAGCGTGGAGCGGACCGACATGAGGAACACGAGGATGACGGCTACGGCGAAGCCCAGCCCCAGCAGGCCTTCCGTGGTGAGGTCCTTGATGGACTTCTCGATGAAGGGTGCCTGGTCGAAGACCGGCGTGAATTTGGCGTTGGAACCGAGCTCCGCCTCCAGCTGCGGGAGGGAGTCCTTGACCGCGTGGGAAATGGCCACGGTGTCGCCCTCGGGCTTTTTGGTGACTGAGACGGCAAGGGTTTCCTTGCCGTTGGTCCGGGTGATGGAGGTCCGCGCATCGTCCCTGATGCTGACGTCAGCCACGGAACCGATGGTGGCGCCGCCCTTCACGCCGCCGAGCGGCAGGGCCTTCACGGCGGTGACGGAGTCCACGGGGCTCCCGACCTGCAGGGACAGGCTCTGGCCCTTTTCCTCAATGGTTCCTGCCGGGATGAGGTCGCCGTTGTTGGTCAGCGCATTGCGGATGGACTGGATGGTCGCCCCGCTGGAGGCCATGCTGGCCGGCCGCGGCAGGACGAGGATGTGCTGGCTGGCGCCGCCCGTCACCTCGGCGCCACGGACGCCGTCGAGCTTTTGAAGCTTTGGGACCGTCAGCCGCTGAAGGTCGGTGTTCAGTTCGCCGAGCGGCTTGTCGGAGGAGACAGCCAGAAACACGATGGGGAAGTCGCTGATGCTGCCCGCGATGGCCTGCGGCTGCACATCCTCCGGGAGCGTGCGCTTGGCATTGGAAATGGCACGGTCGATCTGGTTGCGTGCACGGTCAAGGTCGGACCCGTACTCGAACACCATGCTGACCTGCGACGTGCCGTTCCGCGAGGTGGAGGAGGTCGATTCGAGGCCCTCGACACTGTTCAGGGCGGTTTCCAGCGGCCTGCTGACCTGCTTGTCCACGACTTCCGGCGACGCCCCCGGCATCGACGTGATCACCGTGATCCGCGGGAACTCAACGGAAGGGATGAGCTCCTGCTTGAGGGAGGACATGGTGATCACGCCGAACACCGAGGCAAAGACGGTGATGAGCGCGATCAGCGCACGGTTGCCGAGGGAAAGACTGGCCAGCCGGAACATCGCTTGGTCTCCTGGAAGGGTTGACGGACTGTTGCCTGTGGTGGAGCCTGCCGCAACCCGGACAGGGTCCTAGCGCTGCACGGCAGGCGCCACGTCAAGCTGGAGTGCCTTGGCCGTGGACTTTTCAAGTTCCGCGGCCAGCTCCGGGTTGTCATTGAGCTTGACGCCGTAGCCCGGCATCATCTCCTTGAGCTTGGACTGCCAGCCCTTGAAGTTCTTCGGGAAGGACTTCTGCAGCAGCTCGATCATGATGGGCACGGCCGTGGAGGCGCCCGGCGACGCGCCCAGCAGGGCACCGATGGAGCCGTCCCGTGCGGCAATCACCTCGGTGCCGAACTGCAGGATGCCGCCCTTCTTGGGATCCTTCTTGATGATCTGCACACGCTGGCCGGCCGTGATGAGCTCCCAGTCGCCGTCCTTGGCTTCGGGGTAGTACTCGCGGAGCGCCTCGACCTTGGCTCCGTGGCGCTTGGCGACCTCCTTGACCAGGTAGGCGGTCAGGTCCATGTTGTCCTTGGCAACGGCAAGCATCGGGACGATGTTGCCGGGACGGATGGACAGCGGGAGGTCCAGCCAGCTGCTGCTCTTCAGGAAGTTCGTGGAGAATCCGGCGTACGGGCCGAACAGGAGGGAGCGTTTGCCGCCCACGTAGCGGGTGTCCAGGTGCGGAACGGACATGGGCGGGGCACCGACGGAGGCCTGGCCGTAGACCTTCGCGTTGTGCTGGGTGGCGAGGGACTGGTCCGTGCAGCGGAAGAACTGGCCCGAAACGGGGAATCCGCCGTAGCCCTTGCTCTCCGGGATCCCGGACGCCTGGAGCAGGTGCAGGGCGCCGCCTCCGGCGCCGACAAAAACGAACTTGGCGTGGATCCTGCCGCGTTCCCCGGAAGCCGGGTGCTTGAGCGAAAGGTCCCAGCCGCCGTCGGACGCTTTTTTGATGTCTGAAACGTCGTGGCCGTAGTTGATCTCGACGCCGTTGTTCCCCAGGTAAGCGGTCAGCTCGCGGGTCAGCGCCCCGAAATCGACGTCGGTGCCCTCGGCGGCGCGGGTGGCGGCGATGCGCGCATTGCGGTCGCGGCCCTTGACGATGAGCGGTGCCCACTTGCCGATCTGGGCGTAGTCCTCCGAGTACTCCATGCTGCGGAACAGCGGATGCTGCTTCAGCGCGTCATAGCGGGCCTTGAGGAAGTTGCAGTTGTCCTCGCCGATCACGAAGCTCATGTGCGGGACGGTGTTGATGAAGCCCTTGGGGGATCCGATCAGGGAGTTGGTCACGAGGTGGGACCAGAACTGGCGGGACAGCTGGAACTGCTCGTTGATGTGCAGTGCCTTGGCGGGGTTGACCGAGCCGTCTTTGGCTGCGGGCGAATAGTTGAGTTCACACAGGGCGGCATGTCCGGTGCCGGCGTTGTTCCAGGGACCCGAGCTCTCAAGGCCTGCTTCGTCGAGGCGCTCGAACAGGGAGATGGTCCAGTTGGGTTCGAGCTGCTTGATGAACGCACCCAGGGTGGCGCTCATGATGCCGCCGCCAATCAGTACGACGTCGGCATGTTGGGTCTTGGAAATGAAGGTCACAATCAGTCTCCGATAGCAGCGGCTCTGGCTGTCACAGAATATCCCGCACCGGTTACTAACTGAAATTGTCCCCGTCCGTCAAGGCTTTAGTTGGACCTTGGTGAAAACTTCATTTAAGACCGGCGACGCGGGGTAGCTGATGACGCGGTCGGAGAGGGCCAGCGCCGAAATGGGAAACGCGATAGGCACCGCCGGCACCGTTTCGGCGATCTGGGCGTTGATGGTCTGGTACTGCTCCGTCCGCTCCTTGCCGTCGGGCAGGCCGCGGGCACGGTCGATCTTGGAGAAGACCTGAGGGTCCTGATACCCGAATTCGCCGTTTTTCTGGCCGAACAGCGGACCCAGGAAGTTGTCCGCGTCGGAGTAGAACCCGTTCCAGCCGAGCAGGTGGAAGGCATGGTCCCCCGGGGACTGGACCTTCTGCAGGTAGCCGTCCGCCCAGTCCACCGGAACCGGCCTGATGTTAAAGCCCACGGCTGTGAGCTGCCGGCTGATCTCGGCATAGACCTTCTCCGGGGTGGGGAGGTATGGCCGGGTGACATTCGTTGGATAGTAAAACTTGAGCGGCTGGCCCTTGTAGCCTGCCTCGGCGAGCAGTTCCTCGGCCTTGGCGGGGTCGTACCCCAGGGCCGGGGCGTTGTTGTTGAATCCGCTGAGCTTGGGCGGGACGAACTGGGACGCCTGCGCCGTGTTGTCGATGAAGAACCGGCGGATCAGCGTGTCCTTGTCGATGGCCAGCTCGACCGCCTGCCGGACCTTGAGGTCCTCCAGCACGGGAATGGCCTGGTTCATGCCCAGGTACATCACCGAGAACGGGTCACGCTGGACGATCTGCTTTCCGCGCTTGACGAGCTGGTCGAAGTTCCCCACCGTCACGGCATCGTAGCCGTCGATCTTGCCGTCGATCAGGGCCTGGAGCCGTGTCTGCGGATGGTTGTACGTGATGAAGTTGATGGTGCCGATCTGGCCGCGGTCACCCCAATAGTCCTTGTTGCTGAGCAGCGTGACGCCGGCGCTGTCCCAGGACGCGAAGCGGTACGGTCCGGTGCCGACCGGATGGGTGGCGTAGGCGGACACCGCCTGGCTGCCGCGCCTTTCGCTGAGCACATCGGCGCGCCCCGCGGCGAGCGCCTTGGGCGAGGAAATAGCGAAAGCCGGCAGGGTCAGGGCCTGGAGGAAGCCGGTAAAACGCTCCGTGAGGTCAATCCTCACCAGGAGCGACGACAGCGCCGTGCAGGCCTTGAAAACGGAGAGGCTCGCCTCGTCCGAGTGTTCCTTGAACACTCCCTTGAAACTGCTGCCCGGCGCCTGCTGCCGGAGCGCTGCCGGGAAGTTGAACCAGCGCTCGAAGTTGCTGCAGACGGCTGCTGCGTTGAAGGGGGAGCCATCGTGGAACTTCACCCCGGAGCGAAGGGTGAAGGTGTAGGAGCGGCCGTCCGGAGATGCTGTCCATTCAGTGGCGAGCAGCGGTGTCGGTTCCCCGGTGGTCTGGTTGACGCCGACCAGTCCTTCGAGGATCTGGCGTGTTATGCGCTGGGATTCGATGTCGTTGGCGAGTGCCGGGTCAAGGCCCAGGGGCGGCGCGGCCGTGCCGAAGTTGAACGTGGCTGTCGGGCTGCTGGCCGTGGGTGTGGCGGCGGGAGCCGCGGACGACGGCGGCGGGGCCGCTTCCCCCGTGCAGGATGTTAGTGACAGGCCCAGGAGAACGGCGCCGGTCTTAATGGCCGTGCGTCGCGTCATACTGCTGGGCACTGGATTATCACCTCTGGGCTGCTGGACTGCCGGGCTGCGGCAATGGGCGGCTGCGGTCTGCTGGCCCGGTGTCCAGTCTAAATGACGGACGGGGTGGCCGGAGCGCGGCAAAGCCGTGGCCCGCACGCGAGGGTGCGGACCACGGCTTCCCGTCCCCGACGGAATCCCAGATCCCGCCGGAGGCTTCAGCAGTGGCTTCAGCGGAGGCTACTTGGGCATCAGCACCGAGTCCACCAGGTACACCGTGGCGTTGGCGGTCTGGACTCCGCCGCAGATCACGTTGGCGCCGTCGACCTTCAGCGCGTCCTTGGTGCCGGTCACATTGACGGATCCGCCCTGGACCGTCTTGTGGGTGCCGACGATCTTGTCCGGCGTGACCTGGCCGGGAACAACGTGGTAGGTCAGGATCTTGCTCAGGAGCGCGTCGTCCTTCTTGAGGGTCTCAATCGTGGCGGCGTCAATCTTCGCGAACGCGTCATCGACGGGCGCGAAGACCGTGAACTCGCTGCCGTTCAGGGTGTCCACCAGGTTGACCTTCGGGTTCAGCTTGCCGGACACGGCGGCCGTGAGGGTCTTCAGGAGCGGGTTGTTCGAGGCGGCGACAGCGACAGGGTCAAGTGCCATGCCCGAAACTGATCCCGCGCCGCTGGGGACCTGCTCGGCGTACGCGGCGCAGCCGGGACCGGCGAGGTTCGCTGCCGGATCCATTGCTGCAGAGCTGGTCTCCGCCGGGGAGGGCGCCATGCTGGAAGCGGACGGCTCGGCCGCCGCTGGCGAGGAGCTGGGTGCCGTCGTCGCGGAACCGCCGCACGCGGTGAGGCTCAGCAGGGCTGCAGCTGCGACGCCTGCGACGGTGAAAGTGGTGCGCTTGAAGGACTGCATTGTGATTCTCCTTGGTTGTGCCGATCGTTGCCGGCAGGAATCGATTCCGATCCCCGCATGTGGCCCTATTGCGACTGCGTGGACACCGACCCTTGGCTGGTGTCTCACTGGGTATTCGTCCGCAGGGAGGCGGCGGATGGGTGGACCGTCAGAAACTTTTAAACGGGAGGAGCCCCGGACCAGTTGGTCCGGGGCTCCACCCGTGTTCAGCGTGCTGTTCTCTTGTGCGCAAGGGGGGACTTGAACCCCCACGCCCGAAGGCACAGGAACCTAAATCCTGCGTGTCTGCCAATTTCACCACTCGCGCGCGGCTCCGCCTTCGGCCTTCTCAACAACAGAAAACCTACGACGGCGATCGCCAGCCTTCATTGTACCGTCAGCGGGCGGGCCCCGGGTCAGCGGCGCCCCCGGCAGCGGCCGTGCGGTGAATTGCCGCTCCCGTCGTTGCGGTCTGGCTCAGCTGCCGCTTTCCGCCAGCTGCAGGTCCCGGCGCAGCTTGGCCACATGGCCGGTGGCCCGGACGTTGTACTGCGCCAGTGCCACCTTGCCGTCCGGATCCACGACGACGGTGGAGCGAATCAGGCCCTCGTACGTCCGGCCATAGTTCTTCTTTTCACCCCACGCTGCATAGGCCTCCGCCACCGCGTGGCTATCGTCCGACAGCAGGGGGAAGGTCAGGCCCTCCTTTTCGGCGAAGGCAGCAAGCTTGCTAACGGGATCCGGAGAGATCCCCAGAACCTCGTAGCCGGCAGACTGCAGGGACGCCAGGCTGTCCCGGAAGTCGCACGCCTGCTTCGTGCAGCCGGGCGTGGCCGCAGCCGGATAGAAGTAGACGATAGTGTGGCGGCCCCTGTAACCGCTGAGGCTGACGTCTGCTCCCTCGGAATTTTTCAGTGTGAAATCCGGGGCGACGTCGCCGGGATTGAGTCGTTCAGCCAAAATATTCTCCTTGTTTTCATGCGTGACATTTCAGCTTAGTAAGGCTCCTGCGCCGGGACGAATCCACACTTGGCTATACTTGTTGGTATGCCTGATATGGATCGCTGGCCCACCGGGCGCCTCTTGTCCACGGCGGCACGCCTTGTTGAACACTCCTGGAATGAAAAGCTGGGGGCCATTGGCCTTACCCACGCTGGGGTCATTGCCATTGAAGTTCTCTACAACAACGGCCCCATGACGCAGGCGCAGCTCGCGCAGTTGGTCCGTGTCCAGGCGCAAACCATGGGGAAGACGCTCAGCCGGCTTGAAGCTCACGGCCACATCGTCCGCCAACGCAGCACCTCCGACCGCCGCAGCCACGTCGTCTCGCTCACGGAGCGCGGGACCGAAGCCGTTACCGCCGCGGCGGACATGGAGCGGTCTGTCCTTGCCGCCGCATCCATCGATCCGGACGTCCTCCGGCAGGAGCTGAAGGCCGTGGTGCGGGAACTGGCCACACGCTTTGCATCGCCGGAGACCGCTGCAATTGTCTCGAATGTTGATTCGGGCCTCGCCGTGGAGGCGCCCCGCTAAAGCAGTGGGCACCCTCGTGGTCGCCGCGGCGTTCCTCAACGAAGCTCTGTAGCTCAGAGGCCCGGCAGGGTTGGCTGACCATCAGCCAGGGACGAGGCGTCGTCCGGAACGGTCAGGTCCAACATGCTGACCACGGGTTCTTCGCCCATGGCAATGAGTAACTCATTGATCGATATCTGCCCGGTCAACTCCCCGGGGTGCTCCTCATCCATACCAAAGAAGATATGCGAGACCGGTCAAGCCAGCGGGGAAGGACACGCTCCGGGGCGGCCCGGCCGCTTCGGTCAGGGCCGGCTGCTAGGCTGCGTCCACGTTTCTAGGCCTCATCCACGCGACTGTGTCGGGCTCGAGGCCCGGCAATCGGAGAGCCAAGAACCCTGAACTGGCTGCCGCCCATCTCGCCGGACAGAAGGGGCCTCGCCTCCTGGATGGCGCCCTGGACACCGGGCAACTTCAGGGAGGCCTGGTGAGCCTCGGGGGATTCCCAAAGCTCGCAGACATACACGTTGTCCGGCTGGTCATCGTTGATCCCGACTTCATAGAGCAGGCATCCGGCATCCCGCAGCTCAGGCATGGGCCGGAGCAGGATGGCCACTACGGCATCACGCTGGCCGGGTTTGGTCCCGAGGCTTCCCACATTCGCAAAGGTCATGGGACCCACGCTAACCCAGCCCCCCGCAGTATTGCGTAATGTTCGAAATAACTCCTGCCGGATTGCGGTTGGCCCGGACATGACAACAATCGGAATCATCGGTGCAGGACATATCGGAAGCCAGATTGCCCGCAAGGCGGTGAAGCTCGGCTATGACGTGGTAATCAGTAATTCACGGGAACCGGAAACCCTGTCAGGCCTCGTTGCGGAGCTGGGACCGCAGGCGCGGGCCGCGACGCCGGCCGAGGCGGCAGCGGCGGGTGATTTCGCCGTCGTCACCGTTCCCCTCAAGAGCATCGGCGACATTCCGGTGGAGCCCTTGGCGGGCAAGATCGTGATCGACACCAACAACTACTACTGGGAACGCGACGGCCGCTTCCCGGTCCTCGACAACGGTGAAGAAACCACGTCGGGGCTGCTGCAGAAACTCCTGGCCACTTCCAAAGTCGCCAAGGGCTTCAACCACATCATGGCCAGGGAAATCACCACGGACGGTGCTCCGGCCGGCACGGAGAACCGCCGCGCACTTGCCACGGCCAGTGATTACCTTGAGGCCAGCGACCTGGTGACGGAGCTGTATGACGAGTTCGGCTTCGACACCGTCAACATCGGGCCGCTGTCCGAGAGCTGGCGTGTTGAGCGCGACCGCCCTGCCTACGTCATCCGCCAGAACGCCGCCGAGCTCAAGGAGAACCTGGCCCTGGCGACGCGGACCATCTAGGCGCTGCGAGTTGCTGCGACCCCTCACCGAATGCTGACGAGGCTTCAGCAGCGAAACAACGGGGCAAAACGAAACCCCGCCTTCAAGGTGGTGGCCTTGAAGACGGGGTTTCTCATCTGTGCACCCCCCGGGACTTGAACCCGGAACCCATTGATTAAGAGTCAATTGCTCTGCCAATTGAGCTAGAGGTGCAGCTGCTGTTTCGTTCAACCGTGGGGCTTTGTTTCCCTCGTTGACCTCCGCAACGACATGTAACTCTACACGAACTTTTGGCCCATGTGAAATCGGGCCCCGGACGGCCCCGTCGGCTAGCCGGACAGGCTCAAAATCAGCACAGAATCAGGGTTTTGGTTGTTGGTCAGCGCCCACAATTCCCCGTTTGAGGCCAACGAAACGTTCCTGATCCGGCCATGTTGCCGTGTGAAATGGGCCACAGGAGTGCCGGCATTTTCGCCCTCAAGCGGAACGCTCCAGATGCGCTGTCCGCGGAGGGCGCCCAGGAAGGCCGTGTTGCCTACGATCTCCAGCCCGCTCGGGGATGAGTCGGCTGTGGAGGGCCATACTACTTTGGCGTCGATGAACCCTTCGCGACCCGGCGCGCCGGTAACGTCGGGCCAGCCGTAGTTTCCGCCTGCCTGGATAAGGTTCAGTTCGTCGTTGACCTCTGGGCCGAACTCGCTGGCCCAGAGCCGGCCTTCGCTGTCCCAGGCGAGGCCTTGGACATTCCGGTGCCCCAGGCTGTAGACGGGGTTGTCCGGGAACGGATTCCCGGGCGCCGGCTTCCCGTCCTTGGTCAGCCGAAGGATCTTCCCGCCCAAGGCGTTCCGGTCCTGCGGCTGTTCGCGGCGCTGCGAATCGCCGGTCCCCACGTAGAGGTATCCGTCAGGGCCAAAACGGATCCTGCCGCCGTTATGTGTGGATGCTTTGGAAATGCCGGAGAAAATGACCTGCGGGTCACCCAGCCGGAGGCCGCCGCCTGTTCCGGCGTCCTCGATGCGCAGCCGGGCGATCCGATTGTCCTCGGCCGCCGTGAAGTAGACATAGAGGAACCTGTCGGAGGCATAGCCGGGGGACAGGGCCAGGCCCATGAGCCCGCCCTCGCCGCCGGGAACCACGCCGGGCACCTCGCCGACAGTGCTGATCGTGCCGTTCCGCACGGACTTCAGGAGTGCGGAGTCACGCTCGGATATCACCGCCGTACCGTCCGGCAGGAACACCGTGGACCAGGGCAACTGCAGGCCCTCAATGGTGGTGCGGACCCGGGGCGCCCCGAGGGCGGTTGCTGTGCCCGTTCCGGGACTCGCCGGCGTCGTGCCGGGCGTTCGCTGGAGTCCGGGAGTTCCCTGAGCCGGAGTGACCATGCCGCCCGCAGACCCGGCACCGTCTCCCGTGCAGCCCCCAAGCGCGAGAACAACAGCCACCGCAGTCGCGCCCGCTCCAGCCTGCGCTCGCCTGCATGCGCCAACCCGCGCCGCACTCGCCCTGGTGCTGCGCGCCCTGTTCGTCATCATCGTCCTGCCCGCCCGGGGTTGCCCGTTGTCTGAGTATCAGCGTTCTAAGGATGAGTGCGCCGCGAGCCGCGCTGTCAGCGCCTTGTCCGGCGCGGTGCCCGGAACCCTGCGGCCTCGGCGTGCGCAGGGGAGAGGAACCACGCGTCCGCGTGCGCCTCGTCATAACCGGAACTGTCTTCGTCGTAGTAGGTCATCGACGCCGTATCGGCCTTCACCGTGTAGCCTTCCGGACCGCTGCCGTCCGCCGCGGAGGCCGCCGAGCCTTCACCATAGGGCTGACCGGCAACATCTGCCCCTGCCAGCTCCGCGCTGACCGGAACCGTCGTCATGCCCGCGGCTTCAGGGTGGCCGGAAGGCTCGGCAGAGTGGCTGGCTCCGGCCTCGGCGGCTGCTGATGAATCAATCCTTTGCCGGGTCTCAGCGTCCGCATCCCAGGCATCGGCAGCCGCGGATTCGGCCCCGGGCAGGGTGGGGGCGTGCGGTTCGGTGTATTCAGGGTGATGAGTGGGCGTGGACGGAGCTGCTGCATGCCCTGCGGCCGGGAGGTGCGTTGCCGGTGCTGATTCGGTCCGGGCACCGGTTTCGGACCACTGGGTGTCCCACTCGGCCTTGTCCTCGTCGTCCTCCCAGTCATCGACGTCGCCGCCCGCGGAAGCGGGGGTTCCGGCAGCCGTGCGGGGGGTCGCGGCGTCCCAGGATTCGATGTCCGGCTCCACGTCCTCGGGGTTTGTCCGGTCTGCGCCGGGCGATTCCTGCCGGACGGGTGCCGGCTCGGGTGACGGAGATGCATTCGGTGCCTGCCCCGTCTGTGTGGCGCCGGCCATTCCTGCGCCCCCTGCGCCCCCGGCCGTGACGAGGCCCGCAGCACCCTCGGCTGCCGTGTTCCCGGCTGTGGTGTCCCGGCGCTCTGGTCCCGATTCAGCGGCGCCAGATGAGGCGCTTGCCTCCCGGGCGCTGGATCCCGTGAGCGGGGAGGAGGCGACCTTGCCGGTAGCGGCTGTGTCGCGGGTTCCGGCGGCGTTGCCCGAATTGCGGTTCAGCAGCCACCAGACGACTGCAATGATCAACACGATGACGATGACCCAGATGATCCACTCCATAGCAAAGCCCTTCTGTCGATAACACGAGGTTGCCGTTGCTTGACGGTACGTCGCTGCCAACATGGCTGTCTAGGTTTGTCAATCCCCGTCTGGGCCCGGGCTGGGACTCTTAGCCGGGTTCACCGGTTCAGCGGCGGTGACGTAGCCTCGCTTCATGGACTTCAAGCGGCTCCGGATACTGGATGGGGTGACATGACATGCGCCACAGGCGTGAAGAACGGCCTGCCCGCGTTCTCATTATTTGAGACGAGAGTCCACCATCTGATCGAAATTTCCTGAAAATTCCGCCTGCCGCGCCGGTTCGGGTCGTTGGGCGGACGATCAGAGTCATAGACTTTGACGCATGAGTGAGGACACCCAGATCGAAACCGACAACAAGCCTGACATTAAGCCCCGGAGCCGGGTGGTCACCGACGGCATTCACGCGGCTCCCGCGCGTGGCATGTTCCGCGCTGTGGGGATGGGTGACGACGACTTCGCCAAGCCCCAGATCGGCGTCGCGAGCTCATGGAACGAAATCACCCCGTGTAACCTTTCGCTGAACCGGCTCGCGCAGGGCGCCAAGGAAGGCGTTCATGCGGGCGGCGGATTCCCGATGCAGTTCGGCACCATCTCCGTCTCTGACGGCATTTCCATGGGGCACGAGGGCATGCACTTCTCGCTCGTTTCCCGCGAGGTCATCGCCGACTCCGTGGAAACCGTGATGCAGGCTGAGCGCATTGACGGCTCGGTGCTGCTGGCCGGCTGCGACAAGTCCCTGCCGGGCATGCTGATGGCCGCGGCCCGCCTGGACCTGGCGAGCGTCTTCCTGTACGCCGGGTCCATCATGCCGGGTTGGGTCAAGCTTGAGGACGGCTCCGAAAAGGAAGTCACCCTGATCGACGCCTTCGAGGCCGTCGGCGCGTGTGCCGCCGGCAAGATGAGCCGCGGGGACCTGGAGCGCATCGAAAAGGCGATCTGCCCGGGTGAAGGTGCCTGCGGCGGAATGTACACGGCCAACACCATGGCCTGCATCGGCGAGGCCCTGGGCATGTCCCTGCCGGGCTCCGCCGCCCCGCCCTCGGCGGACCGCCGTCGTGATGAGTTCGCCCGCAAGTCCGGCGAAGCGGTGGTCAACCTGCTGCGCCTCGGCATCACCGCCCGCGACATCATGACCAAGAAGGCCTTTGAGAACGCCATCGCCGTGACCATGGCTTTCGGCGGCTCCACCAATGCGGTGCTGCACCTGCTCGCGATCGCCCGTGAAGCCGAAGTCGAACTGACGCTCGACGACTTCAACCGCATCGGGGACAAGATCCCCCACCTTGGCGACCTGAAGCCCTTCGGCCGCTACGTCATGACCGACGTCGACAAGATCGGCGGCGTGCCGGTCATCATGAAGGCACTGCTCGACGCCGGACTGCTGCATGGCGACTGCCTCACCGTTACCGGCAAGACCCTCGCCGAAAACCTCGCGGCCATCAACCCGCCGGACCTTGACGGCAAGATTCTGCGGGCGCTGGACAACCCGATCCACAAGACCGGCGGCATCACCATCCTGCACGGCTCGCTGGCCCCCGAAGGCGCCGTGGTCAAGAGCGCCGGCTTCGATGCCGACGTCTTCGAGGGCACCGCCCGCGTCTTCGAACGCGAGCAGGGCGCCCTGGACGCGCTGGACAACGGGCAGATCCAGAAGGGTGACGTCGTCGTGATCCGCTACGAAGGACCCAAGGGTGGCCCCGGCATGCGCGAGATGCTCGCCATTACCGGCGCCATCAAGGGCGCTGGTCTCGGCAAGGATGTCCTGCTGTTGACCGATGGACGGTTCTCCGGCGGCACCACCGGCCTGTGCATCGGCCACGTTGCGCCGGAAGCGGTCGACGGCGGCCCAATCGCCTTCGTCAAGGACGGCGACCGGATCCGGGTGGACATCGCCGCCAGGACGTTCGACCTGCTGGTCGACGAGTCCGAGCTGGAATCCCGCAAGGAAGGCTGGGAACCGCTCCCGGCCAAGTTCACCAAGGGTGTCCTGGCCAAGTACGCCAAGCTGGTCCACAGCGCCTCCACCGGGGCATACTGCGGGTGACGCTATTAAGCTTGGGCAACCAAGCTTAGTAAGGGAGGCTCCGAGAACGCACTGCGCCCGCGCCGGGCGCTCGGGGCAGGAGCCTCCCGCCTGCCGCCCACGGCGGGCGGGAGGGTTTGTTCCTCCTAGGGAGGATCAAAAAGTGGACAATGATGTCCACATGGTGAGATGCACGCCGCCGTCGTTGACACGCATCCCACCAGAGGGAAAACTGAACGCATGATCGCACTCGTTACCGGCCGCACCGCTGCAGATGCAGTCGTCGTCCTTACCAAGCGCGTGGCTCTATAGCCCGACTGGTAACGAACTGTCACGCGCAACCCCTCGAAGAGCCGCCAGGCTGAGGGGTTTTTTTATTTCCCAGCGTGGCAGCTTTTTGAGCTTTCATACAGCACCACCCAATCCAAGATCCACTAAGGAAGAGTCCGATGAGCAAAGGATCGCCGATCAGCCCCTCGCTGATGGCTACTAAGTCCGCTGGAGCCTCCAAGGCTCCGGAACGCGCCGACCGGACGGCTGAAACCGCCGTCGGCGCCGACACTGCTGCAACCGCCTCTCCTGTCCTTGGGCCGAACAACGTCGTACCCCCGACGGTGATGACCGGCTCAGAAGCAATTGTCCGCTCGCTCGAAGAACTCGGCGTCGACGATATATTCGGTTTGCCCGGTGGCGCGATCCTGCCCACCTATGACCCCTTGATGGCCTCCAAAATGAATCACGTTCTGGTCCGTCACGAACAGGGAGCCGGCCACGCCGCGCAAGGCTACGCCATGGTCACCGGGCGGGTGGGCGTCTGCATCGCCACCTCGGGCCCGGGTGCCACAAACCTCGTCACCGCCATCATGGATGCGCACATGGATTCGGTTCCGCTCGTGGCCATCACCGGCCAGGTCTCCAGCGGAGTAATCGGCACCGACGCCTTCCAGGAAGCCGACATTGTGGGCATTACGATGCCCATCACCAAGCACTCGTTCCTGGTGACAGACCCCAATGACATCCCCCATGTCATGGCCGAGGCATTCCACCTCGCCTCGACGGGACGCCCGGGACCGGTCCTTGTTGACGTCGCCAAGGATGCCCAGCAGGGCCAGATGACCTTCTCCTGGCCGCCGAAAATCGACCTTCCCGGCTACCGTCCGGTGGTCCGCGGACACAACAAGCAGGTCCGAGAGGCCGCGAAACTGATCGCTGCCGCCAGCAAGCCCGTGCTGTACGTCGGCGGCGGCGTGGTCAAGGCCCATGCCTCGGCCGAGCTCCGTGAACTGGCGGAACTGACGGGCGCTCCTGTGGTCACCACCCTCATGGCCCGCGGCGTCTTCCCTGATTCACACCCCCAGCACGTCGGCATGCCGGGCATGCACGGCACGGTCTCCGCCGTGACTGCCCTGCAGCAGTCCGACCTCCTGATCACCCTGGGCGCGCGTTTCGACGACCGGGTCACCGGCGTCCTGAAGACGTTTGCGCCCAACGCCAAGGTGATCCACGCGGACATCGACCCCGCCGAGATTTCCAAGAACCGCACCGCCGACGTCCCGATCGTTGGCTCGGTAAAGGAGATCATTCCGGAACTGACGGAGGCAGTCCGCACCCAGTTCGGCACCTCCGGCACCCCGGACCTGACCAGCTGGTGGTCGTTCCTGAACAACCTCAAGGACACCTACCCGCTGGGCTGGACTGAGCCCGAGGACGGCCTCACCGCGCCCCAGCGCGTCATCGAACGCATCGGTGCGCTGACGGGCCCCGAGGGCATCTACGTCGCCGGCGTCGGCCAGCACCAGATGTGGGCCGCGCAGTTCATCAAGTACGAGCGCCCGCACGCCTGGCTCAACTCCGGCGGTGCCGGCACCATGGGCTACGCGGTTCCTGCCGCCATGGGCGCCAAGGTGGGGGAGCCGGACCGCGTGGTGTGGGCCATCGACGGTGACGGCTGCTTCCAGATGACCAACCAGGAACTGGCCACGTGCGCCATCAACAAGATTCCCATCAAGGTCGCGGTCATCAACAACTCCTCGCTGGGCATGGTGCGGCAGTGGCAAACCCTGTTCTACGAGGGGCGCTACTCCAACACGGACCTCAACACGGGCCACGAAACCATCCGGATCCCGGACTTCGTCAAGCTCGGGGAGGCCTACGGCTGCGCGTCCTTCCGGTGCGACCGTGCGGAGGACATCGACGCGACCATCCAGAAGGCACTGGAAATCAACGACCGGCCCGTGGTGATCGACTTCGTGGTCAGCCCCGACTCCATGGTGTGGCCGATGGTCCCCGCCGGGGTCAGCAACGACCAGATCCAGGTAGCCCGCAACATGACCCCGGAATGGGAAGAGGAGGACTGATCATGAGCCGCCACACACTGTCCGTTCTGGTCGAAGACAAGCCCGGTGTGCTGACCCGCGTGGCCAGCCTTTTCGCCCGCCGTGCCTTCAACATCAATTCACTGGCCGTCGGCCCCACGGAAGTTCCGGGCATGTCCCGGATGACCGTCGTGGTCGATGCCGACGGTGACCTGATCGAGCAGGTCACCAAACAGTTGAACAAGCTGGTCAATGTGATCAAGATTGTTGAACTGACTTCCGAATCTTCCGTACAGCGCGACCACATCCTGGTCAAGGTACGTGCGGATGCCGCAACTCGTCTGCAGGTGACCCAGGCTGCAGACCTGTTCCGTGCTTCAGTGGTTGACGTCTCCACAGACTCCGTGGTCATTGAAGCAACCGGCCACCCCGAAAAGCTCACGGCACTGCTGTCGGTGCTGGAGCCTTTCGGTATCCGCGAGATTGTGCAGTCCGGCACCCTGGCCGTTGGACGGGGATCCCGCTCCATGAGTGACCGGGCGCTGCGCTCCGCTTAGGCAATGCCCCAGCGGCACGCTCCGCCTGTAACCGCACCACCACACCCATCTACAACAAATCCACTCAAGAGGAGTTACGCAAGTGACTGAATTGTTCTACGACGACGACGCAGACCTGTCGATCATCCAGGGTCGCAAGGTGGCCATCGTGGGCTACGGCTCCCAGGGCCACGCCCACGCACTGAACCTGCGCGATTCCGGCGTCGAGGTTGTCATCGCCCTCAAGGAAGGCTCGCCCTCCACCGCGAAGGCACAGGACGCAGGCTTCACGGTCAAGAACGTTGCCGACGCCGCCGAATGGGCCGACGTCATCATGATCCTTGCGCCGGACCAGTACCAGCGCTCGATCTTCAACGACTCCATCAAGGACAAGCTGACTCCCGGCAAGGCCCTGGCCTTCGCCCACGGATTCAACATCCGCTTCGGCTACATCGAGGCACCGGAAGGCGTTGACGTCATCCTGGTCGCCCCGAAGGCACCCGGCCACACGGTGCGCCGCGAATTCGAAGCCGGCCGCGGCATCCCCGACATCATCGCCGTTGAGCAGGACGCTTCCGGTTCCGCCTGGGAACTGGCCAAGTCCTACGCGAAGGCCATCGGCGGCACCCGCGCAGGTGTCATCAAGACGACCTTCACCGAGGAAACCGAAACCGACCTCTTCGGCGAGCAGGCTGTCCTGTGCGGCGGCGTGTCCCAGTTGGTCCAGTACGGCTTCGAGACCCTGACCGAGGCCGGCTACCAGCCGCAGATCGCCTACTTCGAGGTGCTTCACGAGCTCAAGCTCATTGTCGACCTGATGTGGGAAGGTGGCATTGCCAAGCAGCGCTGGAGCGTTTCCGACACCGCAGAGTACGGCGACTACGTTTCCGGCCCGCGCGTCATCACCCCCGAGGTGAAGGAAAACATGAAGGCAGTTCTCGCGGACGTCCAGTCCGGTGCCTTCGCCAAGCGCTTCATTGAAGACCAGGACAACGGCGGCATCGAGTTCAAGGAGCTGCGCGCCAAGGCAGAGCAGCACCCGATCGAGAGTGTCGGCCGCGAGCTGCGCTCCCTGTTCTCCTGGCAGCAGCAGGACCAGGACTATGTTGAAGGCTCCGCAGCCCGCTAAGGCGTAACGCCTGGCGCCGTTCAGAGCGCAACAGTGAGGCCGGGTTCACACTTAACAAATGTGAGCCCGGCCTTTCCGTCAGCCTAGACTTGATTTATCCCCAGGACTGCTATGCAGAGGATCAGCCGTGTCAAAACCCGTAGTACTGCTCGCCGAAGAGCTTTCGCCCGCCACCATCGAGGCCCTTGGCCCGGACTTTGAAATCCGGCAGACCGACGGCGCCGACCGTTCCCAGTTGCTCTCTGCCATCGAGGACGTCGACGCCATCCTCGTCCGGTCCGCCACCAAGGTGGACGCAGAGGCCATTGCCGCCGCGAAGAACCTGAAGGTCATCGCCCGTGCCGGCGTCGGCCTGGACAATGTCGACATCAAGGCCGCCACGCAGGCCGGCGTGATGGTGGTGAACGCGCCGACGTCCAACATCGTCTCCGCCGCTGAGCTCACGGTGGGCCACATCCTGAGCCTGGCCCGTCACATTCCGCAGGCCAGTGCCGCCCTGAAGGACGGTGAATGGAAGCGCTCCAAGTACACCGGCATCGAACTCTTCGAAAAGAAGATCGGCATCATCGGCCTGGGCCGCATCGGCGCCCTGGTCGCCGCCCGTCTCCAGGGTTTTGACACGGAAATCCTCGCCTACGATCCCTACATCACCTCGGCCCGCGCTGCCCAGCTCGGCGTGAAGCTGGTGACCCTCGACGAGCTGCTGGCACAGTCGGACTTCATCACGATCCACATGCCCAAGACCCCCGAGACTGTCGGCATGCTCGGTGCGGACGCGTTTACCAAGATGAAGTCCACCGCCTACGTCATCAACGTCGCCCGCGGCGGGCTCGTGGACGAGGAAGCCCTCTACACGGCACTGCAGGACGGCCAGATCGCCGGAGCGGCAGTGGACGTCTTCGTTCAGGAGCCCAGCACCGACCTGCCGTTCTTCAAGCTGGATAACGTCGTGGTGACCCCGCACCTGGGTGCCTCCACCGACGAAGCCCAGGAAAAGGCCGGTGTTTCCGTGGCGAAGTCTGTCCGACTCGCCCTCGCCGGTGAGCTCGTGCCCGACGCCGTGAACGTCGCAGGCGGGGTCATCGCCCCCGATGTCCGCCCGGGCATCCCGCTCATCGAGAAGCTGGGCCGTATCTTCACGGCGCTGACGCATGACTCGCTGACCCAGGTCGACGTCGAGGTTGCCGGTGAGATCGCCGCCCTTGACGTCAAGGTCCTGGAACTCGCCGCACTGAAGGGCATTTTCGCCGACGTTGTCACCGAGCAGGTGTCCTACGTCAACGCCCCTGTCATCGCCGAACAGCGCGGCATCAACGTCCGCCTCATCACCACCCCGGATGCCGAGGACTACCGCAACGTCCTCACCCTCCGCGGCGCCCTGAGCGACGGCAGCCAGATCTCGGTCGCCGGCACCCTGACCGGCCCCAAGCAGGTGCAGAAGCTCGTCGGCGTCAACGGCTACGACGTGGAAATCCCCATCAGCGAACACCTCGTTGTGGTTTCCTACGCCGACCGTCCCGGTGTCATCGGCACCATCGGCCACATCCTGGGCATGAACAACATCAACATCGGCGGCATGCAGGTGGCCCGGAGCGCAGAGGGCGGCCAGGTTCTGGCGCTGCTCACCATCGACAGCTCCGTCCCGCAGCAGGTCCTTGACGCCATCAAGGCCGGCATCGGCGCCGAGATGGTGCGTGAAGTGGACCTCGAAGACTAAGAAGATGAACACAGGATGAACTCCGCGCCGCGGCGGTCACCCTGCCAAGTATGATTGGCCGGTCTGCGTACAATGGCTAGGTCCGAATTAAGGATCTTGCCGGCAGACCGGCCAATACCTTTTGTACGCCCGCAAGGGACAACCTTCGCCTTTAACGGTGATGAGGCGTGCGCACGCCATCCAGGTTTCAGGGAGCCCAATGAATGCCGTCCAGAGGTTCATCAGAAGCAAAGTGCTGCTGCTGACCGCTGCCATTTTGATCGCCGCCATGTGTCTGTCCGTCCTGGTCCAAACCCAGTCGCAGGCCGCGCTGAACCGGACAGTGGACGAAAACTCGCGCGGGCTTTACGACATCCTGGTCCAGGCCAAGGCCGGTACCGGAGGCGCATTAATGCAGCCGGACATCGCCACAGGCCAGGGCGGCATCAGCTTCGACCAGCTGCAGGGCCTCCGGGACCTCCAGGGCACCTCCGTCGCGGCGCCGATCAGCCTCGTGTCCCGCGTCACCCAGAACCTCGAGGCGCCGAGGCTTGAAGCGATGGACTACCTCGGCTTCAACTCTGGACTCGTTGGCACAGCCACGGCCGGAGACCCGAGCGCAACCGATCCCAGCAAATGGCCTGCGGCAGAGTCGGTGCTGGAGGACACCCCCAAGAAGTACCGGCTGACGGCCAGTGCCACGAGTTCGGACGGCTCATCCGAGCAGACGCTGTTCAAGTCCACGGCAGAGGGGACGCTCGGCAAGGGCCGACTCGTCGAAGAGGAAACGGCCGGCGGCAAGAGCATCCGGATCGCCGGACCCGAGGGGGAGACGGGCATCAAGTTCCCCGCTCCTGCAGGCGGGTCCGAGCACAACCTTTTCAACCTCACCGTTGCGCTGCCCATGGCACCGGAGGTCACAGAGTCCGTGGTCGCCGTCGACCCCGTTGCCGAGCGCGCACTGCTCGGAACCGCTGGAGACTTCCTGGCCCCACTGGAGAAGGCACCGCCCGCAGATGCCCGCAACGCCGCTGCGGTGGGACAGCACTTTGAAAGCCTTTTCACCAGCGGCATCAGCATGAAGGAACTGGAAGAGGGGCCGGACTTCCTCGGCGTAAAGCTCAAGTACTGGGCCCCGTTGATGACCCAGTACCAGCAGGCAAAGCTCAGCGGCCAGCTGACTGAGGATTCCCAGGCGATTCCGCTGATTGTCCGCTCGGGCACAGCTCTCGACCTGAAGTACTCGGTGAAGATCGAGGAAATCGATGATGCCGGAAATGTGGTCAAGGACGTCGGAACGGTTGACCGGTCCCTCGGCAAGGACTACCTGCCGTTCGTATCAAAGTCGCCCTTCGCCCTCTCCTGGCCGGGGTCCACGGACCACTCCAAGCTGCTGGGGAACCCGGAAAGCTTCGGGCGCGGCCTCTACACCCCTGCCACGTGGAGCACGAATTTTGCCTCCGCGCCCAAGTACACAGACGGCTCCACCGCGTCCAACGGCGCAGTGGACAAGACCGCGACGCCCGGCGAGTGGGTAACCGTTAACCGCCTTCCGGAAAAGACGGCGGCAGGCGAACCTGTAGACCAGACCCAGCGCAATCCCGTCGATGAGCGCTCCTACCGGGACAACCTCGAGACGGGGGAGAAGCTCGCATCTCCGCTCGCCATGGTTTATGGGACCTTCGATCCCGCCGCCGTTCAGGAAGCAGCCGGCGACGTCAACAGGCTCCCGCTGGGAGGCTACGACCCCACGCCGCTGACCCTGACCAAGGATGCGCACGGCAAGGACGTCCAGAACACCACGCTGAAGCCGTCGCTGAGCGCCACGGGGCTGGTCAGCCAGTCCGCGGGCGCCATCACGGACTACTACGGCCTGGCGGCCGCCCGTGGATATGAGAAGAACGCCTCGGTCATTGACGCCGTTCGTGTGCGCGCTGCGGCGCCTGGAAGCTGGAAGCAGGTCCAGCCGGAAGTAGAGAAGCTGGCCAACGAGATCCGTGATATGGGCCTGGAAGCCACGGTCGTGGCTGGCTCCGCGCGCGAGGACGCCAACATCTTCGTCCCCGGCTACTCAAAGGACGGCGCCGGCAAGGAATCTGCACTGGGCACCGTCCAGCAGTCATGGGTCAGGCAGGACGCCGCCGATGCCGTGAGCGGCTCGCTGACCGCCACGAACATCACGCTGCTCTTCCTCACTCTGTGCGGCGCAGCGCTGCTGACCGGTGCATCAACCGTGAGCTACGTGCGCCAGCGGCGCCGCGAGGCCGGTACGCTCCGCGCTATGGGCTGGACCCAGCGGAAGATCCGCTCGTGGGTCCTGGAGGAATTCGCTGTGGGCGCCGGGCTGCTGGCAGTGGCCGGCATCATCCTGAGCCTGCTGAGCTGGAACCTTGCCACGGTGATCGTCTCGGCATCCGTGCTGGTGCTGTATGCGGCGGCGGCGTTCTTCGCCGCGCAGCAGCTGCGGCACCGCGAGGAGGTGGACCAGGAGCCGCAGCACGACGAGCGGCTCATCGCGGTGGACTCGCCCCTGACGTTCGCCAACCGGCAAGTCACCACCAACCGCTTCAATGCCATCTCGCTCGCGGTGGCCGTCGGAGTGTTCGGCGCGGCAGTCGGCGGCCTGATCGCACTGCTGATCGACATCCCCCGCGCGGCCGGCGCCAGCGCACTGAGCGGAGTGGCCGCTGCCAGCGTCGCCCTGCCGAGCATCATCCTTGGCATCGCCGGCGTTGCCGTCGGACTGCTGCTGACCCTCGTGACCGGGCGTTTCGAGCTGCAGGCCAAGCGCCAGTACCTGGGCACGCTTGAAGCAATGGGATGGAACCCCGACATGCTTGGGCAGGTCCGGTTCTTCGAGAATGTCCTGGTGGGCGCGGTGGCGGTGCCGCTCGGCGTCCTGGGCGCCCTCGGTGTCGGGCTGCTCCTCGCTCCCTATGCCGCGCTCTGGGCCGCCGTGGCCGGGCTCGTGGCCGTACTTTGCTGGATTCCGATTGCAACGAAAGTAGTCCAATGACCAACGACCTTAACCTTCGCCGGGCGCGCGGGAACGACGACGGCGAAGGCTCGCTCCAGACGCGCGCCAACACCCTCGTCAAGGCCGCCGATCACGGTACACCGCTGGAACTGAACAACATCACCATCCGCTACGGCGGCGGCAAGGGCGGAGCCGACGCCGTCAGCGTTGTGGAAGGATTCGACCTGACGCTGCACGCCGGCGAGATGCACTGCGTCGCCGGCCGCAGCGGCTCCGGCAAGACCAGCATCCTGACGGTGGGAGCCGGTCTCACACTGCCGACGTCGGGCCGGGTGCTGTGGGAGGGCGAGTCGCTCGAAAGCATGGGCGACGACGAGATCGCCGACCGCCGCCGTGCTCTCATCGGCTACGTCGACCAGGGCGGGGCGCTGATTGACGGGATGAGCGCCCTCGAGAACGTCCTGCTGCCGGCTGTCCCCGACGGCGAAGTGGACCAGCGCCGGGACATGGCCAAGGACCTGCTGGACCTGGTGGGCCTGGGCCGCAGGATGCGGCACCGCCCGGCCCAGCTGTCCGGCGGTGAGCGCCAGCGCGTCGCCATTGCCCGGGCCCTCATTCTGGGAACCCGCGTGCTCGTGGTCGATGAGCCTACGGCAAGCCTGGACCGGGCGTCCGCCAACCGCATCATCAGCATCCTGAAGGACACCACGTCCGATGGCATTGCCGTGCTCGTTGCTTCACATGATCACGAACTGGTCCGGCTCAGCGATACGCTGACGGAACTGATCTAGATCCATCCCTCCGCACCAAAGGTAACTTTCCGCCCGTGACTTCCCCAGACAAGAGCCCGTTCTACATCACGACGGCCATCACGTACCCCAACGGTGTGCCGCACATCGGCCATGCGTACGAATACATTGCCACCGACGCAATGGCCCGCTTCAAGCGGCTCGACGGTTACGACGTGATGTTCCTGACGGGCACTGACGAGCACGGACTGAAGATCGCCCAGACCGCGGAAAAGGAAGGCGTCACTCCCAAGGAACTCGTGGACCGGAACGCGGAAATCTACAAGGCGGCCCATGCCGCCCTGGGCATCTCCTATGACCGGTTCATCCGCACCACGGACGCCGACCACTACACCGCCTCCCAGGCCATCTGGAAGAAGATGGAAGCCAACGGGGACATCTACCTGTCCAAATACGAGGGCTGGTACTCCGTCCGTGACGAGGCCTACTACGGGGAAGACGACACCGTGGTCAAGGAGGACGGCGCGCGGTACACCAAGGAGACCGACACCCCGGTCACCTGGACCGCGGAGGAAAGCTACTTCTTCCGCCTCTCCAACTACCAGGACAAGCTGCTGGCGCTCTACGAGTCGCAGCCGGAATTCGGTGCCCCGCAATACCGCTTCAACGAAGTGATCAGCTTCGTGAAGCGCGGTTTGGAGGATCTGTCGATCAGTCGCACGACTTTCGACTGGGGTGTCCCGGTGCCGGGCAACGACAAGCACGTCATGTACGTCTGGGTCGACGCCCTGACGAACTATCTGACGGGCGCCGGCTACCCGGACACGGAGTCTGAGTCCTTCAGGAAGTACTGGCCCGCGGACGTCCACATCATCGGCAAGGACATCTCGCGCTTCCATGCCATTTACTGGCCCGCCTTCCTGATGAGCGCCGGCCTGGAGTTGCCGAAGCGCATCATGATCCACGGCTTCCTCAACAACAACGGCGTCAAGATGTCCAAGTCCCTGGGCAACGTTGTGGCCCCCGAGGACTTCGTGGCGCAGTACGGCCTCGACCAGGTCCGCTTCTTCTTCCTCCGCGAAGTCCCCTTCGGCGCCGACGGCAGCTACAACCACGAGGCAATCGTGGGCAGGATGAACTCCGACCTGGCGAACAACTTCGGCAACCTCGCCCAGCGGTCGCTGTCCATGGTGGCGAAGAACTGTGAAGGGCTCGTGCCGGTACCCGGGGCCTTCACCGTTGCCGACCAGGCCATCCTTGCCCGGGCGAACGCCCTGCTCGACCAGGCCCGTGCGGCCTTTGACAAGCAGGAATTCAGCCGCGCACTCGAAGCGATCTGGGGCGTACTGGGCGACACCAACGCATACTTTGCCGAACAGGCCCCGTGGGTTCTGCGGAAGACCGACGTCGAACGGATGCAGACGGTACTGTACGTGACGCTCGAAGTGCTGAGGATCGTGGCAATCCTGGCGCAGCCTGTCATGCCGGGCGCCATGGCCACGCTGCTCGGCGCGCTGGGTCAGCCGGAAGGCGACGCACGGCAGTTCACTGCGATCCCCGTGCCGATCGTGCCCGGCACCAGCCTGCCCGCGCCGGTCCCGGTCTTCCCGAAGTATGAGGAGCCGGCCGAAGGCTGACCCTGATTTCTCCGGCGGTTGCTGCCGGCGCCCCCGCACCCGGTTTCACCCAGGGCGCGGGGGCCTTTTTCTTTTGTACCCAACCCGCGCCGTGCGTAACCAAGTGGTGGCAGGTACAAACGGGCGCGAAGGCCGACGCCACCGAGTAGAAGGCCTCCGAATAAGGCGTACTGGCTACTCGGGACTGCCGCGGCACCGCATCCTACCCTGAGATTGCAAGCAGACTGACGGCGTCATTGGGAGTATCCATCACCTCTATTCCACCGTTTGACCTTCAGACAGTGGTTCGTGTGGGACGGAAATGCCGCGATCGGTCCGGTCAGTTTGATCACGGTATGGAGGGACATGAAATGAAACGAACTATCGCGGCAGTGGGGCTTGTGGGTCTTGGACTTTTGGGCACCACACTCCCGGCCATCGCCACGCCGGGCAACGGGCAGGCTGGTGACACGGTCACCATCTGCCATGAAACCGGCTCCGAGACCAACCCGGAAGTAATCATCGACGTTAACGAAAACTCCACCAACGGCCATCAGAACGACGGCAACGGCGGGAACAACGGGAACGGCAACGGCGGGCACTATGACGATTCCTGCTACGTAGCGCCGGACGACGACTACCAGGAGCCGCCGTACGAGGAGCCACCCGCCGAGGAGCCAGCGGCGGAGGAGCCTTCAGCCGAGGAACCGCCGGCCGAGGAGCAGGCTCCGGTTGTGGCACCCCCGGTGGTAGCACCGCCGGCGGTTGTGGTGCCCGATGCTCCAGTCGCCAAGCCCGTGGTGAAGCCGGTGGTGAAGCCGGTGGTCAAGCCTGCGGCAAAGCCAGTGGCGAAGCCGGCAGCGGCTGCTCCTGCAGCGGCGGCACCCGTCGCGGCGGCGCCCGTTGCAGCTCCTGCGACCAATGCGGGCTACAACGTGCAGACGGCTGCCGGCGGCGGAACCGAGAGCGGGATTCCTGCTTGGCTGGCCGCCCTGACAGCCCTCTTTACGGGCCTGTCCGCCGTAGTCCTGGCGCGGGGCGGGGCCCGGGCCAGGAAGCTTGACAGCTGAACGGTAGCGGTTTGAGGGTGCCACGTGGCTGGGACGTGGCACCCTCCTTTCCGATTCCCGCCACAAGGAGGAGCCATGGGCAGCCATCGACAGAACAGGGAGACGGAGCGTGGGGGCAGCCGAAGACTGCTGCTCAGCTACGTGGACCTGCTTGTGTTGTCATTTTGCTGTCTGGGGATCCTGACTGCCTGGCTCATCTACAGCGTAGGCGGCAGCGGCCTGTCACCCGCCGCCGCCGTGAACGCGCCTGCTGCCCGGTATTCACCTGCCGCGCCCACGACCCAATTCCCGGTACCTGCCGCCCCTGCAACAGCTTCCGCCGCGGGCAAGGCCGCCGCTCCCGCAAAACCTGCGGCCCCGAAGCCGTCTGCGGCCACAAAGCCGCTGGTTATTACCGCCGCACCTCCGCAACGCATCATCTATCCTGCTGCCGGCATGGACATAGCAGTGCACCCCCTGAAGCCGGGCGGCGGCGATGTCGACAGCCGCTCCATCGTGCCACCGGAGACCATGGACGGGTACTGGCTCACACCCTTCGGCCAGCCCGGCGTCGGCTCCGTGAACACGACCTACGTCATCGGCCACAGCTGGGAAGGCCAGGACGCGCCGTTTAACCACCTCAGCTCAGCCGCAGTCCCGGGGGACATACTCACCGTCGTCACTGCCAAGGCAAAGCTCAGCTACAAGGTGGACTCAGTCACGACTTATACGAAGTCCTCCCTGAAGGACAGTCCCATCTGGTCTGTGGTTCCTAACCGCCTCGTGCTCGTCAGTTGCTTTACCCAGGACCTCTGGGGCAAGAACGTGGCCGTGGTCGCGTCACCGGTGCCGTCCAAGTAAGCCGCAATCTCCGCTGTCTGAATAATGAGACGGTTTGACCAGAATGTGGATCGCTTGGCTACTCTGAAAAACATGAGCGCATCAACGATCAATCTCGCTGTCATCCCCGGCGACGGTATTGGCCCCGAGGTCACCGCCGAAGCCCTCAAGGTCCTCGAAAAGGTGGTCGCGGCCGAGGGCGTCACTCTCGAACAGACCCACTACAAGCTGGGCGCGCAGCACTGGCTCGAGACGGGCGAGACCCTCCCCGACGAGGTGCTGGCGGATCTGCGGACCCGCGACGCCATCCTGTTCGGCGCCGTAGGTGCAGCCCCCGGAGATACCCGGATCCCGTCCGGCATCATCGAACGCGAGATGCTGCTCAAGCTGCGCTTCAGCCTGGACCACTTCGTGAACCTGCGCCCCTCCAGGCTTTACGGCACCGTGGGAAGCCCGTTGTCCAACCCGGGGAACATCGACTTCGTCGTGGTCCGCGAAGGTACGGAAGGCCCCTATGTGGGCAACGGCGGCACGCTGCGGGGCGGAACACGCCATGAAGTGGCCACGGAGGTTTCGCTGAACACAGCCCACGGCGTGGAACGGGTCGTACGCGACGCTTTCCGGCGTGCCAACGAACGCCCGCGCAAGAAACTGACCCTGGTCCACAAGCACAACGTCCTGGTGTATGCAGGACACCTGTGGAAGCGCACGGTCGAGGCCGTGGCCCAGGAATTCCCCGAGGTCAGCCATGACTACCTGCACATCGACGCCGCCACCATTTTCATGGTCACTGATCCCGCGCGCTTCGATGTGATCGTCACCGACAACCTCTTCGGCGACATCATCACGGACCTTGCTGCGGCCATCACAGGCGGCATCGGTCTCGCCGCTTCCGGCAACATCAACATGGACCGCACAGCGCCCTCCATGTTCGAGCCCGTTCACGGTTCTGCACCGGACATCGCCGGGCAGCAGAAGGCGGACCCAACGGCTGCCATCCTGTCGGCGGCTCTCCTGCTGGAGCATCTCGGCTATTCTGCCGCGGCGCAGAAGATCGAAGCCGCCGTGGTGGCCGACGTCGAAAGCCGCGGCAGTGAAGTACGCAGCACCAAGGCCATCGGGGACGCCATCGCCGCTGCCGTTTAGGCGCGTCCTTCAGGCGTAAGCTTGACCTGAATCACCAATATGCTGCCGTGGTCCGATGCTGAACCACGTTCACATGCCAGGCAGCCGACCGTGGAGGAACCATGACTCAGACTGCCCATGGCGTCGAATTCACCCAGCATCCCTCGGCAACCCCGAAGTCTGCTGAAGAGCGTGCAGCCATCCTGGCAAACCCGGGATTTGGCAACTACTTCACCGACCACACTGCGATCGTTGACTACAGGGTCGACGAACACGGAAACGGCGGCTGGCACGATGCCAGGATTGAGGCCTATGGTCCTATCACCCTGGACCCGTCCGCAGCCGTGCTGCACTACGGGCAGGAGATCTTCGAAGGGTT
This sequence comes from Arthrobacter sp. GQ119, assembly GCF_059759125.1. Classification (NCBI taxonomy): domain Bacteria; kingdom Bacillati; phylum Actinomycetota; class Actinomycetes; order Micrococcales; family Micrococcaceae; genus Arthrobacter; species Arthrobacter sp. GQ119. The sequence continues at coordinate 64,782 of NZ_JCAXEA010000003.1, read as the reverse complement.
GAAGGCATACCGGCATGCCGACGGCACCATCTGGGCCTTCCGCCCGGAGGCCAACGCCGCGCGCCTGAACCAGTCGGCCCGCCGTCTTGCCCTGCCGGAACTTCCCGCAGAGTACTTCCTCGGTGCCGTCCGCGAACTCGTGGCAGCGGACAAGGAATGGGTTCCCTCGGGCGACGGCGAAGCCCTCTACCTCCGTCCGTTCATGATTGCCACCGAGGCGTTCCTGGGCGTTCGGGCAGCCCGCGAGGTCTCCTTCAGGGTCATCGCCTCCCCGGCCGGCAACTACTTTGGCGGCGAGCTCAGGCCCGTCTCCATCTGGATCTCGCGCCAGTACGCCCGGGCAGGCCGCGGCGGCACCGGTGCCGCGAAGTGCGGCGGAAACTACGCGGCCTCCCTGATCGCGCAGCAGGAGGCAGAGGCGAACGGCTGCAAGCAGGTGCTCTTCCTGGACCAGTTCAACGACAACGCGGTTGAGGAACTCGGCGGCATGAACGTCTTCTTCGTGCTGAAGGACGGCTCGCTTGTAACCCCGGCGCTGACGGGCACCATCCTGGAAGGCGTCACGCGGATGTCCGTCATCCAGGTGGCCAAGGACATGGGCCGGGAAGTCAGCGAACGCAAGATCACGCTGGATGAATGGCGGGACGGCGTGGCCTCCGGCGACATCACCGAGGTCTTCGCCTGCGGGACGGCAGCGGTCATCACGCCCATCGGCGTCCTCAAGGACGAGACTGAATTTATCGGTTCCGAGGATGCCAAAGCCGGCGAAACCACCATGGCCATTCGTGAGCACCTTCTGGGAATCCAGACGGGCACGGTTCCGGACACGCACGGCTGGCTCACCAGGCTGGCCTGAGCCGGTCCGCCCGGCAAACAACGCGAACGACGGCGGTCCCCACCTTGGGTGGGGGCCGCCGTCGGGCGTTAACTTTGGCTGAGCCCCACGGGGGCGGGTGCGCCAGCCCGACTGAACAGCGCTGAGGTCTCCCTGCTGCTTGTCTGAACGGCCGCTGGTGCAAAGATGTACTTGTGACGTCTGAGCCCTCGAGCCATGCATTGACCGCCAGCAGCCCCCTGACGCGCTTCCGCCTCGCGCCCAATCCCGGGCCGATGAGCCTGGAAGGCACCAATTCGTACGTCATAGCCGCGGCCGGGCATCCGGGTGCTGCCGTGGTGGATCCTGGCCCGCTCGACGAGGCGCACCTGCACGAGTTGGCAGCCGGTTCCGTGAAGCTGATCCTGATCACCCACCGTCATCGTGACCACACGGCAGGGGCGGTACGCCTCCATGAACTGACGGGTGCCCCGGTCCGCGCCGCCGACCCGGCACACTGCACCGCAGGGGCACCGCTCCAGCCCGGCGAGGTCATCTCCGTGGCCGGAACGGAGGTCCGGGTCCTGGCCACTCCGGGACACACCTCCGATTCGGTCTGCTTCCACCTGCCCCTCGACGGCCCTGCCGGTTCCGTGCTCACGGGCGACACCATCCTGGGCTGCGGCACCACGGTGCTGGACCACCCGGACGGCCGGCTCGACGATTATCTGTCCTCCCTCGACCAGCTGGAACGGCTGGGGCCAGCCACGGTGCTGCCCGCCCACGGGCCTGTCCTGCCGGCGCTGGACGCCGTGGTCCGGGCCTACCGCAGCCACCGGCTGGACCGGTTGTCCCAGATCCGCGCGGCCCTCGCCGGGCTCGGCGGGGAACCGGATATCGCGGAGGTCACCGATGTCGTCTATGCCGACGTCGACCCTTCCGTGCGGCGCGCGGCAGAGAATTCAGTGGCAGCCCAGCTGGAGTACCTGCGCTCACTGCGCGAGCGGCTCTGACGCGCACCCACAGCGGGAACCCCCGGGTGCGCGGCGGGCTCACCCGGGTGAGACTGTAGGCTTGGGGCCATGCGTATTGCCCGGTTTGTAGTTGATTCTGATCCCCTCTACGGCGTCGTTGAAGGCGAGCCAGGCAGTGAGGAAATCACTGTCATCAACGGCGACCCCTTCTTCAACGGCGTGGAACGCACCCACGTCCGCCACAAGCTGGAGGACGTCCGCCTCTTGGCACCCATCATTCCCCGCAGCAAGGTGATCGGCGTGGGACGCAACTTCGCGGAACACGCCCGCGAACTCGGCAACGAAGTACCCCAGCACCCCCTGCTGTTCCTGAAGCCCAACACCTCCGTGGTGGGTCCGAATGATCCCGTCGTGCTTCCGGAGTTCTCGGACGAAGTCTCCTACGAGGCCGAACTCTGCGTGGTGATCGGGCGGATCTGCAAGGACGTTCCGGAGGAGCGCGCGGACGACGTGATTTTCGGATACACGTGCGGCAACGACCTCACCGCCCGGGACGTCCAGAAAACCGATCTGCAGTGGGCCCGTGCCAAGGGGTTCGATACCTCCGCGCCGCTCGGACCCTGGATCGAGACCGAGCTTGACCCCGAGGACCTGTCCATCAAAGGCCGGCTTAACGGCGAGCTCCGCCAGGACGGCAGCACCAACCAGATGATCCGCGGCGTCCGGGAACTCGTTTCCATCGTCTCGAGCGCGTTCACCCTCCTGCCCGGCGACGTCATCATGACAGGCACCCCGGCAGGCGTCGATCTCGTGCAGGCCGGGGACCGCTTCGAAGTCGAAATCGAGGGCATCGGCAGGCTTTCCAACCCCATCGTCCGCCGCTAGCCTGATTCGCCAGGCATTCCCGGCAGCCGCCACGCCTAAGCGTGGCGGCTGTTCTGCTTTCGGAGCTGCAGCCAACCGGGGAGTGGACGACGAATTCCCCCATGATGCAGGCGGTAAAGTTGGAGTCACTATGACTACTCCTTCTGCGTCGAACGCCGTCTCCAGCTCTGCCCTCCGTGAAGTCACCGCCGACACTCCCGTGCGTGTCCGGTTCTGCCCTTCGCCCACCGGCACCCCGCACGTCGGTCTGATCCGCACGGCCCTCTTCAACTGGGCCCACGCCCGGCACACCAAGGGCACGTTCGTGTTCCGCATTGAGGACACGGACGCCGCGCGCGACTCGGAGGAAAGCTACCAGCAGCTGCTCGAGGCGCTGAAGTGGCTCGGCATCACCTGGGAAGAGGGCGTGGAAGTCGGCGGCCCGCATGAGCCGTACCGCCAGTCACAGCGCCTGGACCTCTACAAGGACGTCGTCGCCAAACTGATCGAGGCCGGCTACGCCTACGAGTGCTACTCCTCGCCGGAGGAAGTGGAGGCACGCCACCGGGCCGCCGGCCGCGACCCCAAGCTGGGCTACGACAACTTCGACCGCAATCTTTCCGCCGAACAGGTGGCGGCGTTCAAGGCCGAAGGCCGCGAAGCCGTGCTGCGCGTTCGCATGCCCGACGAGGACGTCACCTTCACGGACCTGGTGCGTGGCGAGATCACCTTCAAGGCGGGCAGCATCCCGGACTACGTCATCGTCCGCGCGGACGGCTCCCCGCTGTACACGCTGGTCAACCCGGTTGACGACGCCCTGATGGGGATCACGCACGTCCTCCGCGGCGAGGACCTGTTGTCCTCCACTCCCCGGCAGGTGGTGCTGATCCGTGCGCTGATGGACATCGGCGTGGCCAGCTACATGCCCGTTTTCGGCCACCTTCCGTACGTCATGGGCGAGGGCAACAAGAAGCTGTCCAAGCGTGACCCGCAGTCCAACCTCTTTTTGCTCCGTGACCGCGGTTTCATCCGCGAGGGTCTGCTCAACTACCTCTCGCTGCTGGGCTGGAGCCTGTCTGCCGACGAAGACATTTTCACCGTGGACCAGCTGATTGAAAACTTCGATGTCAAGGACGTCCTGGCCAATCCGGCGCGCTTCGACATCAAGAAGGCCGAAGCCATCAACGGCACCCACATCCGCATGCTCGATCCGGAGGATTTCCGTGGCCGGCTGGTCCCGTACCTCCAGGCTGCAGGGTTCGTGGGGGACAGCCTGACCCCGCGCCACGAGGAGATCCTCGCCGAAGCGGCGCCGCTGATCCAGGAGCGCATCTCCCTGCTGGGTGAGGCACCGGAAATGCTCGCCTTCCTGTTCAAGAACGACGACGCCATCGACATCGCTGACGACGCACGCAAGGGGCTTCCCCAGAACCTGGACGAGGTGCTCGACGCCGCGCTGGCCGCGCTCGAGCCCATCGGGGACTGGAGCGCAGAGAACATCCAGACCGCCCTGAAGCAGGCCCTGGTGGAAGACCTTGGCATCAAGCCGAGGCTGGCGTTCGGCCCAGTCCGCACCGCCGTCTCCGGCCGCCGGATCTCACCCCCGCTGTTCGAATCCATGGTGATCCTGGGCAAGGACTCGTCATTGGCGCGGCTGCGCGCCTTCCGCAGCTGATGCAGGGGCAGGCGGGCGTGGAAGCCGGCGTCGTCCTCGACCGCCGCTTCGGCGCGGTGGGTGGGGTCCTTTTCGATATTGACGACACACTGGTTGACCTGGCCTTCTCCATGACCACGGCCCTGCGCGACGTCAGCGAACATCTCCTGCCGGGCATGGACCAGGCCGGGTGGGAAAGGTTCGGCAGGATCTTCACACACGAAACCACGCATTACTACGACCGTTATTTGGCGGGCGAATTGACATTCAACGAACAGCGGCTGCTTCGGGGGCGTGCGGCACTGGGGCATTTCGGCGTCGACCTCGGCGAAGGCGAAGAAGCGCACAGCTGGCTCACTTCCTATGCCCGCCTCCAGCCGAGCTATGTCCGGGCGTTCGAGGACGTTCTGCCGCTGCTGGATGCCTTGGATGACGCCGGCATACCCTACGGCGCCGTGAGCAACAACGTGCATGACTACCAGCGTGCCAAGCTCGACAGCGCCGGGCTGGAACGGATCCGCAGGCTCGTGGGCACGGACACGGTTGGAGTGCCGAAGCCCGATCCTGCCATCTACCTGGAAGGCGTGCGCCTGCTGGGCAGTTCCCCGGACAGTACCCTCTATATCGGCGACAACCTCCTGCTCGACGCAGAAGGCTCGACGGCGGCCGGCCTCGTCGGCGTCTGGCTGAACCGGACGGGGGAATCAGCTCCGTACTACAAGGGACATGAGGTCGGGACCCTGCTCGAGCTGCTCGTCCAGCCGCCTCGTTGACGGCGGGCCGGGGCGTGCCTAGCGGACCAGGGCGTTCTTTTGCCGGCCGCTGATTTTGGAGCGGCGCCCACAGTTTGAGCAGGTTAACTCGTACGACCGGGACGTTGTAATGACGGGAATGAAGAACAGCGTGAATCTGGTCGCACGCTCCTCCAGATACTGCTGGGCAAAGGCCCCGCAGTGTTGGCAGGTCGCAGCCCGGGAGGGCAGTTCTCTGACTTTGGTGCTGAGGCCGAAGAGGATGAGCATCATGTGCCTTTCAGCTGTCTATGGTCGGCGATGACGGTGGTTCTGCCTGGCTGATGGCCTTGCATGGCCATGAGGGCGATGGCTCGAGCGATTTTCGCGCCGCCCAGCGAAGACGGCTCGATGGGGTTCGCATAGTCGCTGTCCTCGCTGCAGAGGAGGCGCAGGTCGATCAGGGAGATGCCCAGGGAGAAAGCGGCCCGGGTGATGCAGTCGTTGAAAATCGCAAGGGCTGTTTTGATGGTCCTGTACCCGGGCTCGTTGGCAGGAGTGTCATAGATAGTGCATAGGGCGGACGGCAGGCCTGTTGCGGCCACTGCCTTTGCCATGGCCAGATAGCCGGCAGCGAAGTCATCCTGGGCGGCGGCCAGAAGGTTCAGCGCACCTGTGACATCTCCGGCGGGCATTTGGAGGATGTCGGAGAAACCGAGGGCGTCATTGCCGCCGACGCTGATCACGAGGTGCGTAGCGTCCTCCGGCAGGAGGCGAAGCTGCCGGTCCACGCCGGCCATCACATCGCCGTCGAGAGCCAGGAGCGTGGCCTGCCACCCGTGCGGAAGTTCCCGGCGGAGTTGTGTGATGACATCCGGGTCTTCGCCCACGTACGCCTTGTTGTCGAAAATCGAATCGCCCAACAGCACTACATGGCCGGATGAGGGCGTCGCGCCCGCCACCGTCATTGGATCTCCCTGCCCTTCACTTAGCGTCCACTCAATGACTGTTGGTCCCCTTAATGACTGTTGGTCCAGCCGTAGGGGTTCGCGCCGGAACCGCCGCTGGTGCAATGGTCATAGCCCTGCTGCCATGCATCCCGCACGGCGGCGACCAGACCCGCCAGTAATGGGTAGTAGGGGTGGTCGGGCCCGATGAAAATCATCTCTTCGCGAGCCGTGTCGATGATCCTGCCGATGTCGCTCACCGTACTCATGCCGCATACTGACACGAAATTCTTCCCGTGGCGAGAGCGGGGTGACGCACCTAACATGCGGTGAGGCCGCCGCCGATTTGTGCGGGGCAAATCTCTCGGGTAAAGTAATTACTCGTGCTGAGGCGCTCGGAGCGCAGGATTGATCCTGTGAGACCGGCCCGAAAGTGCCTTTGGGATATGGTGTAATTGGCAACACTACGGTTTCTGGTACCGTCATTCTAGGTTCGAGTCCTGGTATCCCAGCTCTGAAATATCCGCGGAATTCCGCAGATTTTCGGACGTTCCAGAGAGAATTACCGATTTGGAACACTCGCTAAGTGTGTGAAACAATCACTTAGCCCGAACGGCAGAAATGCTGAACGGAAAAGTACGCGGCCCCATCGTATAGCGGCCTAGTACGCCGCCCTCTCACGGCGGTAACGCGGGTTCGAATCCCGCTGGGGTCACAAGAAAGCAGGCTCCGGGCATATGCCCGGAGCCTGCTGTGTTTAATCCGCCCTGCTGGAAATTCCGCTGGTGTGCGCGCCCGGCCGTCGCTGGCCCGCAAAATCGCTGAACTGGCATGATGAAGCTGTGACCTCATCCAACGAGCCAGCGTCGCCCAGCGGCCGGCAACAGTTCTCCGTCGAGCAGTCGGCCGGGGCTGTGGCGCTGCTTGAGGCCGTGCGCCACGATCTGGCTTCCGTGTCGTTGCCGCTGGCCCTGCCCGGCGCAGAACAAACCAGGCTGGAGATCCGCAGTTCCGTGGCCCAGCTCGAGGACTACATCCTCCCGCGGTACCGCAGCCTGGACGCCCCGCTGCTGGCCGTCGTCGGCGGTTCCACCGGGGCGGGCAAATCCACGCTCGTCAACGCCCTCGCAGGCCATCCGGTGACACGGGCAGGAGCAATCCGTCCCACCACCAGACAGCCGATACTCCTGCACCATCCGGCGGACACCGGGTGGTTTGAGGACCAGCGCATCCTGCCGAACCTCAGCCGCATCCGGGGTGTCGTGGTACCGGCCGAGGTTCCGGCCAGCCAGGCCGGCCCCGCGCCGGACGAGGCCGCCGTCTCTTCGCTGGTTCTGGTGGCGGATCCGGCCGTGCCGCAGGGCGTCGCGCTCCTTGACGCCCCCGACGTCGATTCCATTTCGGATGACAACCGCCAGTTGGCGGGCCAACTGCTGGCGGCAGCCGACCTCTGGGTTTTCGTGACCACAGCCAACCGCTACGCGGATGCCGTTCCCTGGAAGCTGCTGCTGAACGCTGCATCCCGGGACATCATGGTCGCCGTGGTGCTCGACAGGGTCCCTCCGGCGGCGGAAGCCGAAGTCAGCGAAGACCTGCGTGCGATGCTGGCCCGCGAGGGGCTCGGGGACGCCGGGCTGTTTGTCATTCCGGAAGTTTCGCTCAACCACCTCGGCATGCTGCCTGCCACCGCCGTCGAGCCTCTCAGGGCCTGGCTGGGAAGCCTGGCCGCGGACGCCGCCGGCCGGGCGGACATTGCCCGCCGCACGCTCAACGGCACCGTGAGGGCACTCGGCCAGCGGGTACAGCTGGCGGCGGAGGCCGCGGACGAACAGGCGCGGGCGGCGGGAGTCCTCGGCGACGACGTCCGTGGCGCATATCAGGATGCGCTGGGCCGGATCCTCCATGCCACCCAGGACGGAGCACTCTTGCGCGGTGAGGTCCTGGCGCGCTGGCAGGATTTTGTGGGCACGGGGGAGTTCTTCCGGAGCGTCGAACAGAACATCGGCCGGTTCCGGGACCGCATGGGCGCGTTTTTCCGTGGTGAACCCGCCCCCGCGGTGAAAGTGGAAACCGCGATTGAGACCGGGCTGCAGGCGGTCATCGTCGATGAAGCGGCCAACGCTGCCGAGGATGCGGACCGGCGCTGGCGCTCGGATCCGGCCGGCCGCCAGCTGCTCGGCACGGACGATCTCTCGGGAACCACGCCGGGGTTTGGAGATAACGTCGCCGCGGAGATCCGGGCCTGGCAGGGGAGCCTGATGGAACTGATCCGGACCGAGGGGCAAGGCAAGCGGACGCAGGCGAGGTGGCTCTCCTTTGGCATCAACGGCCTCGGAGCTGCCCTGATGGTGGTGGTATTCTCCATGACTGCAGGCCTGACGGGCCTGGAGGTCGGCATCGCGGGCGGCACGGCCGTCGTCGGCCAAAGACTGCTTGAGGCCTTCTTCGGCGAGGACGCCGTGCGCCGCCTGGCCCGGACTGCCCGTGAAGATCTCCATGCCCGCTGCCAGAGGCTGCTGCAGGGTGAACAGGAGCGCTTCCTGGAACGGCTGGCGTTTGATCAGGGCCCTTCAGCAGAAGTGCTTGCCGGCCATGCCCGGCTGCTGGCCCGGCTGGCGGACGCCGCATGAGCCGCCACGGCCTGCTCAGGGAAGCAACCCAGCTACAGACCCGGCTTGAGGCGCTGAACACTGCCCGTGAGCTTGCCGAGGGCGTCCTCCCGGATGATGTGCTCGATGAAGTCCTCCGCGTGCTGGAACGGGCAAGCTCGCGGCGGTCCCTGTCGGCGGACCACACCGTGGTGGGCTTCTTTGGGGCCACCGGAAGCGGCAAGTCGACCCTGTTCAACGCCGTCAACGGCGCAGAGATCGCGACGGCGGCCGCCCGCCGGCCCACGACGTCGGAACCGCTGGCGAGTGTCTGGGGAGTGGACGGCTGCGAAGGCCTGCTCGATTGGCTGGAGGTACGCCAGCGCCATCATGGCCAGCCCGTGCCGGGCTTCGCGGACGAATCCAGCGGCCTCATCCTGCTGGACCTGCCGGACTTCGATTCGACGAGAACCGCAAACCGCAAGACGGTGCAGCGGCTCGTGGGAATGGTGGACGTCCTCGTCTGGGTGCTGGATCCGCAGAAGTATGCCGACGCCGCCGTCCACAACGATTTCCTGGCCCCGCTGGCTTCTCACGGCGCCGTCACGCTCGTGGTGCTGAATCAGACCGACAGGCTTCCCGAAGCAGACGTACCGCTGGTGCTTGAGTCGCTTAAGGGACTCCTCGCCCGGGACGGGCTCGGGAAAGTCCAGGTTGTGGCCGCTTCGGCCCTGACCGGCGCCGGAGTGGACAACGTCCGCGCAGCGATCCGCCAGGTTGTAGCCCGAAGGGCTGCCCTGTCCCTGCGGCTCTCCGCCGATGTCTCCAGGGCTTCTGCCCGGCTGTCGGAGGCATCCGGGACAGGAGAGGCAGCAGGCGTGAAAAGTGGATCGAAGGCGCGGCTGGCGGAGGAGCTCGCCATCGCGGCCAACGTCCCGCTCGTGGTTGATGCCGTGGGACGCTCCTACAGGCAGGAATCCACCCGGAGGACCGGTTGGCCGGTTACGCGGTGGCTCGTCCGGTTCAGGCCGGATCCGCTGCGACGCCTGAACCTGCGGAGCGCCGCCAACCCCGAGGTTAACAGGACCTCCCTGCCCGCGGCCGGCGCGCCCGAACGGGCCAGGACAGACGCCGCGGTCCGTGAATTTGCCGACGCCGCGAGCGACGGCGCACCAGGCCCCTGGCGGGCGTCCATCCGGGATGCTGCCCGGAGGGGGAGGGACCAGCTCCCGGACGCCCTCGACCAAGCCATCGCCGGGACTGACCTTAAAGCCGGACGGAAGTCCTGGTGGTGGGGCGTCTTCAACGGGCTGCAGTGGCTGTCGCTGCTGACGGCCGCAGGCGGATTGGGGTGGCTGGGTCTGCTCGCTGTCCTCGGTTACCTGCAGTTGCCGGTCCCGGAGGTGCCCCGCGTCGAGGGCTGGCCGATTCCCACGCTCATGATTGCCGGAGGCGCAGTGCTGGGGATACTGCTCGCCGTGACCGCGAAATTCATTACAGCGGGGGTTGCACGTGCCCGGGCGGCCGCAGCGCGGAAACGCCTTAACGCGGCAGTTACCCAGGTAGCCGGGAAGCTTGTGGTGGAGCCCGTGGAAGTGGAAATCAGCCGCCTGAAATCCTTCAACGCCGCTGTGAAGGCGGCAGGAGCGGCCTAGGCAGTGTCCTGCTATGGCGTGGCCAGGCTGGCCACGCCCATCCCCGTCGTCCGCGTTGAGTATCTGGTGTTCTTCTTAAATGTCCGGCCCCCTTTTTGTCTGACCCCTCTGGAACACTGTGTGTATGGACGGCATTGGGGAATCCGATCTGATACTGGCAGCGGCGCCACCCGGCGCCGGCCTTGCCGGTGCCGTCGCTCCGGATGCCGCCGCCCCCAATGCCGAGATGTCCTGTGTCACTGTGGAGGACCTACTCGCCGCGGCGGGGTCGCTGCAGCTGGCCGCCGACGGTGCCGGGCTGATCGACCAGTTGCGCGGGCTGGAGGAGCTGAAGTCTGCGGTCGCCGGTTTGCAGGCGAGGATCGCTGTGGCTTTCGATGCCGCCCAGCGCCGCGCCCAGGCCGAGGTTGGGGTCCCGGTGGCGGAGCGGGGCCAGGACGTCGCCGCGCAGATCGCCCTCGCCCGGCACGAATCCCCGGCCCGCGGCTCCCGCCTGCTGGGTTTGGCGAAGGCCCTGGTGACCGAGATGCCGCACACCCTGGCCGCCTTGGAGACTGGCCGGCTGAATGAATGGCGCGCCACCCTGCTGGTGAAAGAAACGGCGTGCCTGTCGGCGGCGGACCGGTGCGCGGTCGATGAGGAGCTCGCCGCCGACACCGGAACCTTCGACGGTTCAGGCGATAGGGCGATCGTGGCCGCGGCCAGAGCCGCCTCCTACCGGCGGGATCCCCGCTCGGTCACCCAGCGGGCGAGCCACGCCGCCGCCGAGCGGTGCGTCAGCCTGCGACCGGCCCCGGACACCATGACCTACCTGACCGCCCTGCTGCCCGTCGCCCAGGGCGTCGCCGTCTACGCGGCGCTCAGCCGGCAGGCCGATACGCTGCGCTCGGACGGGGATGAACGTTCCCGTGGCCAGATCATGGCCGACTCCCTGGTCGAATGGACCACCGGCGCCCCGGGTGGGATCAGCGGGGTCGAGATCCAGCTCGTCATGACCGACCGCACCCTCTTCCAGGCCGACAGCGAACCGGCCCGCCTCACCGGCTACGGCACCGTCCCGGCAGGCTGGGCCCGCACCCTGATCCAGACAAGCGAGGCTACCGGCGGTCAGGAACCCAGCGATGGCGGGAGCACCACGGGCCAGGAACCCGACCCGGGCGGGGCCACCAGCCGCCAGGCACTCAAGGTGTGGCTCCGCCGGCTCTACACCGCCCCCGGAACCGGTGAGCTGGTCGCGATGGACTCCCGGGCACGGCTCTTCCCGGCAGGGCTGCGCCGGTTCATCCAGACCCGCGATGACACCTGCCGCACCCCGTACTGCGACGCCCCGATCCGCCACCACGACCACATCATCCCCTGGCACACCGGCGGGACCACCAGCCTGGCCAACGGCGCGGGCCTGTGCGAAGCCTGCAACCACACCAAAGAAAAACCCGGATGGAAAGCCATCCCACGGCCCGGCCCCCGGCACACCTTCAAACTCCAGACACCCACCGGCCACACCTACCACTCCACGGCACCCCCACTCCCCGGAACCAGCCCATCGGAACGGCTGCCGCGCGCTTCCTAAATGCGCGCCTCCCACACAGGGCGGACCGTAGGCAGCAATCATGGATGTCATGGCTCCGGCGATGCGGAGGCGATGGCTGAGATGCACAGTTCGCGTGCAACCTCGAGGGCTTGAACGGGCAGTGGCCAGTCCTCGATGGAGTCGAAGTAGTCGCGGACATCATCGTCCGAAACAGTCAATGCCTCGAGATCCTTTCGGTCGAGTGGGCGCTGCTCCGCAAGTGCCTCGACAATCTGAGCGGCTGATGCAATCCGGGGGTCGATTACATGACTCAGCTCATTGATGCTTCCGACCAAGCCCGCTGGAAGACGGTCCGCGATAGCCGCGAAAACCGCCAGGAGACCGATTCGAACGGGCCTGGGCGCCTGTCTGAACTCGACGGCGAGGACGTCCGCGTGATTGGCGACAGCCGTCCGGCATTCCTCTGCGAGATCCCGGTTGGGTGCGGGATCTCGCTGGCCCCGCTGCCATGCGGCAGGCCACATCCTTGGCGAGCTCGATTCGTCAACGAACGACGTCGCCCCTGCAATTGAGGCCAGCAGGATCGTCAGTTCTCCCCGCGTGTCCTTGTCGATCACAGAGTCGCCGAGCATCTCGATCAGAAAGGGAACTACCAAGGGCGTGCAGTCATACACCGTGCCCTGATGCCAGACGGTGCCCCAGAGTTCGCGCAACGCCTCCCTGCGCGTGTCGGCGTCCGTTGACTCGACGCTGCCAAGCAGGGCGGGAACATTCGTCGCCTGACCGTACGCATGGTGGTGGAGAGCCCACTGGACGCGCTCCAGTCCGTCAAGGGCCATCTGTTGCCTCTCTCAGCCGGCGGTGTCACCAACTCCAGGGGCCATGCTAACAAGGGGCTGGCAACTTGGCCTCAGGCGCAGCCGGGCTCCAGTGCGGCTGCGACGTCCCGGACCTTGACCATGGTCCGGAGGTTGCGCGTTGTAGTCGAAGCCTTGTACTTCGGCTTGGCCGAGAGCTTGCTGAACGGGCTGTCCAGGGTCCCGCCCGCCGGGGCAAGCCAGGCAGACGCCTCCGGACCCAGCCGGGTCTGTTCCACCCCGCCGATTGACTCCCCGGCGGTGAACAGCTCGTCAAGCGCTGCCGTGTCCGAGGCCAGCGTGATGTAGGTGTGAGTGGTCTTGTCGTCTGCCGGGTAGTGGCAGAGTTCCACAAGCTCCGCCACGCGGGAGGCAGTGAGCACCACCACCCAGGCGTCGTACCCAAAGGCGTCCCGCAGGCACGCCTCAAACTCCTTCTTGACCGCTTCCGGCTCCAGGTCGCTCGTCAGTACCACATTGCCGCTGGCCAGGAGCGTCTTCACGTCGCTGAAGGGCCGGGATTTGAGGGCTTCCTTGAGGTCCGCCATCTTGATCGTGATGCCGCCCACGTTGATGCCGCGGAGGAACACTGCGTAGCTCGTCATCCGCCCAGACTACTGCCAGCCGAAACCCCGGGAGCGGAGGCGGTGGGAACCGGTAAGGGTCAGTCGTTGTTCTTGCGGAGAGCCTCGGTCAGGACCCGGGCCGCGTTGCAGACGACTTCCGCGTGCAGCCTGCCGGGCTGGCGGGTGAGCCTCTCGATGGGGCCGGAGATAGAAACGGCGGCGATCACCCGTCCGGAGGGTCCGCGGACCGGCGCTGAAACAGAGGCGACCCCCGGTTCACGTTCGCCGAGGCTCTGGCCCCAGCCCCGCCGTCGTACTCCTGCCAAAACAGTGGGCGTAAAGCGGGCGGACTGCAGCCCCTCCAGCAGCCGGTCGTGGTCTTCCCACGCAAGCAGAACCTGGGCTGCGGAGCCCGCCTTCATGGACAGCTGCGTGCCGACGGGGATCGTATCGCGGAGACCGATCGGCCGCTCCGCGGAGGCGACGCAGACGCGCCAGTCGCCTTGGCGGCGGAAGATCTGGGCGCTCTCGCCGGTGGCGTCGCGCAACTGCATCAGCACGGGGCCGGCCGAGGCGATGAGGCGGTCCTCGCCGGCCGCCGAGGCGAGTTCCACCAGGCGGCTGCCCAGCACGAACCGGCCCTGGATGTCCCGGCTCACCAGGCGGTGGTGAACGAGCGCCAGCGCGAGCCGGTGCACGGTGGGCCTCGCCAGCCCCGTGGCAGCGACGAGCTGCGCCAGAGTCGTGGGTCCGGCCTCGAGTGCATCAAGCACCTGGGCCGCTTTATCAATGACACCGACTCCACTAGAATTGTCCATGTAATGATATTGCCGTCTCATTATCTGAGATGCAAATCTTTTGACTGGCGTATTACACGGCTCTGCTGTTTCAGTGGAATCAACAATCAACAGCAGTGAAGGGAGAAGGCCATGGCGAACACATTGGCCGAGAAAGTCTGGGACGCGCACGTGGTGCGCAAAGGCGATGGCGACGGCGCCAACGCACAGCCGGACCTTCTCTACATCGACCTTCACCTCGTTCACGAGGTGACCTCGCCGCAGGCCTTCGAAGGGCTGCGGCTGGCCGGCCGCAAACTGCGCCGCCCGGACCTCACCATCGCCACTGAGGACCACAACACTCCCACGCTGGACATTGACAAGCCAATTGCCGACCTGACCAGCCGCACGCAGATCCAGACCCTGCGCAACAACTGCCAGGAGTTCGGCGTCCGCCTCCATTCGCTCGGCGATGCAGAGCAGGGCATCGTGCACGTCGTGGGTCCGCAGCTGGGCCTGACCCAGCCGGGCATGACCGTGGTCTGCGGCGATTCGCATACGTCCACGCACGGCGCCTTCGGTGCGCTGGCCATGGGCATCGGCACGTCCGAGGTGGAGCACGTCATGGCCACCCAGACGCTGTCCCTGAAGCCCTTCAAGACCATGGCCATCAACGTCGAGGGCACCCTCCGTCCCGGCGTCACGGCCAAGGACATCATCCTCGCGGTGATCGCCAAGATCGGCACCGGCGGCGGCCAGGGCTACGTCCTGGAATACCGCGGCTCGGCCATCCGGGCGCTGTCCATGGAAGCCCGGATGACCATCTGCAACATGTCCATCGAAGCCGGCGCCCGCGCCGGCCTGGTGGCCCCTGACGAAACCACCTATGCCTACATGAAGGGCCGCCCGCACGCGCCCGAAGGCGCTGACTGGGACGCCGCCGTCGAATACTGGAACACGCTCCGCAGCGACGACGACGCCGTCTTCGATGCCGAGGTGGACCTCGACGCCGACACGCTTGAGCCGTTCGTCACCTGGGGTACGAACCCTGGCCAGGGTGTCTCGCTCTCGGACAAGGTGCCTTCCCCCAACGACTTTGGCGACGAGAACGCCAAGGCGGCGGCGGAACGCGCCCTGCAGTACATGGGGCTGGAGGCGGGAACGCGCATGAAGGACATCCGGGTTGACACAGTCTTCCTGGGCTCCTGCACCAACTCCCGCATCGAGGACCTGCGGGCCGCGGCAGACATCATCCGCGGCCGCCAGAAGGACCCCCAGGTCCGCATGCTCGTAGTGCCGGGTTCCGCCCGGGTACGCCTCGAGGCCGAAGCCGAAGGTCTGGACCGCGTGTTCAAGGACTTCGGCGCGGAGTGGCGTTTCGCCGGATGCTCCATGTGCCTGGGCATGAACCCGGACCAGTTGGAGCCGGGGGAGCGCTGCGCGTCCACCTCCAACCGCAACTTTGAAGGACGTCAGGGCAAAGGTGGCCGGACCCACCTCGTATCGCCGGTGGTCGCAGCAGCCACAGCCGTGCGCGGCACGCTGAGCTCGCCGTCGGACCTTGATCCGGCACCGGAATCCGCAGCCCTCCAGACCGACGCAGCCTAGGAAGATCCCATGGAAAAGTTCACTACCCACACCGGAATCGGCGTCCCGCTGCGCCAGAGCAACGTCGACACCGACCAGATCATCCCGGCTGTCTACCTCAAGCGGATCACCCGCACGGGCTTTGAGGACGCGCTGTTCTCGGCCTGGCGGAAGGACCCGTCCTTCATCCTGAACCAGGCGCCGTTCAGCGCCGGCTCGGTTCTTGTGGCCGGTCCGGACTTCGGCACGGGCTCTTCCCGCGAGCACGCCGTCTGGGCGCTGAAGGACTATGGCTTCAAGACCGTATTGTCGTCCCGGTTCGCCGATATTTTCCGCGGCAACTCCGGAAAGCAGGGCCTGCTGGCCGCCGAACTCGCCCAGGACGACATCGAACTCATCTGGAAGACACTGGAGAATGCCCCGGGCACCGAGGTGACGGTGGATCTCGTGTCCAAGACCGTCACCTGCGGCAACCTCGTTGCTCCGTTCGCGATCGATGACTACACGCGGTGGCGGCTGCTCGAAGGCCTGGACGACATCGGCCTGACCCTGCAGCACGAGGAAGACATCACCACCTACGAGGCCACCCGGCCGGCCTTCAAGCCGAAGACCCTGCCGGCCAGGCTGTCCTAGAAATTCTTCCCCAGGCATACTCTGGGGCCAGCGTGGCAGTGAGGCCCGTCGCATACCATGCGGCGGGCCTTAACAGTGCTCCCCGGGCCATTGCGCTTGCGGCAGAAGGGGCCGTATTTCGGTTCGGTAACGCAAGCTCATATGCTTAGCTGGTGCCTTTGTAAGGATTTGGGGGCGAGTAGTCGTGAGGAAACCGGTAAATGAGTAGTGTTCTGACAATCCGCGGAGGCGTCCCGCTTACTGGCCGTGTCCACGTCCGCGGTGCCAAGAACCTTGTACCCAAGGCCATGGTGGCGGCGCTGCTGGGCAACGAGCCGTCAGTGCTCCGGAACGTTCCGGAAATCAAGGACGTCGAGGTTGTCACCAGCCTGCTTCAGCTCCACGGCGTCACGGTAGAGAAGGATCCCGTCAGCGGTGACCTCACACTGGACCCGAAGGACGCCAAGACGGCGCCCAGCACCGCCATCGACGCCCACGCCGGTGATTCCCGCATCCCGATCCTGCTGTGCGGGCCGCTGATCCACGCCATCGGAGAGGCCTTCATCCCCGATCTTGGCGGCTGCAAGATCGGTGACCGCCCCATTGACTTCCACCTGGATGTACTGCGCCAGTTCGGTGCGGTCGTGGAGAAGCGCCCGGGCGGCATTCACATTTCCGCGCCCAAGGGACTCCACGGAGCCAAGATTTCCCTGCCGTATCCCTCGGTCGGCGCCACGGAGCAGGTCCTCCTCAGCGCGACGCGTGCCGAGGGCATCACGGAGCTCTCCGGCGCCGCCACCGAGCCGGAGATCGTCGACCTGATTGCGGTGCTGCAGAAGATGGGCGCCATCATCAGCGTCCAGACGGACCGCACCATCCGCATTGAAGGTGTCCGTGACCTTGGCGGCTACAACCACCGGGCACTTGCTGACCGCAACGAATCGGCCTCCTGGGCGTCCGCTGCGCTGGTGACCCGCGGCGACATCTTTGTTCAAGGTGCGTCCCAGCGCGACATGATGACTTTCCTGAACACCTTCCGCAAGGTGGGCGGCGGCATGGACATCGGCGACGACGGCATCCGCTTCTACCACCGCGGCGGCAAGCTCTCGCCGCTGGTGCTTGAGACCGACGTGCACCCCGGCTTCATGACGGACTGGCAGCAGCCGCTCGTGGTGGCACTGACGCAGGCCGAGGGCGTGTCGATTGTGCACGAGACCGTGTACGAGAACCGCTTTGGCTTCACCGACGCCCTGATCCGCATGGGGGCCAGCATCCAGGTCCACCGGGAATGCCTGGGCAGCGTGCCGTGCCGCTTCGGGCAGCGGAACTTCCGGCATTCAGCCGTCATTTCCGGCCCTATGCAGCTTAAGGGCACGGACATCGATGTTCCCGACCTCCGCGGTGGTTTCAGCCACCTCATCGCCGCCTTGGCAGCGACGGGCACGTCCCGGGTGACAGGCATCGACATTATTAACCGCGGTTACGAGCGCTTTACTGAAAAGCTGGCAGGACTCGGGGCCGACTTCGACATCACTTCTGAGAAGTAGCGTGGCCCGGTGAAGGAATCGGCGAAAAGCCACATCACATTTGTGATCATTGCCGGGATCGCCCGGCCCCTGCTGAACTTAATGATGAACAAGAAGTGGGTAGGCACGGAAAAACTTCCCGTCGGCGGTTTCATTGCCGCGCCCAACCACTGCACCGAGATCGATCCCATTGTGATCGGGCACATGCTCTACAACCAAAAGCGGGCACCGCACTTCCTCGCGAAGGCCGGGCTTTTCAAGGTACCGGTACTGGGCAGCGTGCTCCACGCCGTCAAGCAGATTCCGGTGGAACGCTCGACGGCGGGCGCGAACCGCTCGCTGCAGCTCGCCAAGGAGATTGTGGCCGAGGGCGGGGCGATCGTTATCTATCCGGAGGG
The DNA here is from genome assembly GCF_059759125.1 of Arthrobacter sp. GQ119. NCBI lineage: Bacteria > Bacillati > Actinomycetota > Actinomycetes > Micrococcales > Micrococcaceae > Arthrobacter > Arthrobacter sp. GQ119. The sequence goes on along the minus strand of NZ_JCAXEA010000003.1, from coordinate 46,702 downwards.
TACGCTGACGCGCGACCCCGACCTCTGGCCCATGAAGGGCCACACCGGTGCCGCGCGGCTGGCGCTTGAGGGCGGCATCCCCGTCGTGCCCATGGCCCACTGGGGTGCCCATGAGGTCTTCCCGCGGTATGCCAAACGGTTCCACCTTTTTCCGAGGAAAACGTCCAGGATCCTGATCGGTGATCCGGTGGACCTCTCCCGCTTCGAGGGACGGCCTAGGGACAAGGCCACCCTCATGGAGGCCACCGAGGTCATCATGGATGCCGTTACCGGCCTGCTTGCCGAGCTCCGGGGAGAGCAGGCCCCTGCCAAACGCTGGGACCCTGCCGCGCACAACCAGACGAAGCACGGCCGCGACGTTGAGCGGGGTGGAAAATGACGCCTGGGCAGGTCCGGACCGGCTCCGCCCTGTCGGTGGCGGTCCTGGGCGCGGGATCCTGGGGTACCACGTTCGCTAAGATCCTCGGCGATGCAGCCACGGCCTCGGGCGCCGATCGCCGCATCCGCATCTGGGGGCGCCGCCCGGAGGTTGTGGAGCAGATCAACAGCCTCCACCGCAATCCCCAGTACCTGGCCGACGTCGAACTGCCGCCGAGCATTTCGGCGTCCACGGACGTCGCGGAGGTGCTCGCAGGGGCCGATCTGGTGGTGCTCGCCGTGCCGGCGCAGTCACTGCGGCTGCAGCTGCGCGAGTGGAAGGGCCTGCTGGAGCCGGACGCCGTGGTGGTGTCCCTCATGAAAGGCCTCGAGCTGAGCACCGACGCACGCATGAGCGAGGTCATCCGGGAGGAGCTGGACATCCCGGATGACCGCATTGCCGTGATCTCCGGACCCAACCTGGCCATGGAAATCGCGCGGGAAGAGCCCACGGCTTCAGTTGTGGCCTGCGCGGACTCCGCAACGGCCGGCTGGATCGCGCGGAGCTGCACTGCACCGTATTTCCGCCCCTACACCACCTCAGATGTCGTCGGCGTCGAAATCGGTGGCATCGTCAAGAACGTCATTGCCTTGGCCGTGGGCATCTGTGAAGGAAAGCAGATGGGGGACAACACCAAGGCCTCGGTCATCACGCGCGGGCTCGCCGAAACTTCCCGGCTGGCTCTCGCCCTGGGCGGCGAGGCGCAGACCATGGCCGGCCTGGCCGGTCTGGGGGACCTTGTTGCCACCTGCTCATCGCCGCTTTCGCGGAACCACACCGCCGGCCGCCTGCTCGGCCAGGGCCTCACCCTGGATGAAGTGGCGGAAAAGATGACCCAAACCGCCGAAGGCATCAAGTCCGGCCAGGCAGTCCATGAACTTGCCGGTAAGCTCGGTGTCGAAATGCCCATCACCGCGGCCGTGGTCGCGGTGCTGGCCGGAAAATTGTCCGTTGACCAACTGGGGCCGCTACTGCTGGCCCGGGAACTGAAACCCGAAGGCGATTACTGACAGTGTCGGAAGAAAACTTGACCGCAGCGGACAACGCCACGACGCGCAAGCCCCGCGTTGCGGTGCTCTTTGGTGGCCGTTCCAGCGAACACGCTGTCAGCTGCGTCACCGCAGCCGGCGTGCTGGGAGCGATCGACCGCAACAAATACGACGTCATTCCCATCGGAATCGCCAAGTCCGGCCAGTGGGTCCTCGCCGCCGGGGACACGGGGCAGTGGTCGCTCGCATCCTCCTCGCTGCCCGAGGTGGCGCCGTCGGACCAGACGGTGACGCTGGCCCAAATCGGCGGGGAGCACCAGCTCATCGTGGCGTCGCCCAACGAGGTTCCCCGGGAACTCGGGACGGTGGACGTGGTCTTCCCCCTGCTTCACGGACCGTTCGGTGAGGACGGAACTATCCAGGGACTCCTGGAGCTTTCGGACACCCGCTACGTCGGCGCCGGAGTGCTGGCATCGGCCGTAGGCATGGACAAGCACTTCATGAAGGTGGTCTTCGAGGCCGCCGGCCTGCGCGTGGGCCCCTACATCGCCGTGACGGACCGGCAGTGGCGCGTCGATTCCGAATCTGTCCGCAAGCGCGTGGATCTTCTCGGCTACCCCGTGTTCGTCAAGCCAGCCCGTGCCGGTTCGTCCATGGGCATCTCCAAGGTGGATTCGCTGGATGACCTTGATGCCGCGATCGAAGCCGCCCGCGAACATGACCCCAAGCTCGTCATCGAGGCGGGCATCGTCGGCAGGGAAATCGAGTGTGCCGTGCTGGAGGGCCGTGGCTCCGACGCGCCCCGGACCTCCCTGCCTGGGGAGATTACAGTGGCGGCCGGCGACCACCAGTTCTACGACTTCGACGCCAAGTACGTTGATGACGCTGCGGCACTCAGCTGCCCGGCCGACATGCCTGAGGAAGCCATAACGAGGGTCCGCGAACTCGCGGCGGTGGCGTTCGACGCCGTCGGAGCAGAAGGCCTGAGCCGGGTTGATTTCTTCTACACCCCGGACGGTGCGGTCATCATCAATGAGATCAACACCATGCCAGGGTTTACGCCGAAGAGCATGTATCCGCAGATGTGGGCGGCCTCCGGCCTGAGCTATCCGGACCTGATCGACGAACTGATCCACCTGGCACTCACGCGCAAGACCGGACTCCGCTAGCCGCCCGGGCTCGCTAGGCGCCGGGACCCGCTGCCGGCCTGCCGTACCCTATTTGCTCGCCGGCAGGTCCTGCAGGTCCTCCTGGCCCACGCAGTTGCGGCTCGCTTTGATCTTCGCGGCCGCCGCCGAGAGATCGGCGAGCACGGTAGCTGAGCTGATCTTGTCCGGGTCCATCAGGATCTCCGTTGCCGGCTCGCGCCCGAACGTGGTCAGCGTCCACACGGGATTGCCCTCCTTGATGACCCAGTCCACGTCGTTGACACTGACGCAGCGGTCGGTGGTGGGCCCGGGGACGTTGACGCCACAGCGCAGGATGACCCGGGACGGATCGCCCCACGCGGCCGTCGCCTGGCTGTTGGTTTTCCGGAGGCGGTGTTCGCCGATGGCGTCCGGGAGCGCCACCATCATGGGGGCACAGCCCGGGTCCGCCGCATCCGCGGCGGGGGCAACATCGACGGCGGGGGCGCATCCGCCCAGGGCGAGCCCGGCTGCTGCCGCCATCGCGAGGACGGCCAAGGTGCGCGGCCTTCCGGCCGGTCCGCGGAGCCAAAGGCTGCGAGCTGATCTGTTTCCAGCAGGTTCACGGACGGCGCAGGGGCAGTGCATGGGTTAACCCTATCCCGGCGCCGCCGCAGGAATTGCCTGAATCCAACCGGACGCCGGTGTCCGGCAGGAAACAATGTCCGCCCGCCGCGGTAGCGTAGTGGCGTGCCCCAAACACCACTGACTGTCGCAGAACTGTCCGAAGCCGAGCTGCTCACGCGGATCTTTCCGCGGCTGGAGTTGGGCGCGGCACACAGCGCTGCTGTTCTCCTCGGGCCCGGCGATGATGCCGCGGTCGTCGCTGCTCCGGACGGTCGGACGGTCGTGAGCATCGATACCCAGGTGCAGGACCAGGATTTCCGGCTCCAGTGGAACAACGGCTACCGGACCACAGGCTATGACGTGGGCTGGAAGGCGGCTGCCCAGAACCTCAGCGACATCAATGCCATGGGCGCTACGGCAACCTCACTGGTAGTGAGTCTGACCATGCCGGCGGCCACTCCCGTGGACTGGGTCGAGGACCTGGCGGACGGACTGGCCGCCGCCATTGGGAAGCTCGGTGCCGGATCGTGCTCCGTCGCCGGCGGAGATTTGGGCCGCGGGGGCGAGCTCTCTGTGACGGTGGCGGTCCTCGGCACCCTCAGCGGCGGGCGGCCGGTGCTCCGCTCCGGGGCGTCCGCCGGCGACACCTTGGCCATTGCAGGGAACGCCGGCCGGGCCGCGGCCGGGCTTGCCCTCCTGGAGTCGCAGCACCCGGTGGAGTCGCTGAGCCCGGAGTTGAGGCACCTCCTGGACCTTCAATGCCGCCCCGAGCCGCCCCTTGAGGCCGGCCCCTTGGCCCGGCTCTCTGGGGCCACCTCCATGATGGACATCTCCGATGGCCTTGTGCGGGACGGCACCAGGCTGGCCATCGCGGGCAGCGTGGTCCTGGATCTCGATCCCGGGAAGCTGAAGCTGCTGACGGCGCCGCTGGAGACCGCCGCCGCCCTGCTCGGCGCCGATCCGCTGGCCTGGGTGCTGGGCGGCGGCGAGGACCACGGTCTGCTTGCCACATTCCCTGCACACGTTCAGCTGCCGCCCGGCTTCTCTGGGATAGGCTCAGTACAGACCCGCGGCACGAATGAAGCCGCGGGCGTAAAGATCGCGGGACGGCCCGCAGACTCCGTGGGATGGGATCACTTTGCAGACTAAGATTGCCGCCAACGCGCTAGCGATGAAGCGGTGGTTGGGCAAGGCAGAGACGGCCCTGGGGAACCACAGCGACCGCCTCAATGCCATCAACATCTTCCCGGTGCCAGACGGCGATACCGGCACCAACCTTTACCTGACCATCCGGGCGGCCACCCGTTCCCTGCAGGAAACCGCGCCGGGCGAAGATTCGCTCCAGAACGACGTCGGCGCCGTGCTTGCCAAGGCAGGCCAGGCCGCCATGGAACAGGCCCGGGGAAACTCGGGCACGCTTTTCTCGGTTTTCCTGTGCGCCGCCGCCGAGCCCCTGTCCGGACACACCCGGCTCACTGCCACGCTGCTGGCCGCTGCGCTGAACCGGGCACAAATCCGCGCCTGGTCGGCTCTCAGCGATCCCGTTCCCGGCACCATGCTCTCCGTCATGGAGGCCGCGGCACGGGCAGCGGCCGCGGTTGACGCCACGCAGAACGGAAATGACAGCAACCAGGCCCTGGGCCTGGTGCTGGATGCCGCCGTGGAGGCGGCCCTCGACGCCGTCATCCGCACAGAAGCGCAGCTGGACGCCCTGCAGGCCGCCCACGTCGTGGACGCCGGCGGCGTCGGGATGCTCCTGATCCTCGATTGCCTGCGGTCGGCGGTGCTCGGCGGGGAACTCCAGAACGAACTGCTGGACGGACTGCACGGCTACGATGTGCAGGATCCCCACATCCATGCCGACCTGCCGGTCGACGACGGCGTGGAGGTCATGTGCACCGTCAGCCTGTCGCCGCTGGACGCCGCCACGCTCAGGCAACGCCTCGATGAACTCGGCGATTCGGTGATCCTGAGCCAGGTGGAGCGATCCCCGGATGCGGAAGGGCGGTACCGCTGGCGCGTCCACGCGCACGTGCTGGATTCCGAGCCGGCCCTCAGGATGATCCGTTCCCTCGGGGAGCCCACTGACGTGTCAGTCAGCGAGCTCGCCCTGCCGCGGGACCCCGAACCGCTGGCTGCCGATACCCGGAGTCTTGATGCCGGGAGCCTCGATGCCCGGAGCCTTGATGGATGATGAACACCGAGCTTGAACTGGGCTTGGAGCGCCGGATCGGCAAGCGCTCCGCCGCCGTCGTCGAAAAACACTTGGGCATCACCACGGTGGGCGGACTGCTCAACTACTTTCCGCGCCGATACCTGAGCCGGGGCGAGCTCACACCGATCAGCGAGGTGCCCCTTGACGAAGAAGTGACGCTGATCGCACGGGTCGTCTCCAACAGTACCCGGCAGATGCGCGCCAGGCGCGGCTCCCTGACCGACGTCGTGATTTCCGACGACGCCGGCACCCCGCGCCGGCAAGGACCGGGAAACCCCGGCTCCGGGATTCCCGGAACGATGAAGGTCAGCTTCTTCAACGGCTACCGCGCCAGGGCCGAGCTGCAGCCCGGCCGCCGGGCCATGTTCTCCGGCAAGGTCACCCGCTACGGCGGAACCCTGGGGCTGACCAACCCGGATTTCCTGCTGCTCGATGAAGACCCGGACACTCCCGGCATGGACCCCGAAAAGCTTGCGGCGATGCCCATCCCCGTCTATCCGGCCACCGCCAAGCTCACCAGCTGGTCCATCCAAAAGGTCATCTCCACGCTGCTGGACACTGTGGACCTCGGGGCTCTGGCGGACCCGCTGCCAGCCGGCATTTCCGCCCGTGAAAAGTTCCTGCCCATGCCCGAGGCGTACCGCCTGATCCATGCTCCGGAGACGCCCGGGGACTGGCGCCGGGCACGCGACCGGTTCCGGTACCAGGAGGCCCTGGTGCTGCAGTCCGCCCTGGCGCGCCGGCGCGCCCAGCTGGCCGCCGAGGAAGCAACGGCGCGGAGGCCGGTGCCGGACGGGCTGCTGGCTGCCTTTGACCGCCAGCTTCCGTTCACCCTGACCGCCGGCCAGTCCGCCGTAGGCAAGACCCTCGCCGCCGAGCTGTCCCAGGGCGGCCCCATGAACAGGCTCCTGCAGGGGGAGGTCGGCTCCGGCAAGACGATCGTGGCGCTCCGGGCCATGCTCCAGGTGGTGGACGCCGGGGGACAGGCCGCACTGTTGGCGCCCACGGAAGTCCTGGCCGCGCAGCACTTTGAATCCATCCGGAGGACACTCGGGCCGCTCGCCGCCGACGGGCTGCTGGGCGGCCTGGGCGGCAAGGCTGTCCAGGTCAGCCTGCTCACCGGCTCCATGCCCACCGCCGCGCGCAAGCAGGCATTGCTCGACGCCGCGTCCGGCACCGCCGGCATTGTCATCGGCACCCACGCCCTGCTCAGCGACAACGTCTCCTTCTACGACCTCGGCCTCATTGTGGTGGACGAGCAGCACCGTTTCGGCGTGGAACAGCGCGATGCCCTCAGGGCGAAGGCGAGCAAGCCCCCGCACCTTCTGGTCATGACCGCCACGCCCATTCCCCGGACCGTGGCCATGACGGTGTTCGGGGACCTCGAAACCTCCGTGCTCGACGAACTGCCGGCGGGCAGGGCACCGATCACCACCCATGTCGTGGGCCTGGCGGAGAACCCGGGCTGGGCCTCGCGGATCTGGTCCCGGTCCAGGGAAGAGATCGACGCCGGGCATCAGGTCTACGTCGTGTGCCCGAAGATCGGAACGGACGACGACGGCGACTTCAGTCCCGGCGAAGCGGAACCAGGCCCCGGGGAACTGGAGGACGACGCCGCCGGGCGGGAGCTCGCCTCGGTGACGGCCGTCGTCGAGCATCTCCGCGAGGAACCGGCATTGGCCGGCGTGCCCCTGGCGCCCCTGCACGGGCGCCAGGATCCGCCCGTGAAATCAGAAACCATGGCGTCGTTCACCGCCAACGAAACGAAGCTCTTGGTGTCCACGACGGTGATCGAGGTGGGCGTGGACGTGCACAATGCCACCCTGATGGTCATCCTGGATGCGGACCGTTTCGGGATATCGCAGCTCCACCAGCTGCGGGGCCGCGTGGGCCGCGGGGGCCTCCCGGGCACCTGCCTGCTGGTCACCGCCCTGGAGCCGGGGCATCCGAGCCGCCGCAGGCTGGACGCCGTGGCGGCGACCACCGACGGCTTCGAACTGTCCCAAGAGGACCTGAAGCTGCGGCGCGAGGGCGACATCCTGGGTGCCTCCCAATCCGGTGGCAGGTCCACGCTGAGGCTCCTCAGGGTGCTCGAGCACGAGGACATCATCGCCCGGGCCCGGCAGGATGCCCAGGAGATCGTGGGCCGTGACCCGTCACTCGGGGACCACCCTGCCCTGGCCGAGGCCATCGACGACTACCTGAACCCCGAGAAGGAGGCGTTCCTTGAACGCGGCTAGCACCAGGGATGCGCTGGGAACCGAAGCAACCGCACTCCCGGCAGAAGAATCGGGGCCGGCAGCATGAGCCGGATCGTCGCAGGGGCTGCGGGAGGAACGCCGCTGGTCAGCGTGCCGGGCTCGATGACCCGGCCCACCACCGACCGTGTCAAGGAAGCGCTCTTTTCCCGGCTGGACGCCTTCGACGTCCTGGCCGGTGCGCGCGTGCTCGACCTGTACGCCGGCTCCGGATCGCTGGGCGTGGAGAGCGCCAGCAGGGGAGCGCAGGCCGTTGACCTGGTGGAGTTCGACGCCAGGGCCAGCTCGGTCTGCCAGCGGAACGCGGACATGATCAACACCGTGCTGGGCCGGAAGGCAGTCACCGTGCACCGCTCGCGGGTGGAGTCGTTCCTTGAGCGGACGGACGGAGACATCCAGTGGGACGTCGCTTTCCTGGACCCGCCGTACCCCTTGGACGAACCCGCCCTGGCCGCCGTCCTGGAGAAACTGGGCCGGCACCTGGCGCCCGGAGCCGTGGTGGTGGTGGAGCGGTCGTCCAGGTCACCGGAGCCGTCCTGGCCCGCAGTCCTGGAACGGTTTGCGGAAAAGAAGTACGGCGAGACGCGGCTGTGGTTTGCCGAGCCGCCCAGCGATCAGGAAGTGGATGTTGACCAGGCGGCGGAGGACTGAGCTCTTCCAAATCGCCTCAGCCTGAGAACGGGTCCAGTTCCACCCCGGCCAGCACCGTGGCCGGATGCGGCCCTCGGGCCGTCAGGGCTGCGGTCCATTCCGCCGGCCAGGGCTTCTGGGTGCCCGCCAGGATGATGTTCCCGGGATACCGGCCCGTGAACATGCCGGACTCCGCGACGGCGGCGACGTCTGTCATGGCACGCCGCAGTGCGGCGACCTGGCTGCGGACCAGGGTGAGGCCCGGTTCGTCACCGACATTCACAATCAGTACGCCCCGTTCGGACAGCAGCGCCGCCGCTTCCTCGTAGAACTCCTTGCAGGCGATATGCTCCGGAGCGTCGGGGCCCGAGAAGATGTCCAGGATCACGACGTCGAAGCGCAGTTCGGCGGGAAGCTCCGCCAGTGCTGCGCGGGCGTCGCCGATGACGGTGTGCAGCCGGGTGCCGTCGGGCAGCGGAAGCTGCTCGAGCACGAAGTCCAGCAGCTCCCGTTCCAGTTCCACTGCGTACTGCAGGGATCCGGGGCGGGTCGCCTGGATGTACCGGACGAGGGTCAACGCACCGGCTCCCAGATGCAGGGCGGTGACAGGCTCGCCCCAGGGGGCGGCAAGATCGACGACGTGACCGATCCTGCGCAGGTACTCATAGAAGATGTCCCCTGGGTCGGCCAGATCGACATGCGACTGTTCCGCTCCGCCGATCTTGAGCACGAAGCCGCCGTCGGTGTACGTGTCGGGTTCGATGACGGCGTGCTGGCCCGTGGTCCGCAGGTAGCGGGACACCGGTGCCGGGCCGTCCACCATTATCAGAGCCTGTCCCGCAGTGTCGCCAGCCGGGCAGCCGCTTCCTCAAGCACTTCGGTCTTTTTGCAGAAGGCGAACCGCAGCAGGCTCCTGGTCCGCTCGGCGCCTTCCGGGTGGCAGAACACCGGAACCGGGATGGCTGCCACGCCCACGAGGGCAGGCAGCCGGCGGGCGAGTTCCACGGAATCGCTGATGCCCAGCGGAGAGGTGTCGACGTTCACGAAGTAGGTGCCTTTCGGCGTGAACACGTCCAGGCCCGCCGCCCTGAGCCCATCGCTCAGGATGTCGCGCTTCTTGCCCAGTGTGGCTGCGATGTCATCGTAGAAGGAGTCCGGCAGCGCCAGCCCGGCGGCAATGGCGCTCTGGAAGGGCGTGCCGGAACTGTACGTCAGGAACTGCTTCACGGTCCGGATCGCGGAAACCAGGTGCTCCGGACCGCTCAGCCAGCCGATCTTCCACCCCGTGAAGGAGAAGGTCTTTCCTGCCGAGGAAATTGTGACCGTCCGTTCGGCGGCACCGGGCAGTGTGGCAACCGGGACGTGGCGCACGCCGAACGTCAGGTGCTCGTAGACCTCGTCCGTGATGATGAGGGCGCCGTGCTGCCGCGCAAGGTCAACCACACGCTGGAGTACTTCCGCCGGGAAGACGGCTCCGGTGGGGTTGTGCGGGTTGTTGATGACTACGGCCTTCGTGCGGCTGCTGAAGGCGTCTTCAAGGGCAGCGGGATCGGGCATGAAGTCCGGGGCAAGCAGCGGCGCCGTGACGTGGGTGGCTCCGGACAGGCCGATGATCGCGCCGTAGGAGTCGTAGAACGGCTCAAAGGTCAGGACTTCGTCGCCCGGGCCAACCAGTGCCATCAATGAAGCGGCGATCGCTTCGGTGGCGCCCGTGGTGACAATGATTTCGGTATCGGGGTCCGGATTCAGCCCGTAGAAACGCTGCTGGTGTGCCACGACGGCCTGCCGGAGTTCGGGGATGCCCTTGCCGGGCGCGTATTGGTTCGAACCCCGCGCGATGGCCGCCTGGGCCGCGGCCTTGATCTCGGCGGGACCGTCCTCATCAGGGAATCCCTGGCCGAGGTTGATTGCCCCGGTCCGGACAGCCAACGTGGTCATCTCCTCGAAGATCGTGACGCCGAGGGTGCCGTCGGACGCCAGGAGGTTGGCCCCGGTGGCAGCGCGCTGCCAAGGCGCCGGAAGTGTCTCTGTCATTGCCGTCCTGCCTGTCCGTTCAGCCCGTTTTCCCACGCGGCCGATGCATCAAATCATGGTATCCCGGCTGGCAGATACGGTAGGTTCGGAGCATGAGACGCGCCGTATGCCCAGGCTCCTTCGACCCCATCCACAATGGACACCTCGAGGTCATCGCCCGAGCCGCGAGCCTCTTCGACGAAGTGATCGTGGCGGTGTCCACCAACTACGCCAAAAAGTACCGCTTTCCCCTGGAAGACCGGATCGAGATGGCCAAGGAGACGCTTGCGTCCCTGCGCGGCATCGTCGTGGAACCGGTCGGCGAGGGCCTCCTTGCCGAATACTGCCGCCAGCGGGGCGTCTCCGCCATCGTCAAGGGCCTGCGATCGTCGTCGGACTTCGACTACGAACTTCCCATGGCCACGATGAACCGCCAGCTGAGCGGCGTGGAAACGGTGTTCCTGCCGGCCGAGTCGCACTACCTGCACCTCTCCTCGACATTGATCAAGGAAGTGTTCACGCTCGGCGGCAATGTGTCGGAGTTTGTCCCGAGGTCCGTCCTGAAACGGCTTCTAGCGGGCGCGCCTGCCTCGGGCCAGCCGTCAAGAGGGTAGGCTTGAGCGGTACATTCCGGCTTCCGTCCGTTGTGCGGCGCCTTCCGGCACTGTCACGCCGGCCGGGGTAATTCCGTCTGCAGGGCCGGCACCCGGTTTGAGTCCTTCGCGGACTTCAGGCTAAGATAATACGTCGGTCATATGTTCAACAGGAGTTCTCATTAAGCGAGATGCTAGTTCGCCCTTGATGCTTGATGTCAAGGACCTCGGACGCAGTCCGGGGAGCATGCGTACACTGACGGAACATGTACCCGCGCCAGGTGATCTTGGCGTGGCGCTCATTGGCGTTCAGGAAGGCTCGGACATCGAGCTGGACCTGAGGCTCGAGGCCGTACACGAAGGAATTCTGGTATCAGGAACCGCAGTCGCCGAAGTAACCGGCGAGTGTGGCCGATGCCTGGATCCCCTTGCGTATGACCTTGAAGTCAATGTGCAAGAACTTTTCTTCTACGAGGGCGCCTTGCCTTCCGACGAAGAAGACGATGAAGAGCAACGTCGAGTCGAGCACGATCTGATCGATCTTGAGCCGGTGTTGCGGGACGCGGTTGTAACCATGCTGCCGTTCCAGCCGGTATGCCGGGAAGACTGCCAGGGCCTGTGTTCCGAATGTGGGGCACGCCTGGAAGACGAGCCGGGGCACCACCACGAGATCGTAGATCCTCGCTGGGCTGCCCTGGCTGATCTGGCTAAGCCTGACCGGCAAAATTGATTTGTAAGTGTTTTTCTAGAGAGAAATGAGTTAGCCGTGGCTGTTCCCAAGCGGAAAATGTCTCGCTCGAATACCCGCGCCCGCCGCTCCCAGTGGAAGGCGACTGCCCCCCACCTGGTGAAGACCGTCGAGAACGGCCAGGTTACTTACAGCCTGCCGCACCAGGCAAAGGTCGTTACCGACTCGGCTGGCACTGCGCTGTTCCTTGAGTACAAGGGCCGCAAGGTCGCGGACGTCTAATCGGCCCACAGGCTGAAAAGGATGTCTTCAACTGAAGAGCTTCTGAAGCGTCTCGGTGTCTCCATTGACGCCGGGACGCTTCGTCTTGCTCTGACACACCGTTCCTACGCCTACGAAAACGGCGGCATACCCACCAACGAACGGCTTGAGTTCCTGGGCGACTCCATTTTGGGGTTCTCAGTGACGGACGCGCTGTACCGCGATAACCCGACCCTTCCCGAGGGCGACCTCGCCAAGCGGCGCTCGGCCGTGGTCAGCACGCGGGCACTCGCGGGCATCGGACGCAGCCTGGGCATTGGTGACTACATCTACCTTGGGCAGGGCGAGAAGCTCACCGAGGGCAAGAACAAAGCCTCGATCCTGGCGGACACCATGGAGGCGCTCATTGGCGCCACCTACGTCTCCAACGACATCGAGACCGCCCGGCAGCTGGTCATGCGTCTGATCGGTCCGCTCCTGAAGGACGCCGCCGCCCTTGGGGCCGGCACCGACTGGAAGACCAGCATCCAGGAGCTGGCTGCGGGGCGTCAGCTCGGGAGCATCTACTACGCCGTGGAGGGCTCCGGGCCGGACCACGCGCGGACGTTCATCGCGGAGCTGCAGATTGGCGGCAAGCCCTGCGGCACGGGCACCGGGCATTCCAAGAAGGAAGCGGAGCAGGAAGCTGCGGCCGACGCATGGCGGAGACTTTCAGGCACAGCCACGGGACCGGCGGACCCGTCTCCGGAATCCGCCGCCGGCGCCTAGGTGACCGGTGCCTGAACTTCCCGAAGTGGAGGTGGTCCGCCGCGGCCTGGTCAACTGGGTTCTCGGCAGGACCATCACCGGCGTTGACGTGGTGGATCCACGGTCTGTGCGGCGCCACGCCCTCGGGCCCGAAGACTTCGCCGGAAACCTTGAAGGCGCCACGGTCCTGGACATCGTGCGCCGCGGGAAATTCCTGTGGATGCCGCTGCAGGACGCCGGCGCTGTTTCCGAGGCCGCTGACCGCCCGAAGGTGGCGCTGATGGCCCATCTCGGCATGAGCGGCCAACTCCTGATGCAGGACAGTACTGTGCCGGACGAGAAGCACCTCAAGGTCCGCCTTCACCTGAGCCCGCGGGACGGCATGCCCGGGCAGCTCCGCTTCGTCGACCAGCGGATATTCGGGGGCCTGTTCGTCACGTCGCTCGTTCCCACGGACGACGCCGGCCCGGGAGGGCTGGCCGAAAAGCCGCTGCCCCTGATCGCTGAGGAGGCGTCGCACATCGCGCGCGACCCCCTGGACCCGCACTTCTCGTTTGGGGACTTTTACCGCCGGCTGCGCAGCCGCAAGACCGGCCTGAAAAGGGCCCTCCTCGATCAAGGGCTGGTGTCCGGAATCGGCAACATCTACGCGGACGAGGCCCTCTGGCGGGCGAAACTCCATTACGCCCGCCCCACCGATACCCTGCGGCGGACAGAGGCCGAGCGCGTGCTCACCGCGGCCAGGGAGGTCATGCTTGACGCCCTTGCCGCAGGCGGGACGAGTTTCGACTCCCTGTATGTGAACGTCAACGGTGCGTCCGGCTACTTCAGCCGTTCCCTGGACGCCTACGGCCGCGAAGGGGAGCAGTGCCGACGCTGTGCCTCATCCGGCATCGTGAGCCGCATGCGGCGCGACATGTTCATGAACCGCTCCTCCTATACCTGCCCCGTGTGCCAGCCGCGACCCCGAAACGGCCGCTGGTGACCGTTGTCTCTGTGGCCGGAACGCCGTAAATCCGCGGATTCCCGGCCCCGTGGCAGTAGATTTAGGGCAGGAACGCAGCCGCTGCCGCCATTCAGGAGATCCGAAACACCTTGCACCTCAAAAGTCTGACCGTCAGGGGCTTCAAGTCGTTTGCCTCGGCGACGACCTTCGACTTTGAGCCCGGCGTCACCGCGGTGGTGGGGCCCAACGGCTCGGGCAAGTCCAACGTGGTCGATGCCCTGTCCTGGGTCATGGGCGAGCAGGGAGCCAAGACCCTCCGCGGCGGCAAGATGGAAGACGTCATCTTCGCCGGCACCTCCGGCCGGCCGCCCTTGGGACGGGCGCACGTCTCTCTGACCATCGACAACGCGGACGGGGCGCTGCCCATTGAATACAGCGAAGTGACGATCTCCCGGACCCTGTTCCGCACGGGGGGTTCCGAGTACGCCATCAACGGGGCCGCGTGCCGCCTGCTGGATATCCAGGAGTTGCTCTCGGATTCGGGCCTGGGACGGGAAATGCACGTCATCGTAGGCCAGGGCCAGCTGGACAAGGTACTGCACGCCACGCCCGAGGACCGCCGGGGGTTCATAGAGGAAGCCGCAGGCATCCTCAAGCACCGCCGGCGGAAGGAAAAGACCGTCCGCAAGCTGGAGGCCATGCAGGCCAATCTTCAAAGGCTCAGCGACCTCACCGGGGAAATCCGGCGGCAGCTCACGCCGCTGGGCAAACAGGCCGAGATTGCACGGCGTGCCCAGACAGTGCAGTTCGAGGTCCGGGACGCCCGGGCACGGCTGCTTGCCGACGACCTCGTCCAGCTCCGCACCAACCTGGCGCAGGAAGTTGCCGACGAAACCGCGCTGAAAGCCCGGCGGGCCGTCGTCGAACGGGATCTCGAGGCCGGGCGCCAGCGCCAGGCGACGCTGGAACAGCTTGCCGCTGCTGCCACGCCCCGGCTGAACGCGGCGCGGGATACGTGGTACCAGCTCTCGGCGGGACGCGAACGGCTGCGGTCCCTCGGATCACTGGCGCAGGAACGGTGCCGGCTGCTGGGCTCGGCGGACGCCGCACCCGAGCCGGGCCGGGACCCGGACCAGCTGGAGCGGCAGGCGGCCCGCGTCCGGGCCGAACAGGCGGAACTCGAACAGCTCATCGTCGGCAGACGCACTGCCCTGGAGGCAGCCAGCGCCGCAAAAAGCGAGGCCGAAAATGCCGCGGCCGCCGAGGAACAGCGTCTCACAGCCGCCCTCCGGGCTGCAGCCGACCGGCGCGAAGGCCTGGCGCGGCTGGCAGGCCAGGTTGCGGCGGCGAGATCGAGGGTCGAATCGGCGCAGGCCGAAGTGGGCCGGCTGCGCGAATCCCAGGCAGCCGGCGAGGAGCGCAGGAAGCAGGCCCAGTCAGAATTCACGGCACTGGAATCCCAGGTCGCCGGTGTAGAGGACGGCGAAGAGTCCCTGGACGCGGAGTACGAGGACGCCAGCGCCACGCTGGACGCAGTCCTGGCAGAGATCGACTCCCTGCGGAGCGCCGAGCGCGAGGCACTGCGGGAACGCGATGCGCTGAAGGCCCGGCACGATGCCCTCATCCTGGGCCTGAACCGCAAGGACGGTTCCGAACACGCCCTCGGGGCTGGCCTGCCCGGCATCGTCGGGCCCTTGGCATCCGAGCTGACGGTAACGCCCGGTTATGAGGCCGCCATTGCCGCCGCTCTCGGCAGCGCCTCAGATGCCGTGGTGGTCCACGACGCCGGAGCCGCCGCCGCTGTGCTGCAGCTCCTGAAGGACGACGACGCCGGCCGCGCGACGCTGCTGCTGGAAGCCCGGCCGGAGCCGGCCGGACCGTTGGCGGCAGCTTCCGGGACAACGGAAGCGGCTCTGCCTGACGGTGCCCGCTGGGCTCTGGAACTGGTGTCTGCCACGGGCCCCGCAGGGGCCGCAGTGCAGCAGCTGCTTCAGGGGACCGCCGTCGTCGAGGACCTGGATGCAGCCGCCGCCCTGATCGCCGGGCTGCCGGAGCTGACCGCAGTCACGACGGCGGGCGACGTCTTCACCGCCTTCACCGCCACCGGCGGCTCCGCAAAGGCGCCTTCCCTGCTCGAGGTGCAGGCCGCCGTCGACGACGCCGCGTCGCGGCTGGCATCGGTTACCGCCGGACTGGAACAAAACCGTTTCGCTCTGGCGGGAGCAGAATCGCGCCGGACCGAGGCGCAGGACCGGGCGGATGCGGCCCTCGAACGGCTCCACGACTCCGACGCGCGCCTTGCTGCGGTGGCCGAACGGCTGGGCCACCTGAATTCCGTGCTGCGCAGCGCAGTGGGGGAGAGCGACAGGCTGGCGGCGTCGCTGGCCCGGGCCGAAGCCAACGTCGTGACCGAACAGGAAGCCCTCACGGCGATCGCCGCGCGGCTCGCCGCCGCCCAGGAGGCGCCTGCCGAAGCTGAGCCGTCCACGGATGAGCGTGATGCGCTTGCCGCTGCCGCCGTCCTGGCGCGCTCCGCCGAGATGGATGCCCGGCTGTCGCTGCGCAGCGCCGAGGAGCAGCTGTCCGCCGTGCGCAACCGGGCCACCTCGCTGGAACGGGCTGCTGCATCCGAACGCCGGGCGCGGGAAGAAGCGGCCGAGCGGGCCCGCCGCCGCAGAATCCAGGCCCGGCGGGCTGCCGCCGTCGCAGAGGCTGTCGATCACATCATCCGGTTCTGTGACGCCTCCGTTGACCTGGCCGGCCTGGAGCGCGATATTGCCGAGCAAAACCGCGAGCAGCGCGACCGGGAACTGGCCGACGTCCGCACCGCCAATGACTCTCTGGCCCGGGAGCTCGCCGAACTGACCGACTCGGTGCACCGCGACGAGCTGGCGCGTACCCAGCAGAAACTCAGGATCGAGGCGATGGAGAACAAATCCGTCGAAGAGCTGGGGCTGACCGCCGACCAGCTCGTGGCGGACTACGGACCGGGCCGGCCGGTTCCGCTGCCCGCGGCCGGATCCACCGACAAATGGGCGGAACTCCGGACGCCCGTTGACGACGACGGCAAACCGCTCGTGGAGGGGAAGCCCTTTGTCCGTGAAGAGCAGGAAAAACGGCTGCGCAAGGCAGAACGGGACCTGGCGTCGCTGGGCAAGGTCAACCCGCTGGCGCTGGAGGAATTCGCGGCGCTGGAAGAGCGGCATCAGTTCCTGAGCGCCCAACTGGAAGACCTCAGGTCCAGCCGCAAGGACCTGCTGGACATCATCAAGGAAGTTGATGACCGTGTGCAGAAGGTCTTCGCGGAGGCGTTTGCGGACACTTCAGCGCAGTTCGTCCACGTCTTCTCGCGGCTGTTTCCGGGAGGTGAGGGCCGGCTCGTCCTCACCGACCCCAATGACATGCTGACAACCGGCATTGAGGTGGAGGCGCGGCCGGCAGGAAAAAAGATCAAGCGGCTCTCGCTGCTGTCGGGCGGCGAACGGTCCCTGACGGCGGTGGCCCTCCTCGTGGCGATCTTCAAGGCCCGGCCCTCACCCTTCTACGTCATGGACGAGGTGGAGGCGGCGCTGGACGACACCAACCTGGGACGCCTGATCACGATCTTTGAAGAGCTGCGCGAATCGAGCCAACTCATCGTTATCACCCACCAGAAACGCACCATGGAGGTTGCGGACGCCCTCTACGGGGTCACCATGCGGGGAGACGGCGTTTCCACCGTGATCAGCCAGCGCCTCGGAGCCGACGTCTAGGAGCGTGCTGGAGCGCCCGCCGCCGCGGCGGTAATCTTTGCGCATGTCTTCCCACCCTCTTCGCCACGCCATGTCCCGCATGGGCGGGCGTGACCGGCACGAAAAGCACCGCACGGCCATCCAAGGCCCGGTGTAGCCCAGCGCCCTCCCGGCGCACGGGCACTTCGGGCACGCCCGCGGGGCCGGCGGCTGTTGTGAGAAGCTAGGGAGTGTGAACGAACTCCTTCCAATTCTTCTGCCCATTCTTGCTGCCCTGGTGGTCGTTGGCGCGCTGGTCCCGGTGCTGCTCAAGGCACGGAAGTCCGGGAAGCAGTACCCCGGAACCCGAGACGCCAACGATCCTGTGCTGCCGCCAGGAGGCGGAGGGACCCTCCTAGAGGACCGCCCCGTTGCGGCGCCGCCGGCACGGAAAGCGCCCGACGGCGCAGACCTCGAAGGCCCGGTAACCGAGGTTCCCGACGACGTCGCCGGCCTGGAAACCATTGCGGTCGAAACCCCGCTGCCCGTTGAAGGGCGACTCACGCGCCTCCGCGAGCGCCTCGTCAAGTCGAACAATGTCCTGGGAAAGGGCCTCCTCGCCCTGCTTTCCAGCGACAAGATCGACGAGGACGTCTGGGACGAAGTGGAGGAGACACTGCTCCTGGCCGACCTCGGCACCGAACCTACCATGCAGCTGGTGGATGCCCTCCGCGAGCGGGTGAAGGTCCTGGGAACGCGCACGCCCGAGCAGGTGAAGGCACTCCTCCGCGAGGAGCTGATCAAGCTCGTTGACCCCACAATGGACCGCAGCCTCCGAATCGAACGACACGGCGGCAAGCCCGCCGTGATGATGGTGGTCGGCGTCAACGGCGTCGGAAAGACCACCACCGTCGGCAAGCTGGCCCGCGTTCTCGTCGCGGAAGACAAGGACGTCCTGCTGGGCGCCGCGGACACCTTCCGCGCGGCCGCCGCTGAGCAGCTGGCCACGTGGGGCCAGCGCGTGGGCGTTCCGACCGTAAAGTCCGACGTCGACGGCGCGGACCCGGCGTCGGTCGCCTACGAGGCGGTCAAGGCAGGCATCGACCAGGAAGTCGACGTCGTCATGGTCGACACCGCCGGGCGCCTGCAGAACAAGGTGGGCCTCATGGACGAGCTTGGCAAGGTCAAGCGCGTCATCGAGAAGCTCGCCGAGGTTGACGAGGTGCTCCTCGTGCTCGACGCCACGACGGGCCAGAACGGGCTCAACCAGGCCCGGGTGTTCTCTGAGGTCGTGAACATCACCGGCATCGTCCTCACCAAACTGGACGGCACGGCCAAGGGCGGCATCGTCGTCGCCATCCAGAAGACCCTCGGCGTGCCCGTCAAGCTCATCGGACTCGGCGAGGGCGCGGACGACCTGGCACCCTTCGAAACCGAGGGATTCGTCGACGCGCTGCTGAACTAGCCGCAGTCACCCAACTGACCCGCAGTTGTCGCCGTTGCAAGCTCCCAGAACGGTCACAACTGCGGGTCAGTCGGCTTGCGGCGCATCCGAGGGGTGCCGTGCCGCCGTCTCGCGCGCCAGCATCCACGCGAGAGCCGCCAGCAACAGCACCCCGCCCGTGGCCGCGAAGGCCCAGCCGTACCCGAATGCGTCCGCCAGAAGCCCGGCAAACACCGGCCCGAGGATGGCTCCAATGTCGGCCGTCATCTGGTAGGCGGCGAGCACCCGGCCGCCGGACCGTTCGCGCCCGATCACATCGGCCACAGCTGCCTGCTGCGCAGGGCCAAGCAGTCCGGCGCCCACGCCGGCAAGCATCGAGGCGGCAAGGAACCAGCCCAGACCCTGCGTGAGTCCTATCCCGCCCGTTGCCGTGCCGGTGACCACGAGCCCGGCAATCATCAGCGGCTTGCGGCCAAGACTGTCAGCCAGCCTCCCCGAGAAGGTGAGGGCAACGGCGTTTCCGGCGGCAAAGACCGCCAAGGCCCAGCCAGCCGCCTCCGGGCCGGCACCGAGGGCCGCGACGGCGAACAGGGGAACCGTTGCCATCCGCACGCCAAAGGTGGCCCAGCCGTTGGCGAAACTCGAGAACAGCGACGCGCGGTAGGCGCTGTCAGCAAGGGCCTCGCCAAATGTCATGGCCGGCGCGGCTGAGCCGTCCTTGCCTCCGGTACCCGGCACGTGGCTCAGTTGCGTCTGCACGACCAGCGCCGCGAGGACCAGGGCACCGGCGTAGGCGAGGAACGGAACCCGCAGCCCGAACCCGGCCAGCATGCCCCCCACGATCGGCCCGCAGACGTTGCCGATCAGGAACGCGGAGGCATAGGCTCCCGAAACCCTGCCGCGGCTTTCCGGAGGGGCCAGCCTGATCACCAGTGCCATAGACGCGACCGTGAACATGACGGAGCCGGCACCGCCCAGGCCCCGGAAGATCAGCAGTTGCCAGTAGTCCTGGGCGAAGGCGCAGGCAGCGGTGGAGGCGGCAACAATCAGCAGGCCCGTCACGTAGACCGGTCGCTCGCCCAGCCGCCCGATCAGCACCCCGCCCGCGGGGGCGAACAGCAGCCGCATGAACGCGAAGATGCTGACGATCACTGCGGCTGCGGTAGCGCCGACGTCGAAAGTGGTGGCGAACTGGGGGAGCACCGGCGCCACCAGCCCGAACCCGAGGGCGATAAGGAACGCCGCGACGAGCATCACCTTGATGTCACGGGGCAGCCGGGCATCTCCGGTGCGCCTGAAAGCCGGGAACCGCAGTCTTCCGGGGGCGGGACGGGGGCGTGGCGTCATGAAGAGGAGATCCTTGGACAGCGGGCGGAAAACGAGGCATGGGAAGCGTGAAACATAACCGTAACAAGCCAGATATGCACCATTTACTTCCGGGAGGTTCTTGTAACAGACCGGCAATCTAAATCCTCCGCCAGCGAAACACACCGGAGCAAAACTTTATGGAGGACGCAAAAGGCGTTGGCCAAGGGGATATCTCCGTTGGCCAAGGGGATATCTCTCCGCAGCATCGATCATAGGGAGGACGTGCACCATGGAACTTACCGCAGGTCACGTATGGCTCATGGTGGCGGCGGCACTCGTGCTGTTCATGACACCAGGTCTGGCATTTTTTTATGGCGGCATGACGCGCGCCAAAGCAGCACTGAACATGATGATGATGAGCTTCATCTCAATCGGCATCGTGAGCGTTGTGTGGGTACTCTGGGGCTACTCCATGACGGGCGGTGACGGCTTCCTGCAGATGGTCGGGAACCCGTTCGCCAACTTCGGCCTTGAAGGCATCACGGAACCGGACGGCCTCCTTCTTGTCGGCTACGGAGCAACGTTCGCCATCATTACCGTGGCCCTGATCAGCGGAGCCATCGCGGACCGCGCCAAGTTTGGCGCCTGGACCGTGTTCGTGCCCGTCTGGGTGACGCTGGTCTACTGCCCGCTGGCCTACATGGTCTGGGGTGGCGGCCTCTTCGGTGAGGAAGGCGCAATCGGCCAGGCGCTTGGCCCGGCCATCGACTTCGCCGGCGGCACCGTGGTCCACATCAACGCCGGCGTGGCGGCTCTGATCCTCGTCCTGATCATCGGCAACCGCAAGGGCTTCGGCAAGGACCCGAACCACCGCCCGCACAACATCCCCTTCGTGATGCTCGGGGCTGCCATCCTGTGGTTTGGCTGGTTCGGCTTCAACGGCGGCCTGGCCGCTTCCGCTGAGCAGGGCGGCCTGATCTGGGTCAACACCCTTGCAGCACCTGCCGCCGCCATGATCGGCTGGCTCATCACGGAACGAATTCGTGACGGACACCCCACCTCCCTGGGCGCTGCATCCGGTGTTGTAGCCGGCCTTGTTGCAATTACCCCGGCCTGTGCAAACGTCAGCCCGGTTGGTGCCCTCGGACTCGGCCTCGTAGCCGGTGCCGCATCTGCCCTGGCCGTCGGCCTCAAGTTCCGCTGGGGCTTCGATGACTCCCTGGACGTTGTGGGCGTGCACCTCGTGTCCGGCATCATCGGCACCGTGGCCCTGGGCTTCATCGCAACGCCCGTTGACGGCGTCGGCGGCGGCCTCTTCTACGGCGGCGGCCTGACCCAGCTCTGGGCACAGCTCGCGGCGGCCGGAATCGCCATCGCATACTCGGCCATCCTGACGCTCCTGATCGCACTGGCCATCCACAAGACCATGGGCTTCCGTGTCTCCCAGGAACAGGAAGCGGTGGGTGTGGACCTCAGCCTGCACGCCGAGACCGCCTACGAGTTCGGTGTCGGCGGCCAAGGGGGCAGCTTCCAGCCGCTGCATGAACTGATCAAGGGCAATGCCCCGACCAGCGGTACGGATGCCGTTCCCGCTGCAGGAACCGCAGAGCAGAAGTCCGATTCAGCATCAGGTAAGGAAAGCGTGGGGGCATGAAACTGATTACAGCAATCGTCCGACCGGAGAAGCTCGAATCCATCCGGGAAGGCCTGGAGGCCTACGGGGTCCAGGGCCTGACGGTCAGTGCAGCCAGCGGCTACGGCCGGCAGCGGGGGTACACCGAGGTCTACCGGGGTGCCGAGTACAACGTGGACCTGCTGCCCAAGATCCGCGTGGAGGTCCTGGCCACGGACGAACAGGCTGACGACATCCTCGACGTCATCATCGCCAGTTCCAACACCGGCCGCGCAGGCGACGGCAAGGTCTGGACCATCGATGTCTTTGAAGCAGTGCGGGTGCGGACAGGTGAACGCGGCGTAGCCGCCATCTGACAACGCAACCCGGCAGCCAGAGGCAACACCGAAAGGGCCGGTCACCATCGGGTGACCGGCCCTTTCGCGCGCCTGGAGCGGGCCGGCCTGGAGCGGGCCGGCCCGGAGCCGAGCCGGCCCGGCTGGGTGGCCCGGAGTCAGCCGGCCCGGGCCGGACCGGACCAGCCCCCGGGACCGGACGTGCCGGCGTCGTACGTTTCGAGCGGGACGTCATCCCCTGCCCAGGCTTGGAGCACCGGCTCAACGACGCGCCAGCACTCCTCCGCAGTGTCCCCGCGGACGGACAGCAGGGGGTCGCCGGTCAGGACGCCCTCCAGCACTTCCCCGTAGGGGAGCAGCTCGGAGGCATTCAGTTCTGCAAGGAGCGTGGTGCGGTCCAGACTGAAGATGTTCCCGGGGCCGTTGACGTCGACGTCGAGCTCCAGCGTGTCCGGCCCGAAACCGATCCTGAGCTTGTTCGGGGCGTCGACGCCGGTGAATCCTCCGGGCAGGTGGGGGACCGGCCGGAACGTGACCACCGCTTCCTTGCGTTTTTCCCCGAGGGCCTTGCCCGAGCGCAGAATGAACGGCACTCCCTTCCAGCGCCAATTGTCGATGTCGACCCGGACCTCGGCGAGCGTTTCCGTGTTCCTGCCCGGGTCCACGCCCTCTTCCCTGACGTAGTCGGGAACCTGCCTGCCGTTCAGGCTGCCGGCAGTGTAGCGGGCCCGCCGCGTGCTGGCCCGGTACGGGGCCTTGACGCTGCTGGCGCGGAGCACGGCCGTCACGGCGTCCCGGAGATCGCGCTCGCGGATCGTGGCCGGCGCTTCGATGGCCATCAGCGCCATGATCTGCAGGAGGTGGCTTTGGATCATGTCCCGCAGCGCTCCGGCACCGTCGTAATAGCGGGCACGCCCTTCGAGGGCCAGGTCCTCGTCGAAGATGATCTCCACTTTTTCTATGTGCCCGCGGTTCCAGACAGGCTCCAGGAAGTTGTTGGCGAAGCGGAGTCCCAGGATGTTCAGGACGGTGGCCTTGCCCAGGAAATGGTCCACACGGTGGATGTGATCTTCCGGAACGAGGGTCAGGAGCGTGCGGTTCAGTTCGCGCGCCGACTCTTCGCCCGAGCCGAAGGGCTTCTCCATGACCAGGCGGGTACCGGCCGGGACTTGGCCGGGCTGCAGGATCTCGCAGGCTTTCTGGCTCACGTGCGGCGGCAGCGCGAAGTACACTGCCACGGGGCCTTCCAGACCGGCCAGCAGGGAAGCCAGCGGGCCATCGGCCGTAACGTCGAGCTGGTGGTAAGCGGTGGATTCTTTGAGCGCAGAGAGGGCCTTTTTTCCGGCGTCATCGGCCGCACCGGCGGCCTCGGCGAAGGCCGTGTGGACGCGGTCCCGCCACTGCTCCTGCGGCCACGGATCGGAACCTGCCCCTGCGAGCCGAAGGCCGTCCGCCCGGCCGGTGGCCACCAGGCGGGCCAGTCCGGGGAGCAGGAGCCGTCCTGTCAGGTCACCGGAAGCACCGAGGATGAGCAGGGTTTTTACAGTTGTTTGGCTCGTCACTGTGCCAGCATGCCATCTTGGAGGCCCGTCTTGGTACCCTAGATAGTTGAGTCCCGTCGTCGACGCAGCTGGCAACAGCAGCCGAGACGCTGGTGTGCCGCAGGGCCGCCATCCGTACATCCACTGAAAGAAGTGCACGGCGCGTGTTCAATTCACTCTCTGACCGGTTGACAGCAACCTTCAAGAATCTCCGTGGCAAGGGCCGCCTCACCGAGGCAGATGTCGACGCCACAGTCCGTGAGATCCGGCGGGCCCTGCTGGACGCCGACGTTGCCGTGCCCGTGGTCCGTGAATTCACCGGCCAGGTCCGTGAACGCGCCCTCGGCGCCGAGGTCTCCGGTGCACTGAACCCCAGCCAGCAGATCGTGAAGATCGTCAACGAGGAACTCGTTGAAATCCTCGGCGGCGAGACCCGGCGCATCCGGCTGGCGAAGACCGGGCCCACGATTATCATGCTCGCCGGCCTCCAGGGTGCCGGCAAGACCACCCTCGCGGGCAAGCTCGCCAAATGGCTGAAGGGGCAGGGCCACAGCCCCATCCTCGTGGCCTGCGACCTTCAGCGCCCCAACGCCGTGACGCAGCTGCAGGTCGTCGGCAAGCGCGCCGGCGTCCCCGTCTTCGCCCCGCACCCCGGCGCCACCTCCGAGCTGGAGCACCCGGCCGGCGACCCGGTCGCCGTCGCCCGCGCCGGTGTCGAAGAGGCCCGCCAGAAGCTGCACGACGTCGTCATCGTCGACACCGCCGGACGTCTCGGCGTGGACGCCGACATGATGGAACAGGCGCGCCAGATCCGCCGGGCCATCGTCCCCAACGAAGTCCTCTTCGTGATCGACGCCATGATCGGCCAGGACGCCGTGAACACGGCAATGGCCTTCGACGAGGGCGTCAACTTCACCGGCGTCGTACTGTCAAAGCTCGACGGCGATGCACGCGGCGGCGCCGCGCTGTCCGTTGCGTCGGTCACCGGAAAGCCCGTGATGTTCGCGTCCACCGGCGAGGGCGTGGACGACTTCGAAATGTTCCACCCGGACCGCATGGCGTCCCGCATCCTCGACATGGGCGACGTCCTGACCCTGATCGAGCAGGCCGAGAAGTCCTGGGACAAGGACGAAGCTGCCCGGATGGCGAAGAAGTTCGCCGACCAGGAAGACTTCACCCTGGACGACTTCCTCGCGCAGATGCAGCAGATCCGCAACATGGGCTCCATGAAGAAAATGCTCATGATGATGCCCGGTGCCCAGAACATCCGCCAGCAGCTGGAGCAGTTCGACGAACGCGAAATCGACCGGGTCGAGGCGATCGTCCGTTCCATGACCCCGCACGAGCGGCTGGCCCCCAAGATCATCAACGGTTCACGCCGCGCCCGCATCGCCAAGGGTTCCGGCGTGCACGTCTCCGAGGTCAACGGCCTGCTCGAGCGCTTTGGCCAAGCCCAGAAGATGATGAAGAAGATGGCCCAGGGCGGCGGCATGCCGGGAATGCCCGGAATGCCGGGCATGGGCGGCGGCGGGCCCCGCAAGGGTGCCAAGAGCGCACCCAAGAAGAAGGCCCGCTCGGGTAACCCCGCCAAGGCAGCCCAGGAGCTCCGGGAGGCGGAGGCCCGGCGCGCCAACGCAGCCAAGGCCCTGCCCACGGGTGCGTCCTTCGGCCAGCAGGGCGGCGACTTCGATCCGTCCCAGCTGAACCTTCCCAAGGGCTTCGACAAGTTCCTCGGCAAGTAGCGGAACCATGTCTGCCTGCTCGGATGCCGGACCGCTGCCATAAGGTTGGGTCATGTTTAAGCAGCGGGTAGTGTTCGTCCACGGCGCGGGGAGTTTCGGCTCCGCCGCCTGGCCGCGCCAGCACGGCATGGCCCTGCAGTATGACGCCCTCTTCCTGCGGCGGCACGGGTATGATGCCGAAGCCGAGCCGCTGGAAACCGACTTCGCCGAGGACGCGCGGATCGTGCTGCGGTCGCTGGCAGACGACGGCCGCGGTGCCGCCGGTGGCCACATAGTGGCGCATGCCCAAGGCGCGATCGCGGCGATGATGGCCGCCGTCGAACGGCCCGACCTCGTGTTCTCGCTGACGCTCGTGGAGCCGGCCTGCCTGTCGCTGACTGCCGAATTGCCGGCCACGGCAGCCCACCGGGCGCTGATGGAGCCCCTTTTCGAGGTCCGGCACCAGCTCGGCGACGACGACTATGAGCGGGAGTATCTGCGGCGCGCCTTCGCCGCGGAAGGCCACGGTCCAAGCACCCCGGAGGCCCAGCGCGCCGCGAGGCGGTTGCGGCTGCAGGCACCTCCCTGGCATGCACCGCTGCAGATCGTCCCCGGCGTTCCCACGCTGGTCCTCACTGGCGGCTGGGAGCCCCTCTATGAGGAGATCGCCGGGTACCTGCGGGAAACCGGTGCCCTGCACCGCATTGCAGCGGGCGGGCACCGGCCCCACGACTCCGTGGAAGGCGACCGTCTTATCCGGTCGTTCATTGCCGAGGTCAGCCGGCGGCAGCAGCCGCGGGCGTCCTGACCAACGTTCCTTACCCGCACGGAGTGCACCGCAGGCCCGGTCCGGCGGGCCCCCAATGCCTGCCGGACCGGGCCCGATAGGGGTGGCCGTTACTGGCGGGCGGACTCGGGAAGCTTCAGCTCCGGCAGGTAAACCTTCCCGCCGGCGGCCAGGAACTCCTGGCTCTTCTCCCGCATCCCTTCGGCCATCTCGGCCAGCGCCGCCTGTGCTTCTGCGGAGCCATATTCGTTGCGGATGTCCTGGCTGATGCGCATGGAGCAGAACTTGGGCCCGCACATGGAGCAGAAATGCGCGGTCTTGGCCGGTTCTGCCGGCAGCGTCTCGTCGTGGAAGGCCTCAGCGGTCACCGGGTCCAGGGACAGGGCGAACTGGTCCCGCCAGCGGAACTCGAAGCGCGCCTTGGACAGGGCATCGTCCCTCTCATTCGCTCCCGGATGGCCCTTGGCGAGGTCGGCGGCGTGGGCGGCGATCTTGTACGTGATCACGCCCGTCTTGACGTCGTCCTTGTTCGGCAGGCCCAGGTGTTCCTTGGGCGTCACGTAACAGAGCATGGCGGTGCCGTAGCGGGCGATTTCCGTGGCGCCGATGGCCGAGGTGATGTGGTCGTAGCCGGGTGCCACGTCCGTGACGAGCGGGCCCAGGGTGTAGAACGGAGCGCCCTTGCACAGCTCCTGCTGGCGCTCCACGTTCTCCCGCACCAGGTGGAACGGGATATGGCCGGGACCTTCGACCATGACCTGCACGTCGTACTCCCAGGCCCGCTGGGTCAGTTCGGCCAGAGTGTCGAGTTCGGCGAACTGGGCGGCGTCGTTGGCGTCCGCGGTGGCCCCGGGGCGGAGGCCGTCTCCAAGTGAGAAGGCGACGTCGTACTTCGCGAAGATCTCGCACAGCTCGTCAAAGTGCGTGTACAGGAAGTTCTCCTGGTGGTGCGCCAGGCACCAGCCGGCCATGATCGAGCCGCCGCGGGACACGATGCCGGTCACCCGGTTGGCCGTCAGGGGGACGTAGCGCAGCAGGACCCCGGCGTGGATGGTCATGTAGTCCACGCCCTGCTCGCACTGCTCGATCACAGTGTCACGGAAAATCTCCCAGGTGAGGGCGTTGGCCTCGCCGTTGACCTTCTCCAGCGCCTGGTAGATGGGAACCGTGCCGATGGGGACGGGCGAGTTGCGGATCAGCCACTCGCGGGTGGTGTGGATGTCATCGCCGGTGGAGAGGTCCATGACGGTGTCCGCGCCCCACTGGGTGGCCCACTGCAGCTTGTCCACCTCTTCGGCGATGGAACTTGTCACGGCCGAGTTGCCGATGTTGGCGTTGATCTTCACCAGGAATGCCTTGCCGATGATCATGGGCTCGGATTCGGGGTGGTTGATGTTGTTCGGGATGATGGCGCGCCCGGCCGCCACTTCGCTGCGGACCAGCTCAACGTCGCAGTTTTCCCGGAGTGCCACGAACCGCATCTCGGGGGTGATGACGCCCTGTCGGGCATAGTGCATCTGCGTGACCGTCTTACCGCCGACGGCGCGGCGTGGCACCGGCTGCGCGCCCTTCCACTCCGCGGACGCGGCGCCGCGGCGCACGGCCGACCGGCCGTCGTCGAGCAGGTTCCTTTCCCTGCCGCTGTAGGGCTCGGTGTCGCCGCGGGCTTCAATCCATTCCGCGCGGAACGGCGCGAGGCCCACCACGGGATCGCTGCCGGGTCCGGCCGTCCGGTAGACCCGCAACGGCTCGTTCTGCTCCCCGCTGGGTGACGGCTCCAGGGCGATTTCCGTGACCGGAACGCGGAGGCCGTCGCCCTCGATGTACGCCAGCGAATGCGACTTCAGGGACTGCGTGATATCCGCGCCTGCTCCGCCGGAGGCTGCTTCTTTTTGGGCAGCTTCATTTTGGGCCGCATCTTTTTGGGCAGGGATCAGCTCTGTTTTCTGGGTGCTCATGTACTGCTCACTTCCTTCGCCGGCATTACCCGGACAGGTTCAACGGTCGCAGGCTGCGCTAGCCCGATCTCAGCCCCTGCAGGGGCACCCGTGTGGTCGTAGACGAAGCTACCACAGGGCGGCTGGGCGGTGCCCGTCCACGCCTGATATGACAGGCTGGATCCATGGCGCGCATCATCGAATTCTCCGGCACAGTGCTCACCGGCCCGGATCAGGAACGGACCGGCCTGTGGGCTGTGGACGGCAAACTGACCTTTCAGCGTCCGGGCGGCATTCCGGACGTGGTCCTCGGCGGCTGGGTGCTGCCCGGCCTCGTGGACGCGCATTGCCACATCGGGCTGGGGCCGTCCGGCGCCGTGGACGACGACGTGGCCTACGCCCAGGCGATGACCGACCGCGATGCCGGCACCCTGCTTGTCCGGGACGCGGGAGTGGTCAGTGACACCCGATGGCTGCAGCGGCGCCCTGAGGCGCCGAGGATCATCCGTGCCGGACGGCACATTGCCCGGAGCCGACGGTACCTGAAGAATTTCGCCGTCGAGGTTGAGCCGGAGGACCTGGTGGAGGCGGTCCGGAAGCAGGCGCGTTCCGGGGACGGCTGGATCAAGCTGGTCGGGGATTGGATCGACCGTGACGCCGGCGACCTTGCCCCGTCATTCCCAGACGCTGCTGTCCGGGACGCGGTCAGCGCGGCACATGATGAAGGCGCAAGGGTCACGGCGCACTGCTTTGGCGAGGACGTCCTCGACCAGATGCTGGATGCCGGCATCGACTGCATTGAACACGCCACGGGGCTCCTGCCGCGGCACATCCCGCGGCTCGTGGAGCAGAACGTGCCGATCGTGCCGACACTGGTCAACATAGCGACGTTCCCGGAGATCGCCGCCCGGGCCGAGTCCAAGTTTCCCCGCTACGCGGCCCATATGCGGGCGCTGTGGGAGCGCCGGACCGAGCGGGTCCGGGACGCCTACGAGGCCGGGGTGGAGATTTTTGCGGGCTCTGATGCGGGCAGCGTGATCGGGCACGGCCGGATTTCGGACGAGATCCTGGCCCTCCACGGCGCGGGGCTTCCCGCCGCCGCCGCTTTGGATGCTGCGTGCTGGAGGGCCCGCCGGTGGCTGCGTGCGGACGGCCTGGCCGAGGGCGCGAGCGCCGATGTCGTGGTGTGTTCAGAGGACCCGCGGGAAGTGCCAGAAACCATAAGGCGGCTCCGGGCCGTGGTGTTGCGGGGAAGTGTCGTCCGCTCGGAATAAATTGAAGCTTCAAGTAATTTAGATAGGTAGAGACCATCGAAATCCGGTGGCCAGGGAGTCGGGAGCATTCGCATGACACCAGCAGCCAGCAGCCAGGATCTTCTTCCTGCCGATCTCACCATGGGCACCGTGATGCTCAAGGTCGGCGACATGAAGCTTATGACGGACTACTACCATCGGGCGCTCGGCCTCGACGTCGTAGCAGAGCAGGATGGCGGCCTCTACCTGGGGCGGCTGAACACGCCCCTGGTCCATCTGGCTCCCGCGCCCGGACTGAACATTCCGGGACGGGGCGAAGCCGGCCTCTTCCACACCGCGCTCCTCTTCGACGACCAGGCCGCCCTGGCCGCCACAGTCGCCACCGCCGCCCAGTATGAGCCCCGGTCGTTCACGGGCAGCGCCGACCACCTTGTCAGTGAGGCCTTCTACTTCAGCGACCCTGAGGGGAACGGCATCGAGCTCTACTGGGACCGCCCCCGCGAGTCGTGGTCCTGGGACGGCAAGAACGTGGTCATGGACAGCCTCGCCCTGCCGCCGCAGAAGTACCTGCAGGACCACCTGACCGAGGACGCGCTGGAGGGCCAGCGCGGCACGGAAGCCGGCGTGGGCCACGTGCACCTGCAGGTGGGTGACGTCCAGTCGGCCCATGACTTCTACGTCGGGACCCTGGGATTCGAAAAGACCGCAGGCTGGCACGGCCAGGCCCTGTTCGTCTCGGCCGGCGGCTACCACCATCACATGGCCATGAACGTCTGGAACAGCCGCGGCGCCGGACCGCGCCGGGACACACTCGGGCTGGGCGAAGTCCTCATCGAAGTCCCGGCAGGGGACGACGTCGGCGCGCTCGCCGACCGCCTGAAGGCCGCCGGCGTTGCTGCCCGCCACACGGGGGCGGAGTTGCGCTTCGAGGACCCGTGGCGCAACCGGATCCGCGTCGCCGTACGCTGAGCCGGTGCTCGCGATTCGGGGCGGGCCTGTGGGTTAGGCTGAACTCGAACATCCCGGGCGGCCTTTACCGCCGCCGGGTTCCCGCCGTCGACGGAACGAGGACGAATTCCATGGGTTTCACCGAAATCTTTGTTGCCACGCACAGTGACGCCCTCAAGCGCGCCGCCGACCTCGAGTCGGGCGCAGCCGCCCCCGCGGTCGGCGTCCGCATCCCGGGGATCAGCGACTTTGAAATCGAACAGCTCGGGGACCTCGCCGGAGCGGCTGTCCATGCGGCAGGCGCCGACTACGAACTGGCCATGGTGGACGTGGCCAGCGACTCGCTGCTCGGTGTGCCGCCGGCCATGGTCCGGGCGCTGGCGGAGCTGGTCAGCTACGAATCGGAGGGCGAGGGCAACGTCCTTGACGATGTCGCCGAGCGGTGGGCCGCCGAGGATGACATGCCGTTCGGGGCCGCCGAGGCGCGGAAATACGTCCAGCAGCTGGCCGAACTCGCCGAAAGCGTCGACGAGAACAGCCGCACGGGCCTCTACGTCTGGTCCTCCTGACCTGCCGCTTCAGGCCCCCGCCCGTGTCAAGTCGAAATCGGGCCGCTGATCTGGCACAATAAACAGGTACTCGATCTGCGTGGCCCCTCTCTCCGCGTCTGGATCCTGTCCTTTCGAACCCCCAAGTACGGCCCGCCCCACGGGTGCAGAAACGCGGGTTCAGCCCGTTTCAGAAACAGGAGTGACCACAAAAGTGGCCGTAAAGATTCGCCTTAAGCGCTTCGGCAAGATGCGCGCACCGTACTACCGCATCGTCGTCATGGACGCACGCTCCAAGCGTGACGGACGTGCCATCGAAGAAATCGGCAAGTACCACCCCACCGAGGAGCCCTCATACATCGAGGTCGACTCCGACCGTGCCCAGTACTGGCTCGGCGTCGGCGCACAGCCGTCCGAGCAGGTTGCCGCGATCCTCAAGGTCACCGGCGACTGGCAGAAGTTCAAGGGCCTCCCGGGCCAGGAAGGCACCTTGAAGACCAAGGTTGCCAAGGAAGCCTTCGTTGCCCCGGAAAAGGGTTCCGTGATCATCCCGGAAGCCATCACCAAGAAGGCCAAGGCAGAAGCTCCCGCCGAGGCTGAAGCAGAGACCACCGAGGCTGAGTAAGTTGCTGGCAGAAGCGCTCGAACACCTTGTCCGCGGAATCGTTGACTCCCCTGAGGATGTCAAGGTCAGCACGAAGAGCAACCGCCGCGGGGATACCCTCGAGGTGCGCGTTCACCAGGAAGACCTGGGACGGGTAATCGGACGCCAGGGCCGCACCGCGCGCGCACTGCGAACTGTGGTGGCTGCGCTGGCAGATGGCGAGCAGGTCAGGGTCGACGTCGTCGATACCGACCGCCGCCGGTAACGCGCCTGCAACACTTGCCTTAAAGTCCGGCCCCTCCACCAGCAACGGTGGAGGGGCCGGACTGCTTTCACCGCCCGCCGGCCGGGCACGGCACAGCGCCAACTTTCAGAAACGCACTCCGGAACAGAGGAACACATGCAGCTTCAGGTGGCACGAATCGGCAAACCCCACGGAATCCGCGGCGAGGTGACAGTCCAGGTGCTCACCGATGCCCCCGGGGACCGGTTTGTCCCCGGAACCGAATTCGTGGTGGAACCGGCGTCGGCAGGCCCCCTGACCGTGCACAGTGCCCGCTGGAACAAGGACATCCTGCTCCTCGCCTTCGAGGAAATTGACACGCGGAACGAAGCCGAGACACTCCGAGGCGCCAAGCTGTTCATCGAAACTGAGGAACTCGACGAGGACGAGGACGAGGGCTGGTACGAACACGAGCTCGTCGGCCTCGAAGCCCGCGTGGGTACCCAGGTGGTGGGCAAGATCTCCGCCCTGAACACGATGCCCGTGCAGGATCTGCTTGTCGTGGAGACGCCGGACGGGAAGGAAATCCTGATCCCGTTCGTGGAACAGATCGTCCCGGAGGTCAACGTTGAGGAGGGCTACGTCCTGGTGACCCCGCCGGCCGGGCTGTTCGAGATCAACACCGAAGATGGCGGCGAGCAGGGCACGGACGACAGCGGCGAACCTGAGCCGGGGGCCAAAGCCTAAGATGCGCATCGACGTCGTCAGTATTTTCCCCGAGTACCTGGCACCGCTGGATCTGTCGCTGATCGGCAAGGCGCGCCAGGACGGCTTGCTGGACCTGAACGTCCACGACCTCCGGAGCTTCACCACTGACCGCCACCGGACGGTGGACGACACTCCGTACGGCGGTGGCGCCGGCATGGTCATGAAGGCGGAGCCGTGGGCGCAGGCGCTGGCGTCGGTGGCAGACGCGCGTCCGGCAGAGGCAGGCAAGCCGGTGCTGATCGTGCCGTCCCCTGCGGGGGAGCGGTTCAACCAGGCGCTGGCCTACGCGCTTGCCGAGGAGGACCATCTGGTCTTCGCCTGCGGCCGCTATGAAGGCATCGACGAGCGGGTCATCGAATGGGCGGCGGAGCACTTCACGGTGCGTCCGGTGAGCCTCGGCGACTATGTGCTCAACGGCGGCGAAGTTGCCGTCCTGGCCATGGTGGAGGCCATCGGCAGGCTGTTGCCGGGTGTGGTGGGCAACCCCGAGTCCCTGGTGGAGGAGTCGCACTCGGACGGCCTGCTCGAGTACCCCGTCTACACCAAGCCCTCCGTCTGGCGGGAACGGGAAGTTCCGGCGGTCCTGCTCAGCGGCAACCACGGAAAAATCGCGCAGTGGCGCCGCCGCGAGCAGTACCGGCGGACGGCGGAACGCCGCCCGGACCTGCTGGAGGCGTTCGACGCCGGAAATCTTCCCCGCGCGGACCGCACCGCTCTCGCGGACCTGGGGTACGACGTCGTCGACGGTCACCTGAAGCGGCGGCCGGACGCCTAGGCAGTTCCCGCGCCGCTGCTTCCCAGCGGCACGAAGCGTTCCA
Organism: Arthrobacter sp. GQ119; assembly: GCF_059759125.1. Classification (NCBI taxonomy): domain Bacteria; kingdom Bacillati; phylum Actinomycetota; class Actinomycetes; order Micrococcales; family Micrococcaceae; genus Arthrobacter; species Arthrobacter sp. GQ119. The sequence continues at coordinate 13,612 of NZ_JCAXEA010000003.1, read as the reverse complement.
AAATTATCCAATTCGTGCCATATGGGGCATAATTAACCCTTGTGTCTGCTGGGCCCGCACCTGCCACAGGGGGAGCGCAGCCAACAGCAGGGCACCCCGGTACGGCCAATCAGTGGCGGTACCGGACAACAACACTTCGGCGGCAATTCCCGGACGTCTGTCCTGGCTTGGTCTCCGTGACCCAAAGTGAATGACCTGTGGCGTTCACCAGGAGTGGATCAATGCATATCCTCGATTCCGTAGATGCAGCCTCGCTGCGCACCGATGTTCCTGAGTTCCGCGCGGGTGACACCCTCAAGGTTCACGTAAACATCATCGAAGGCAAGAACTCCCGCGTCCAGGTGTTCCAGGGCTTCGTCCTGGGCCGCCAGGGTGACGGCATTCGCGAGACCTTCACCGTCCGCAAGGTTTCCTTCGGTGTCGGCGTAGAGCGTACCTTCCCGGTGCACTCCCCGATCATCGAAAAGATCGAGCTCGTCACCAAGGGTGACGTGCGCCGCGCCAAGCTTTACTACATGCGTGCACTGCGCGGTAAGGCTGCGAAGATCAAGGAAAAGCGCGACTTCAGCACCGCCAAGTAAGTCTTTCGGACTTTCACGGCGGGTCCCCGACCCGTGTCCGGCCAGCGCCGGAGCCATCCGCAACAGCGCCACAGGATACGGATCATGGACGACACGAAACGCCAGCCAGGGAAACCGGGCTGGCGTTTCGTGTTTCTGGCCTTCGCCCTGGCCGTCCTTCTCAGCGGACTGGTCCGTTCACTGTGGCTGGATGTCTACTTCATTCCCTCGGCGTCCATGGAACCGCTGTTCAGTACGGGCGACAGGATCCTGGTGTCCCGCACCGATTTTCAGTCCGAGCCGATCCGCCGCGGCGACGTCGTGGTGTTTGACGGCCGCGGTTCCTTCGCGCCGCTGCACTCCGGCGCGGGCCCGCTGCCGGAGGCGGTGGCCGCCGCCGGAAACTGGCTGGGCTTCACGGGCAGCGACACCACCTACGTGAAGCGCGTCATCGGGCTGCCAGGCGACAGCATCGTGTGCTGTGACGTCCAGCAGCGGCTCACAGTAAATGGCCAGCCGGCCGTGGAACCCTATATCCAAGCAGGAGATGCGCCCAGCGACCAGAAGTTCAGTGTGTCCGTGCCGGCTGGACGGCTCTGGCTGATGGGGGACCACCGCTCCGTATCGGCCGACTCCCGCAGCCTGCTGGGCGCGCCCGGCGGGGGCATGGTGCGCATGGACAAGGTAATCGGCCGGCCGGTACAGATCATCTGGCCGCTTGATAGATTTGCCTCAGTGGCACGGCCGCCGCAGGTGGCCACTACAACGACTAAGGACGGACAGTAAATGCCGGAGAACGATCCCGGGACTTCCGAGCCGCAGCAGGCCGCTGCCAGGCAGGGAAGGCATGCTTTGGGTGAGCCCGTTCCGGCTGCGCCTGCCGGCCGCCGCGTGAAGGAGCCCGCCCCGCAGCGCAACCCGTTCCTGCTGTGGCTGAAGGAGATCGCCACGGTGGTGGTCATCGCCGTCGTTCTATCCTTCCTCATCAAAACGTTCCTGTTCCGCGCGTTCTACATCCCGTCGGAGTCCATGGTCAGCACCCTGGACGTCAACGACCGCATCTTCGTCAACCTGCTGGTCCCGGAGCCGTTCGCCCTGGAGCGCGGCGACGTGGTGGTGTTCAGGGACACGAAGGGATGGCTGCCGCCGTCGCCGCAGAAAGTGGACGGCCCCTTCACCTGGGTCGAGGACGGCCTGACCTTCGTTGGCCTGCTTCCGGACAACTCAGAGCAGCATCTGGTGAAGCGCGTCATCGGCCTGCCCGGGGACCGCGTGTCCTGCTGCAGCCCCGACGGCAAAGTGACCGTCAACGGGGCCCCGCTGGATGAAAAGTACGTCAACCCTGCCGAGGTGCCGCTGGTGCGCGACTTCGACGTCGTGGTGCCGGCAGGCAAGGTCTGGGTCATGGGGGATAACCGCAACCATTCCGCCGACTCCCGGGCACACATGGATTCCAACGGCGGTTTCATTGATCTGGTCGACGTGGAGGGCAAGGCCACCGTCATCGCCTGGCCGCTGAACCGCTGGGCGGCACTGGACAACTATCCGGACGTCTTCAAGAGTGTCCCCTCGGAAGGCTAGCGATGTCCGTTGCACCCACCCTTGACTACGAGAAGCGCTTCCTTCCCCGGGGAGCGCGGTTCCTGGCCGGCGTCGATGAGGTGGGCCGCGGTGCCCTGGCCGGCCCCGTCAGTGTGGGGATTGCCGTGGTGGACCTGCGGAGGATGGAGCTGCTGGCGGATGTCCGGGACAGCAAGCTGCTGAAGCCCGCTGACCGCGAACGGCTGGACCCCCTGGTCAGGGCCTGGAGCGTTGCCTCAGCAGTTGGCCACGCCACTGCCCGGGAAATCGACGAGCTGGGCATCATGGGGGCGCTGAGGGCGGCAGGCAACCGTGCGTGGTTCGAAATCCTCGGCGCCGGAATCACGCCGGATGTGGTGCTGCTGGACGGCAGCCACAACTGGCTTTCGCCCGACGCCCAGCCGTCGCTGTTTGACGAGGTGGTGGTCGATCCGGGCTGCGAAGCGCCGGTGCACACGCTGGTCAAGGCGGACATGCAGTGCCTGAGTGTCGCCGCGGCGAGCGTTCTGGCCAAGGTGGAACGGGACCGCACCATGCAGGTGCTGCACGGTGAATACCCCGCCTTCGGCTGGGACGTCAACAAGGGGTATGGCACGGCGGCCCACCGGGAAGCCATCCGGGTCTCCGGCCCCAGCCCCTATCACCGCGTCAGCTGGAACCTGCTGTCCGAATAAGCTGCAGCCGCCCCGCTGCGCCTGTTCCGTGTGCGCAGGGGCCCGCTGCATGGTGCAAGATGGAACCATGAGTGCCGAGGATCTTGAAAACTACGAAACCGACATGGAGCTTCAGCTCTACCGTGAATACCGCGATGTCGTCGGGCTGTTCAGCTACGTGGTTGAGACCGAGCGCCGCTTTTACCTCGCCAACCACGTGGACCTGCAGGCGCGCAGCGCCGACGGCGAGGTCTACTTCGACCTCACACTCCAGGACGCCTGGGTCTGGGACGTGTACCGGTCCGCCCGGTTTGTGAAGAGCGTCCGCGTCATCACTTTCAAGGACGTCAACGTCGAGGAGCTCCCGCGCAACGAGGAGCTTGCCCTGCCCAAGGACTCCGGCCTGGGCAACTGATCGACTCCTCCTCCACAGCGGTCCGTTCGGCCGGTTTTCCCACATAGGGCGATAGGCGTCTGTTGGCGCCGACGCTGCCCCCGCAGTCTGGTTGCGGAGGTAGAAAATGAAAGCCAAAGACCTGCTGGGCCGGCGCGGGGAAGAGCTCGCGGCGGAATACCTGGAATCGCTGGGCATGCTCATCGTGGAGCGCAACTGGCGCTGCCCTGAAGGAGAGATCGACATTGTTGCGCTCGACGGCGACGCCCTCGTCATCGCCGAGGTGAAAACGCGGCGGTCCCTCGCCTATGGGCACCCCTTCGAAGCGGTGGGCACGGACAAGCTTGCACGGTTGCACCGGCTGGGAGCGGCCTGGTGCCGCGACCACGAGCTCCGGATGCCGCTGCGCCGCGTGGACGTGATTGCGGTGCTGGACGACGGCGTGTGCGAGCCGACCCTTGAGCACCTGCCGGGGGTGGGGTAATGGGCCTGGGAAGAACCTACTCCGTGGCCCTGGTGGGGCTAAACGGCTACATCGTGGAGGTCGAGGCCGACATCGGCCAGACATTGCCCGCCTTTGTGATCCTGGGGCTGCCTGACGCTTCTCTCAACGAGGCGAAGGAACGGATCCGTTCCGCCGCGCAGAACTCCGGAATCCCGCTGAGCCGGCGGAAAATCACCGCCAACCTCATTCCTGCGTCCTTGCCCAAACGGGGCTCGGGCTTCGACCTTGCCATCGCCATGGCAGCACTGTGTGCGGCCGATGACATCAGGACTACGGGCCGTACGGTATTTATCGCCGAGCTCGGCCTGGACGGGCGGCTGCGGCCCGTCCGCGGTGTCCTCCCTGCCGTGATGGCTGCGGTCCAGGCGGGCTATCAGGACGTCGTGGTGGCACAGGCGAACGCCGCCGAAGCCGCATTGGTGCCCGGCGCACGGGTCCAGGGCTACAGAACCCTCGCCCGGCTCGCCTTCGATTTCGGCGCGGACCCCCAGGAGCTGGCCCTTGATTTCGAACCGCAGGATGAGGGAGCGGGCGAAGAAACGGACGCTACGCCCGGCGCGGCCCCTGACATGTGCGATGTTGCCGGCCAGGGAGATGCACGCAGGGCCTTGGAAGTTGCCGCAGCGGGGGCCCATCATCTGCTCCTCACAGGACCGCCGGGTGCGGGAAAGACCATGTTGGCCGAACGGCTGCCCGGGCTGTTGCCCGATCTGGGCGACACCGCAGCCATGGAGGTGACAGCGATCCACTCGCTGTGTGCGCTGCCGTCGTCCTCGCTGCAGCTGGTCCGGCGCCCGCCCTTCGAGAATCCGCACCATACGGCGACGTCCGCCGCCATCATCGGCGGCGGCACGGGACTGCCGCGGCCCGGCGCCGCGTCACGCGCCCACCGCGGAATTTTGTTCCTCGACGAAGCTCCCGAATACGAACGGGGAGTGCTCGATGCCCTCCGGCAGCCGCTGGAGAGCGGAGAACTGGTGATTCACAGATCCGCGGGCACGGCAGCCTACCCTGCCCGGTTCCAGCTGGTCCTTGCGGCGAACCCGTGTCCCTGCGGGAAGGCATCGGGCAAGGGCATCGAATGCGTGTGCACCCCCATGATGCGCCGCCGGTATCTGGCGCGGATGTCCGGGCCGGTGCTTGACCGGGTCGACATCCAGCTGCAGGTCGAGCGGGTTTCACTGGCAGACTTTGGCCAGTCCGGCGGCGAGGAAGACACCGCGACAGTCGCCGGCAGGGTCGGGGCGGCCAGGCGCCGCCAGCTGCAGCGCCTTGGCCCTGCGGGCATGGAAACCAACTCGCAGGTCCCCGGAAGGATTCTGCGCGGGGAGTTCAGGCTCCCGCCCACCACCACGCGCATCCTGGACCAGTCCCTCGCTAGAGGAGTGCTCACAGCCCGCGGCTACGACCGCGTCCTGCGATTGGCGTGGACCCTGGCAGACCTTGCCGGCCGGGAACGCCCTGACCTCAATGACATCGGACAGGCTCTGGGCCTCCGGCAGGCTGCTTCGGCCGCCGCGTGAAAGGGAGCGACATGCAGAACGAGAGACTCGCGCGGGCCGCCCTGTCCCGGCTCATGGAGCCTCAGGACTCGGCAGGACTGGCTCTGGTGCAGGTGGCGGGGGCTCTGGACGCGCTGGGCATTGCCACCGGGCAGTTGAGCTATGGCCCCGCGCTGGAACGGGAACTCACGGGCGTACTGGCGGAACACAGTTCGGGGGCCTCCTGGGCGGGATTGGGTGCAGCTCTCAAGCGCTGGGCGCCAAGGGTCCCGGACCTCGCCCCTGAACGGGACTTGGCCACCATGCACCGGCTTGGCGGCCGGGTGATCATTCCGGGAGACGATCTGTGGCCCCGCCAGCTGGTCGATCTCGGCATCCACGAACCGATCTGCCTGTGGTGGCGTGGAGTCGAGCAGGAGCTTCCTGCTGCACCGAAGTCGATTGCACTGGTCGGTTCCCGTGACAGCACGAGCTATGGCGCGGCAGTGACCGGCGACCTTGCATACTCCCTGGCGCAGCGGGGCTTCACGGTGGTTTCGGGAGGCGCCTACGGCATCGATGCGCATGCCCACCGCGCCGCCTTGGCCGGCAGTTCGGAATCCATGCCGACAATCGCCGTGATGGCCGGGGGAGTTGACCGCTTCTATCCCTCGGGGAATGAGGACCTGCTGCGGGCCGTCGCGAACCAGGGCGCAGTCCTCGCCGAGGTGCCGCCAGGATCGGCGCCTACACGCTACCGCTTTCTGCAGCGCAACAGGATCATCGCGGCCCTCGCGTCGGTGACGGTTGTTGTCGAGGCCAGATGGCGGTCCGGAGCGCTGAATACGGCGCACCACGCGGAGTCCCTGGGCAGGGCTGTGGGCGCAGTGCCTGGATCCATCCACAGCGCCAACTCGGCCGGATGCCACCGGCTCCTGCGTGACGGCGGCGCGGTATGTGTGACGGATGCCGGCGAGGTTGCCGAGCTCGCGGCGCCCAGCGGCGACTTCATGCCTGATCCACGCGGCGGAAGTGCCGTCCATGACGGACTCACGCTGGAGGATCTGATCCTGCTGGATGCCCTGCCGCTGCGGTCCACCAGTTCAGTGGAAAAACTCTGCACCGTGGCCGGACTTGGCCCCGAGTCTGTGCGGGCGGGGCTCGGACGGCTAGGGCTCCTGGGACTTGCCGAATCCCACAACGGCGGCTGGAAGCGGTCTAAGCATGCCGGCTGACGGGCGTACGTGGCGGCATGCCGGGGAACGCCACGCGGCGGCTCGCCGCGGGGTTCCTTGACGGCACGCCGATTGCTGGGAAAGTGAGAGCGTGGAGAAAGTGGAACTGCCGCCGGCGCTGGCGGAGGCGGTCGGCAGCTTCGGCCGGTACCTGACCGGCGAACGGGCCCGCTCGGAGCACACCGTACGTGCCTACCTCTCCGACGTCGGAAGCCTGCTGGAACACGCCGCAGGGGAGGGAATCCGCGACCTCGGAGAGATTGAGCTCGGGACGCTCAGACGATGGCTGGGCGCACAGAGTGACGCCGGCATCTCCCGCTCCACCCTGGCCCGCCGGTCGGCCACTGCCCGGACCTTCACCGCCTGGGCGCTCCGGGAAGAGATGATTGACACGGATCCGGCCCTGCGCCTGAAGGCACCAAAGGTTGAAGGCTCGCTGCCGGGCGTGCTGCAGCAACAGCAACTCACCCGGCTGCTCACGGAACTCAACGAGGCGGCGCAGGACGGCGCGCCGATGGCGCTGCGGAACAGGGCAATGGTCGAACTGCTCTATGCCACCGGCCTGCGCGTCGGGGAACTGGCCGGTCTTGACGTCGATGACCTCGACCCCGATCGCAGAACCCTCCGTGTCCTCGGCAAGGGTAACAAGGAACGGACGGTTCCCTACGGACTGCCGGCCGCGCTCGCCGTCGACGATTGGCTGCGCCGCGGCCGCCCCAAGCTCGCATCGGCAGGCAGCGGGCCTGCCCTGTTCCTGGGGGTGCGGGGCCGCCGTGTGGACCAGCGCCAGGTGCGGAGCGTCGTCAACGGCCTCTTCGAAGCGTTGGGGGACACCGCAGCCACCGGTCCCCATGCGCTGCGCCACTCGGCGGCCACGCACTTGCTCGACGGAGGGGCCGACCTTCGCGCGGTCCAGGAGATTCTGGGGCACAGCAGCCTTGCCACCACCCAGATCTACACCCACGTCTCGGTTGACCGTCTCCGCAAAAGCTACCAGCAGGCCCACCCGAGGGCGTAAGGCCCAGGCCGTCCCCGGCGAGCCCTGACGGCGCGCCGAATCCCACTGGCGTAATTACGCGGGGTACGGCACAATAAGAGCCAAGTCCGGCAACTTTCAAGTTGTGCTTTAAGCCTTTGGCCATCTTGCAAGCCCGGCAACAGTTTCATAGATTGGCAGGAGTTCGAGGCACCACGCGGCGCCGAAGCACCAGATATCCATCCATGCAGGTCGTTGGGGAAGACGTACCTACAGCTATGGAGGATGGAATGTCTGTTGTAATGACCCGCGGTGTGCTCTTCATTCACTCGGCGCCTACCGCACTGTGCCCTCATGTCGAGTGGGCCATCGGATCTGTCGTGGACAAGCGGACAGATCTTGAGTGGACCCCTCAGCCTGCCGCGCCCGGAATGTTCCGTTCGGAGCTCTCCTGGGCCGGAGTGCAGGGGACAGGTGCGCAGCTGGCGTCTGCCCTCCGGGGCTGGGCACATTTGCGCTTCGAGGTGACAGAGGAACCCAGCCAGGGCGTGGACGGCGGCCGCTGGTCCCACACGCCCGAGCTGGGAATTTTCCATGCCGTGACGGATGTTCACGGGAACATCATGGTCTCCGAGGACCGCATCCGCTACGCCTATGAGTCCGGTGCGGGCGATCCGTCCGCCGTCTACCACGAGCTCTCCCTTGCCCTCGGCGAGGCCTGGGATGAGGAGCTGGAGCCTTTCCGGCATGCGGCCGAGGGCGCACCCGTCCGCTGGCTGCACCAGGTGGGCTGACCCGCCGATCCCCATAGCAACGAAAGAAGCCCCCGCCAACCGGCGGGGGCTTCTTCGCTATGCATCAGTGATCACACGCTGCGGACGGCGATGACGGCGTTGTGGCCGCCGAAGCCGAACGAGTTGCTCAGTGCCACGATGTCTCCGGCGGGCAGGTCGCGGGCGGAGGTGACGACGTCGAGCGGGATCTCCGGATCCTGGTTCTCAAGGTTGATCGTCAGGGGGGCCTTGCGCTCGTGCACGGCCAGCACGGTGAGGACAGCCTCCACGGCGCCGGAAGCGCCCAGCAGGTGGCCCATCTGCGACTTGGTGGCGGATACGGCCACGTTGTCGACCTGCCCGCCCAGGGCGGCCTTCAGCGCGGTGTATTCCGGCTTGTCGCCCACGGGTGTGGACGTTGCGTGCGCGTTGACGTGGACAACGTCCTCGGCCTGGATGCGGCCGTCAAACATGGCTGCCTTGAGAGCGCGGGTGGCGCCCAGGCCCTGCGGGTCCGGAGCTGTGATGTGGTAGGCGTCAGCCGTCACGGACGTGCCGGCCAGTTCGCCGTAGATCCGGGCACCGCGGGCAAGGGCGTGCTCTTCGGCCTCGAGGACGAGGGCTCCGGCGCCTTCACCCATGACGAAGCCGTCGCGGCCGAGGTCGTAGGGCCGGGAGGCGCCCTCGGGATCGTCGTTGCGGCGGGAGAGGGCCTGCATGGAGGCGAACGCGGCCAGCGGCATCGGGTGGATGGCGGCTTCGGCGCCGCCGCACATCACGATGTCGGCCTTGCCGGAGCGGATCAGGTCCAGGCCCAGGTGCAAGGCCTCGGTGCCGGAGGCACAGGCCGAGACGGGCGTGTGGGCGCCTGCCCGGGCGCCGAGGTCAAGGCTGACCGCTGCGGCCACACCGTTGGGCATGAGCATGGGGACCGTCATGGGCAGGACCCGGCGGGGGCCCTTCTCCTTCAGGGTGTCCCAGGCGTCCAGGAGGGTCCAGACGCCGCCGATGCCGGTGGCAAAGGCCACGGCCAGGCGGTCCTGGTCGAATTCCGTGATGCCGGAGTCAGCCCAGGCTTCGCGGGCAGCGATAACGCCGAACTGGGTCGAGGGGTCCATGCGCTTGGCTTCAACGCGGCTCAGGACGTCAAGGGCGGGCGTGGAGCACCGGGCGGCGAAGTGAACGGGAAGCTCGTACTTGGCGACCCAGTCGTCCTCCAGCGTGCGGGCGCCGGAAACCCCCTTCAGCGCGTTCTGCCACATTGTGGGTACGTCGCCGCCGATGGGCGTGGTGGCACCCAGACCGGTAATGACTACTTTGCGTGTCATGGGATCACTCTCTGTCGGTGCGCGAGCCTGTCCCGTGCTTCGTGGCCGGACGGCCTGCATCGGTGGCGTGCGAGGGGAGTTCGAAAATCTGTGGTGGTGCATCGGCTGGCCGGCCACAGCAGTGAAATGCGGGCCGGCCAGCCGGGTTTCAGCCGCTCTGCGGCTGGGGCCTGCTTAGGCCTGGGCGTTGGAGATGAAGTCCACGGCGTCGCCGACGGTCTTGAGGTTCTTGACCTCTTCGTCGGGGATACGCACGCCGAACTTCTCCTCGGCGTTAACGACGATGGTCATCATGGAGATGGAATCGATGTCCAGGTCCTCGGTGAAGGACTTGTCCATCTCGACAGCCTCGGGGGCCAGACCGGTCTCTTCGTTGACGATTTCAGCCAGTCCGGCCAGGATCTCTTCGTTGCTAGCCATTGATGGCTCCTTTTCTTGTTATTGCCGGCATGGGCTGCCGGAAACGGGGCAAACCGCGGTTGCGGTTTGGTGGGGATTCCTACGGAAGGACTACAACCTGGGCGCCGAAAACCAGGCCCGCGCCGAAGCCGATCTGCAGCGCGAGGCCGCCGCTCAGCGCGGGGTGTTCCTGCAGCAGCCGATGCGTGGCAAGCGGGATGGACGCCGCCGATGTGTTGCCGGCGTCCGCGATATCGCGCGCCACCGTGACGGTCTCGGGCAGCTTCAGCTTCTTGACCATTTCGTCGATAATGCGCATGTTGGCCTGGTGGGGAATGAACGCCACGAGGTCCTCGGCCTGGACACCTGCGGCATCGAGCGCCTGCTGTGCCACCTTCGCCATCTCCCAGACGGCCCAGCGGAAGACGGTCTGGCCGTCCTGGCGCAGGGTGGGCCAGAGGGCGGCGTCGGTGACGGACGCTTCGTCCGCGCTGAGGGGGCTGCCTTGCGGTGAGCCTGCATGGACGAGTGACCCGGAGTGCGCCGCGGAGTACTCGCGAACATCGAGCAGGGAGTGGGTCATGCCGATCGCATCCCATTTGCTGCCGTCGGAACCCCAGACGGACGGGCCGATGCCCGGCGTCTCCGACGGGCCGATGACCACGGCGCCGGCGCCGTCGCCCAGCAGGAACGAGATGGTGCGTTCGCTGTTGTCGATGACGTCGGACAGTTTCTCGGCCCCGACGACGAGCACGTACTCGGCGGTGCCGGAGCGGACCAGTGCATCGCCTTGGGCAATGCCATAGCAGTACCCTGCGCAGGCGGCCGAGATGTCGAATGCGGGTGCGGGCGTTGCGCCGAGCCGGTCGGCAAGGCTTGCGGCCGCGGACGGCGTGGCGTAGGGGTGCGTCACGGTGGACACAATGACGGCTCCGAGCTGGGAGGCCTCGATGCCGGCCTTTGAGAGGGCCTCGCGCGCGGCGCCTTCCGCCATGTCAATCACGCTGACGTCGGCAGGGGCGCGGTGGCGGGTGATGATTCCCGTGCGCTGCCGGATCCACTCGTCGGAGGAGTCAATCCACTGGCAGACGTCCTCGTTCGTCACCACCACGTCGGGACGGTAGGCTCCGACGCCGAGGATCCGGGTGTGCTCGTTGATGGGTGCCTGCTTTAGCGTGGGAACACTCATGCCTGTCCCTCCAGTTCAGCGAACAATGCAAGGGCTGCGGACAGGTCTTCGGGGGTCTTCACTGCCACGGTCTTGACGCCGGGCATCCCGCGCTTGGCGAGGCCCGCCAGCGTGCCGGCGGGTGCCAGCTCAATGACGCCGGTGACCCCGCGCTGCACGAGGGATTCCATGCAGAGGTCCCAGCGGACGGGACGGGACACCTGGGCGATCAGGCTGTCGACGGCGGCAGCGCCGTCCGTGACTTCCTGGCCGTCGAAGTTGGACAGCAGGGGAACAGCGGGCGCCTGGGGCTGCAGCTCAGGGCGCAGGGCTTCGAGCGCGCTTACGGCAGGTGCCATGTGCGAGGTGTGGAATGCCCCGGCCACCTTGAGCGGAATCACCCGGGCTTTTGCCGGCGGGTTCTCCGCCAGGGCCTTGAGCTGCTCGAAGGTGCCGGCGGCGACGGTCTGGCCCGCACCGTTCACGTTGGCGGGGGTGGCGCCGGCGGCCTCAATGGCGGCCAGCACCTCGGCGGGGTCGCCGCCAACTACGGCGCTCATGCCGGTGGGCGTGACGGCAGCGGCCGCGGCCATGCTGTTGGCGCGTTCGCGGACGAAAGTCATGGCTTCTTTTTCCGTGAGCACCCCGGCCAGTGCCGAGGCCGTGATCTCGCCCACCGAGTGTCCGGCCAGGATGACCGGCAGGGTGCTGAGTTCGACATCAAACAGTGACTTTGCCGCCACGAGTCCGGCAGCGACGATCAGGGGCTGCGCAACGGCGGTGTCCTTGATGGTCTCCTCATCCGAGGTTGTCCCATGCGCAGTGAGGTCAATGCCTGCGATTTCGCTGAGGGAGGCCAGATGGCCTGCTACGGAAGGCAGTTCCAGCCAAGGGGCCAAGAAACCGGGGGTCTGTGAGCCCTGTCCAGGGCAGACGATTGCAAGCACGTAACCAGCTTTCCAAATTACCGCGTGAACCAAGGGTGTTTGCGTACACCAAGCTCACTGGGTCAGTTTGTAGGAAGTCTACAACGGTTCAGCTCTGGTTCCGCCCAGGCTGGCGTTCTACGGCGGCCTTCGGCGGGGTCGAAAGCCGGCCCACTACCAGGGCGGCCTGCAGCACGAAGGCCTCCCGCGGGAGCAGCGGATCCCAGCCTGTCACGTCACAAACCCGCTTGAGCCGGTAACGGACGGTATTGGCGTGGACGAAAAGTTCCCGGGCTGTTGCCTCCAGCGAATGCCCCAGTTCCAGGTAGGTGCCCAGCGTTTCCACAAGCCCGTTGGACGCGGCCAGGAGGGGCCGGTAGATGTTTTTGACGAGTGACCGGCGCGCCGCATCGTCCCCGGAGATCACCCGCTCGGGAAGCAGGTCGTCGGCCGCTACCGGCCGCGGGGCGGACGGCCAGGCCCGTGCGGCGGTGAGCCCGGCGAAGGCCGACTGGGCAGAGCCGCTGGCCTCCAGCAGGGAACTCGCCTCTGCGCCGTATACGACGGGGCCCGGCGCGAACATTTCGCTCAGTTTAAGATACGCCGTTTCGCGGTCATGGACGCCGCCGAGGATCAGGATGAGACGGTCGCCCTGGATCCCGACGAGGGCGTCCTCCGCGTACCGGCCGGCGGTGCGGCGCAGTTCACTGACATAGCTGGCGCTGGGTTCCGACGGCGAATTTCCGACCATCACCGTGAATCTCTCCTGGGCTTTCCAGCCGAGGGCAGCGATTCTGGACCGCAGCGCGTCGGTGTTTTCACCGCGCAGGATGGCGTCCACGATCAAGGCTTCCAACCGGGTGTCCCATGATCCCCGCGACTCGGCGGCCCTCGCGTAGACATCCGCGGCAGCAAAGGCCACCTCGCGTGAATACCTCAACACTGCTTCGCGCAGTGACGGCTGGTCGGCCTCCGGCGCGATCACGGGCACCTGTTCCTCAACCACTTCAACGACGATCCGGATCAGCTGGAGGGCCTTTTGGAGGCTGATGGACCGGGTGAGTTCCGTGGGGGCCGTACCGAAAACATCGGTGAGGATCCATGAGGGGGAGCTGGGACGCTCGTACCAGGTAACGAAGGCGGCGATTCCGTTTTGGGCCACAAGCCCCAGCGCCGAGCGCTCATCAGAACTGAGTCGCGTATACCAGGGCAGGGACTTTTCCAGCTGGCGCATGGTGGTGGTGGACAACTGGCCAACACTCGCCCTGAGCTTCTTCAGGGTCTCTGACTTCTCCGGTGTGACGCTGCGCGACACCGGTTTACGCTTTTCGGGGGTGGGGGTTGGCTGGGGCATGCATCGAGCATACGGTGCCTAACCTGCAAGCTCCATTTTGTACAAAGGCTACAACTGCGGTTGCGCTGCATCACAGCACCACAAAAGCACCGAACGACGACGGCGGCCCCCACCTTTCGGTGAGGGCCGCCGTCGTGCGTGTGCCGGGCGAGTCAGGACTCGCCGCCCGCGTTGCCGGTGGTGCCGGCGTTGACGTTGTGCAGGCGGTACTTCTCGATGGCCTGCGCAGGTGCCTGGGCGTCAACCTCACCGCGGCGGGCCAGCATCTCCAGCGAACGG
>NZ_JCAXEA010000029.1:0-60080 GCF_059759125.1 Arthrobacter sp. GQ119 | reverse complement strand
GCTCCGCCGGCAGTACGGTCGGTTGGCTCGCTGATGGATTTCCTGATGGAGGCGCCTACGTCACGCGCCGTGAAGGCAGTAGTACGTCATGATTCTGGGCTCGGCGCCTCGGCCACCGCACTTCGTGTTCTCGCGCCCAAGTTAAGTGGGGCTTGCAGCCTCACGCCAGTGGGACGTGCAGCCGTCTTACCCTCAGGCGTTGGCGGCAGCCGGTGCCACGTTGCCCGGCACTGGCTCGTGCCGCAGGTAGCTGCGGCGGAAGCGGCCGGTCCCGGCCGTCAGCGAACGTAACTGGACGGCGTATCGCAACAGTTCGCCGTCGGGCACCTCGGCGGTGACTTCGGTGCGCTCCCCGCCTGCCGACGTCGTTCCTGTCAGCCGCCCGCGGCGGGAGGACAGGTCGCTCATCACCGGCCCGACGTACTCGTCCGGGGTGCTGATGGTGACCGCTGAGACCGGCTCCAGCAGCTGGATCCGTCCGGCGGCCGCTGCCTCCCGCAAGGCCAGCGCGCCGGCGGCCTGGAACGCCGCGTCCGACGAGTCGACGCTGTGCGCTTTGCCGCCCACCAGCGTCACCCGGATGTCCACCACCGGGAAGCCTGCGGACACTCCCTTTTGCATCTGGGACCGGACGCCTTTCTCGACTGACGGGATGTACTGGCCGGGAACCACGCCGCCCACGGTCTTGTCGATGAATTCGAAACCCGCGCCGCGGTCCAGGGGCTCCACTTCGATATCGCAGATCGCGTACTGGCCGTGGCCACCCGATTGCTTGACATGGCGTCCGTGGCCGGCGGCCGGTGCGGCGAATGTTTCCCGCAGCGGCGTCACCACCGGAACAGTCTGCAGTTTCACCCCCTGGTCGCGCAGCCTGTCCAGCACGACTTCGCCGTGCGCCTCTCCCATGCACCACAGGATCAGCTGGTGCGTTTCGGCATTGCGTTCCACCCGCAGCGTCGGGTCTCCCGCCGCCACTTTCCCGAGGCTCTTGGCGAGGGCGTCCTCGTCGCTGCGCGTGGCGGCCTCGACGGCCACCGGCATCAGGGGCTCGGGCATGTCCCAGGCCTCCACCAGCAGCGGGTGTTCTTTGGCCGAAATGGTGTCCCCCGTTTCGGCATTGGCGAGCTTGGCAATGGCGCAGATGTCGCCGGCCACGCAGTACGGCACCGGCTTCAGGCTGGCTCCCACGGGCGAGTACAGGTGAGTGAGGCGTTCATCGCTGTCGTGGTCCTCATGCCCCCGCTCGGACAGGCCGCGGCCGCCGACATGCACGGCCGAATCCTCCCGCAGCGTCCCGGAGAAGACGCGGACCAGGCAGACCCTGCCCAGGAACGGGTCGATGGTGGTGCGCACCACTTCACCGGCCAGCGGCCCCGCCGGGTCGCAGGCCAGCGGGCCTGCCGGCGCCCCGGCAAGATCGGTCACCGCGGGCAGCTCACGCTCCGCCGGTGAAGGGAACGCGCGGGTCAACATGTCCAGCAGTTCGGCCAGTCCCAGTCCCGTCACCGCCGAGGTTGCGAGCACGGGGAAGAAGGACCCGCGGGCCACGGCGGTCTCCAGGTCCGCCACCAGAACGTCGACGTCGATGTCCTCGCCACCGAGGTAGCGGTCCATCAGCGTCTCATCTTCGCTCTCGGAGATGATGCCCTCGATGAGCGCCCCGCGTGCTGCCTCCGACTCCGAAAGCTCTTCGGCGCTGGCGTCGCGCCCGGCGGGAACGGGGTCGCCGCCTGCGTACTCCGCAACGGTTCCGGAGAGCAGTCCCAGCAAACCGGTGATCTCCGTGTCGGTGCGCACGGGAAGGTAGGCCGGCACCACCGAGTCGCCGAAGGCCCGCTGGCAGGCGGCGAGGGTCGCTTCGAAATTTGCCCGCGGATGGTCGAGCCGGCTGATCACCACGGCCCGCGGCACGCCGAGCTGGTCGCACTCTGCCCACAGCGCTGTGGTGGCCGCATCGATGTCGTCCAGGGCGGACACGACGAACAGGGCCGCATCGGCTGCGCGCAGACCGGCGCGCAGTTCGCCGGTGAAGTCCCCGTAGCCCGGCGTGTCCAGAAGGTTTACCTTGATGCCGTCGTACACCAGCGGTGCCACCGTGAGCACCACAGAGCGCTGCTGATGGATTTCAGAGGGTTCCGCGTCGCTGACAGTGTTGCCGTCCTCGATCGATCCCATCCGGGATATGACGCCGGTGGCTGCCAGCAGTGCCTCAAGCAGCATCGTTTTTCCCGCTCCCGAGTGGCCCACGAGCGCGATGTTGCGGACTTTCTCCGGCGCGTCGGCCTGCATCCCTGCGGCCGCATCAGCCCGCCGAAGATCCGTACTGCCGCGGCCGGGGCCCTTGCCCCGGCCATTTGTGCCTTTCACGGACATGACCATCTCCCGGCGTCCTAGTGCTGAGCCGCCACGCGGCCTTGGTAAGTCGATTCGACACCCTGAGACGGCCGGACAGCAATAGGGAGAGGCGTGCCGTTGTGGAACCGGGGGCCGCAGCGGGTCACCTGACCTGTACAGCCCTAGGCGTCGTCGTGCCACCACCCTTCCCAGGCGCTGGACGTCAGCTGGCCGCTGGGAAATTCGGTGGCACTCCTGCCGGCATGTGCCTGGGGCTCGTCGTCATTGGGACGGAAATCGAGAAGGAAGCCGAGGTTACTCCAAAGCATCATCGTTGTGTCCTTTCATGGGGTACCGAGACCACGGTGTCTCAGTACGCATAAGGGTAGCCGGGCAATGTTTCACCGCTTCGACACAACGTTTCGGGTTTGTATCCGGGATCTATCCGGACCTCTCCGGCAGCCGTGCCACCGCCTCCGCCGCCATGGAAAAGGGTGTCCGGGGGTTACATCCGGGCTTTTGTCCGGGCCGTGGCCGGGGCAGACCACGGGTCCTCCGGCCAGGGATGCTTCGGATAGCGGCCCCTCATCTCGGCACGGACCTGTGCGTATGGTCCGGACCAGAATGATGCGAGGTCATCGGTCACCGCGAGCGGACGCCGCGCCGGCGACAAGAGGTGGAACAGCACCGGAACTGCCCCGTCCACCAGCCGCGGCGTCTCGGCCCAGCCGAAGCATTCCTGGAGTTTGACCGCCACAACGGGCCGGCCGCCGTCGTCGCCGACGTCCGGATACTCGATCCGCACGCGCGAACCGCTCGGCACGTCCAGGCCTTCCGGCGCCAGTTCGCCCAGCCGCGCTGCCTCCGGCCACGGCAGCAGCCGGCGCAACGGGTCAGTCAGCTCGATCCTGTTGACCGGCGCTCCTCCGGCCATCGCCTCAAGCTCCGGAGCAAGCCATTCCTCCAGCCGGGACAGCAGTGCCTGCTCGGAGACGTCCGGCCAGGGCGCACCGAGTTCCCGGTGCAGCAGGGCGAGCCGGCGGCGCAGGGCCTCAGCCGCCGTCGACCATCCGATGGTTCCCAGCCCTTCCCGCTCCAGCGCCCGGGCCACGGCGGCCCGCCCCTCCACGGGCGTGGGCCGCACCGGGGTTGAAGAAAGGACTATCGCTCCGAGCCGGCGTTCCCTTCGGGCGGTGACCTTTCCCTGGCTGAACCCGGCTTCCACTGTCTCGCCCAGCAGGTTCCGGGCGGCGGCTTCAGCTGTGCCGGCCGTGAGCGGCGCCGCTGCGCGGATGACGGCGCCGGTCCCGGCGGCATCCCGCCCGCCAGCCCGCGACACCTCGGCGACCGCCAGCCACTCGTGCCCGGACAGCGGGCTGCCGGACGGCAGCCCGGCACGCGTGCCGGAAGTCAGCAGGTAGCGCTCAGGCCCGGGTCCCGGAACGCGGCGCGCAACCCTGTCCGGAAACGCGAGGGCGACGACGAACCCTGGGGTTTCCGCCGACGTCACCGGTGTGGCGGGCCGGGACTGCGCGGTGCCGGCCCGCAGGCCGGCAGCCTCCTGGCGTGCAATAGCCTCCATGCGGCGGGTTTCCTCCGCCCAGCGGCCGGCGGCCGGATCCTTGCCGCCACGGAGCGTGCCCAGCAGGCGCGGAAGGTCTGCGCCCGGCGCACGCTGGTCTCCGGAAACGACGGCGACTGTCTCTGCCGCCGCGCGGGGACCCACGGTGGCGGCACCGTCCAGCAGGGCGCGTGCCAGCCGCGGGTCGGCGGGAATCCTGGCGAGAATCTTGCCGAGCGGCGTCGCATGGCCGTCGGGTTCCACCGCCCCGAGTTCCCGCAGCACTTCGACGGCGTCGTCCATGGCTGCCCGGGGCGGTGCGTCCGGCAGAGCCAGCCCCTGGCCACCGGGCGCACCCCAGCACGCGAGGATCAAGGCGGCGCCGGTCAGGTCGGCCGCAGCGATCTCCGGCGTCGGATGGGCCGGGGCGGCTCCAAAGGTCTTTTGGTCATAGCAGCGGACCACTGTTCCGGGGCCCTGGCGAGCCGCCCGTCCGGCCCGCTGCTCGGCGGATGCCCGGGAACAGGAAACGGTCACCAGCCCTGACATGCCGCGGCTGGCGTCGCGGCGCAGCTCCCTGGACAGGCCCGCATCGATGACCAGCCGGACGCCGGGGACGGTGAGCGAGGATTCTGCCAGTGCCGTGGACACGACAATCCGCGCGGGGCCTCCCGGGTCACGACCGGAGACGGCGCGGTCCTGCTCCGCGGGGCCGGCCTGGCCGTGCAGCTCCAGCACTTCGGCCTTGACCCTGCTGCGCAGGCGGGCTGCTACCTGGGACACCTCCCAGGCGCCCGGCAGGAACACCAGGGCGTCAATGCCAGGATCTGCCTGGAGTGCCTGGGAGTGGGCGGCGGCCGCGGTGTCTGCCACATGGTCGAGGAACGGGCGGGTCACGCCCCGGCTGTCCAGCCTCGGCACCGCCGCGGGCGCCCAGTCCACCGTGAGGGGGTACAGCGCCGAAGGGCAGTCGACGACGGGAGCCGGCCCGCCGCCGTCGTGCTCCCCCGCCGGTGCCTGCTCCACTGGCGCCTGGCCGGCGGGTGGCGACCCGAGGAGGGCGGCGAACCGCGGCGCATCCAGCGTGGCCGACATCGCGACCAGGGTGAGGTCGCCGCGCAGCAGGCGGACCTCGGCGAGCATGCCGAGCAGGAGATCGGTTTCCAGTCCACGTTCATGGACCTCGTCGAGGATCACGGCACCGGTGCCCTCGAGCCCGGGATCCGCGAGCAGGCGGCGCATCAGGATGCCCGGCGTGACGAACTCGATCAGGGTCCCGGCGCCCGCCTGACGCTCGCCGCGGACCGTGTAACCGATGCGGTCCCCGAGCCGGCTGCCGTCCAGCGCGGCAAGCCGCCGCGCCGCGGAGCGGGCTGCGACGCGGCGGGGCTGGGTCACCACAGTGCGCAGAACCGTTCCCCGAGCCTCCGGCTGCGATCCGCCGCAGAGGAGGTTGGCGACCAGCGGGGGAACCAAAGTGGTTTTACCTGTGCCCGGCGGGGACTGCACCACCGCGGTCCCGGCCGGGCTTTCGCTGCGCAGCGCGGCGGCGAGCTGACCCAGTGAGCCAGCAAAGACCAGGCCGGCACCGATGGCCTCCAGGTCGAAGGGATCAGAGGTGCCGGCGGGGTCCAGGGGAACGGTAGTCACCCGTCCATTCTGCACGGATCAGCGGGCTGCCGACGGGTCAGCCAACCGGGCCGGTCACAGAGCTACGGCATCTCGAACAGGCTGAGAATGTTGCCCTCGGTGTCCAGGAACCAGGCAGCCTTTCCGGCGCTGCTCGTGGCGATGCCGTTCTCGGTCTTCAGTCCCGGGAAATCATAGTCCTCAAAGACAACACCCCGGCTCCGCAGCTCCTCAACCTCGCCCTCGAGATTGTCGGTGGCCCAGCTCAGCTGTGTGTTCTTCGCTGTTCCCGCGTTGTCGGTCAGGTACAGCAGGAAAGACGTTCCGTTCCCGCAGCGGTAGACGAGGTTCTCCTCGTCCAAGGTATCCGAGGGTTCCAGGCCGAGGACGTCGCGATAGAAATTCCTGGCCCTGGAAATGTCCTTCGCGGGAAGGACAGCCATAACTTCACGTTCTTTGAGCATGATGAATTCTCCTTCTCACCAGGTCCCCGGGGAACTGCCCGATAGGCACAGCGACATACGGAGGCGTGCCGGAAGGTCCTGTGGGCACCATCGTAGGCTTCAGCGTCTGGGAGTCAATGCCGAAATGCAACGCTGCCCCCTGGCGATGACGGGCGCTGGGCGCTAGTTGTACTGAGTCAGGACGTTGGTTACATCGTGAATGGGTGAAGACCTCTTAGGTTGGTGGTTACCACACACAGCCAACGACTAAGAGGTCTTCATGTCCCACCGTAATGCCCGGCTAACCCCGACCGGTAGGCGGATCATCATCGAGCGTGTCCTGTCCGGCCGGCCGGTGGCGCACGTCGCCAAGGAAATCGGCGTCTCGCGCACCTGTGCCCACCGCTGGCTTAGCCGTTACCGGGTTCACGGCTGGGCCGGACTGGAAGACCGCAGCTCCAGGCCGAAGTCATGCCCGCACGTCACCCCGAAAAAGGTGGTTGCCGATGTCCTGGCCCAGCGAGTGGAGCATCGCGAAGGCCCCATGGATCTGGCACTCCGATGCAGCACCAGCGCCCGGACCGTGTCCAGGATCCTCGCCCGAGCCGGCATGCCCAGGCTGTGGGACCTGGACCCGGTCACCGGAGAACGGATCCGCTCCTCCCGTGCGACCGACCGCCGCTATGAACGCGACGCCCCTGGGGACATGATCCATATCGACGTCAAGAAACTCGGGCGGATCCCTGAGGGTGGCGGCTGGCGGGCCGACCCCGAGCAGAGCCTGGCCAACCATCGCACGTCACACCAGAAACTGGGTTTCGACTACGTTCATGTCGCCGTCGATGACCACTGCCGCCTGGCCTACGCCGAAGTGCTTCCCGATGAGAAGGGACCGACCTGCGCCGGGTTCCTCACCCGGGCAGCGGCCGCCATGGCATCCAATGGAGCACCCGTGAAACGCGTCATGACCGACAACGCCTTCGCTTACCGGCTCTCCCGCGACTTCCACGCAGCGCTAGCAGCACTTGGCGCCAAACACATCCTGATCAAACCCCGGCATCCCTGGCAGAACGGAAAAGCAGAACGCTTCAACCGCACCCTGCAGGAAGGCTGGGCCTACCGGCAACCATTCACCTCCAACCAAGCCCGCACTGATGCCCTGCAGCCATGGCTAGACTTCTACAACAACCACCGGCCCCACGGCAGCCTCGGAGGCAAGCCACCCATCAGCAGATGCAACCAACGTACTGGCTGAGTACAGCTAGTCCCGGATTTTGATTTGCATGCTAATAATGTCTGACCCCTCTGGAACACTGTGTGTATGGACGGCATTGGGGAATCCGATCTGATACTGGCAGCGGCGCCACCCGGCGCCGGCCTTGCCGGCGCCGTCGCTCCGGATGCCGCCGCCCCCAATGCCGAGATGTCCTGTGTCACTGTGGAGGACCTACTCGCCGCGGCGGGGTCGCTGCAGCTGGCCGCCGACGGTGCCGGGCTGATCGACCAGTTGCGCGGGCTGGAGGAGCTGAAGTCTGCGGTCGCCGGTTTGCAGGCGAGGATCGCTGTGGCCTTCGATGCCGCCCAGCGCCGCGCCCAGGCCGAGCAAGGGATCCCAGTTGCGGAGCAGGGCCAGGACGTCGCCGCGCAAATCGCCCTCGCCCGGCACGAATCCCCGGCCCGCGGCTCCCGGCTGCTCGGCCTGGCCAAAGCCCTACTGACCGAGATGCCCCACACCCTGGCCGCCTTGGAGACTGGCCGGCTGAACGAATGGCGCGCCACCCTGCTAGTCAAAGAAACGGCCTGCCTGAGCGCGGCTGACCGGTGCGCCGTCGACGACGAGCTCGCCGCCGACACCGGAACCTTCACCGGTTCAGGCGACCGGGCCATCGTGGCCGCGGCCAAGGCTGCAGCGTACCGCAGGGATCCCCGCTCCGTGACCCAGCGGGCCAGCCACGCAGCGACCGAGCGGTGCGTCAGCCTGCGACCTGCCCCGGACACCATGACCTACCTGACCGCGCTGCTGCCCGTCGCCCAGGGCGTCGCCGTCTACGCCGCGCTCAGACGCCACGCCGACACGCTGCGCTCGAATGGCGACTCCCGTTCCCGCGGCCAGATCATGGGCGACACCCTTGTCGAACGGACCACCGGCGCCCCGGGTGGGATCAGCGGGGTCGAGATCCAGCTCGTCATGACCGACCGCACCCTCTTCCAGGCCGACAGCGAACCGGCCCGCCTCACCGGCTACGGCACCGTCCCGGCAGGCTGGGCCCGCACCCTGATCCAGACAAGTGAGGCTACCGGCGGTCAGGAACCCAACGATGGCGGGAGCACCGCGGGCCAGGAACCCGACCCGGGCGGGGCCACCAGCCGCCAGGCACTCAAGGTGTGGCTCCGGCGCCTCTACACCGCCCCCGGAACCGGTGAGCTGGTAGCGATGGACTCCCGGGCACGGCTCTTCCCGGCAGGATTGCGCCGGTTCATCCAGGCCCGCGATGACACCTGCCGCACCCCGTACTGCGACGCCCCGATCCGCCACCACGACCACATCATCCCCTGGCACACCGGCGGGACCACCAGCCTGGCCAACGGCGCGGGCCTGTGCGAAACCTGCAACCACACCAAAGAAAAACCCGGATGGAAAGCCATCCCACGGCCCGGCCCCCGGCACACTTTCAAACTCCAGACACCCACCGGCCACACCTACCACTCCACGGCACCCCCGCTCCCCGGAACCAGCCAATCGGAACGGCTGCCGCGCGCCTCCTAACCCCGGTCACCGGCGCCCACACAGCCTAGCGTCGTCTCCCGCTTCGGCGATCCGGCGCGCCATGAAGACGATCAATCACACGCGGCAGGGCGCAGGAAATCATGCCGAGGAGGATAATGACACCGGGGTCAACTGCCAGCGCTGAGAGGGGTCCGCATGCATGGGCTTCCGCGGATCACGGTAGAGGTTCCGGTAACGGCCATCGGACCCGGTCCCGCCGCCTATGAGGAGCTGGGCGGTTATGTCATCGGGCTGCGCAGGCAACAAGGCCTGCACCTCACCCTGCTGCACATCGGCATCCTGGCTGACTTCGCACAGGAGATCAGCGAGTGGACCCAAGGGTTCACGAGCGCCGAAGCGGCCACGCGCAGGACGGTCACGTGGCTGAGGGGGCTGCCCATACTGGATGGGTTCTCCGGCACCGCCACACGGCTGATCGTCCTGGGCGGCGGCAATGTGTGCGGACTCGAAGTGGACGTGCCCCAAAAGGTCCGCGACTTTCAGGTGATGCTCGTACAGGCGCTGCACGGGCTGCTGCAGGACCTCCTCGTGGACAACGTCGACGACTTCATTCTTAGCTCGCGCGCACTGGGCTTCCGGTATCCGCGCTGGGTACCCCATGTGGCCATGGGCCGTCCAAAGTCGCGCACCGGCTACTGGGAGATCCAGCCGCTGACGATCGAGTTCGGCGAATCACGGATCAGGAACGGCCAGTACCTCCCGGCTGTCGACGCCGAATAAGGCGCCCTTCCGCTGGAAAACACCGGCACCTAGGCTGGTGGTATGTCCAGGCTCAGCGTCAACGGCGTGGATCTCTACTACGAGGAACACGGTGATGGAATCCCTCTCCTCGGTGTGCACGGGACGCCCAGTTCGGCGGAGCTGTGGGCGGACGCCGCCGAAGAACTGGGCCGCCACGGCCGGTGCATCGTCTATGACCGCAGAGGATTCCACCGCAGTGCCCCGCCGGTACCGTTCGGCACTCTGGACCTGATAGACCACGTCGACGACGCCGCCGGCATGCTGGCCGCATTGCACGCGGGGCCGGCCGTCGTGATCGGGCGCAGCACCGGCGGCCTCATCGCGATCGAACTGGCGCGCCGGTTTCCCGACAAAGTCAAGGCGCTCGTCCTCCTGGAACCGGCCTTGTTCACCCTCGATCCGGATGCCGACGCCTGGGCACGCAGCCTCCGCCTCAGGGTGCTTGGGCAGTCCGCCGGGCAACCGAACCGGGCTGCGGAGGCGGTGATCCGGGAGGCACTGGGCGATGCCGCCTGGGAGTCATTCCCGGAGAACAACAAGCAGATTTTGGCCGAGACCGGGCCGGCCGTCCTCGCTGAGATCAAGGGCCATGGCATGGACCTCAGCGAGGACGCGCTGGTACTGGACGAGGACGAACTGGCAGGGATCCGCCGCCCGACGCTCATCGTCACCGCCGAGGATTCGATCGAGCCCTGCAGGCTGGTGAACGCCAGACTGTCGGGCGCCCTGCCCTATACCCAGACCGTGCTCGTGGCCGGCGGCCATCTCATCAACCCGGCGCATCCTGCGGTCCTGGACTTTGTGGACCGGATCGCCGCCAGCGAAGACGCCTGGGCGTAGAGGTCTCCGGCGTTACCCGGCATCCGAGGCGACCGGAAAGACCCGCCCGGTGGTCCCGTCCACCCTGACCAGGTCTCCGTTCCGGAGCACGCTCGTCCCGGAGCCGGTGCCCATCACGGCCGGTATGCCATACTCCCGGGCCACGATGGCGGCGTGCGAACCGATGCCGCCGGCGTCCACCACCACCGCGGCGGCCCGCTGGAACAGTGGAGTCCAGGACGGGTTGGTGTACGGGCACACGAGGACCTCGCCGCTGCGCAGCAACCCGAAATCGGCCGGGCCACGGATAATCCTTACCTCTCCCGTGGCCTGGCCCCGGCTTGCAGGCACACCGGAAACCAGCGCTCCGGGCGGCCGCCGGCCCGGCGCGAACAGCACAGCCGGGTCCAGCAGCGGAATCCCGTCCAGCTCACGGCGCTTCGCCGCCCTGTCCAGCACCAGCCGGCGGTACCGGTCCCGTTCCGAAGCCGCGAGGGTACCGGCGTCGGCGATTGCCGACAGCTCTTCGTACCGCAGGTGGTGGATCTCCTCCGGATTCGCCAGCACACCGGCCGCACAAAGCCTGCGGCCCAGCTCAAGCAGGGCCCTCCGCAGCGGCGGCAGAACCATGGTGGCGTAAAAGTGGCTGTCCTCGCGGAAGGCCATGCCTGCCTTGGCGGCGTCCACGACGGACAGAAGATGACGGCGCACCGGCGTGAACCGAAGGGCAGGATGCCTCAACAGTTCCGCCAGCGCCGCTCCGGTTTGATCCACTGCGGCCCGGCGCTCCCCCAGCATCGAGGTGATGAGCCCGACGACCACCTCGGGTGCATCGGACCAGGTCGGGGCGCTGCTCAGCACCACACTGACCGTTTCGCGGTGTCCGTACTCGGCAAGGAACGCCCCCAATGCCGCGCGGAACTCTCTGAATTCCTCCTGATCCTCCAGCTGCTTCAGCAGTTCAGCCGGCGGCTGCCCTGTGAAGGCGCGTTCCAGGTTCGGGCTGGACCGCACCTGTTCGGCCAGGGCCTCAAGAGCCCGGTTCGCCTGGCTCGTGCGGGTTTCGGCGCCGGCGATCAGGGCGGAGGCCAGGCGCGGCTTCCCCAGGAGCAGCAGCATCAGGCGAAGTTTGAGCAATGGGACAAACACGCCGGGCAGGTAGGATTTTCTGAGCTCAGTGATCCCCTGCATCGCGTCAAAGGAACCGTCGGCGAGCGCTATGACTTCGCGCCAGGGCAGGGACCTCGGGTCCTCGTCATTGAGCCTCCGGACGCTTTCCAGGAATGCGGCGAACCTTCGGTCCTCCGTCCACCGGGCCGGATGGAACTGCCGTGCCCGGCGTGCCACCAGGAGCGGAGCCCCGAGAGTGCGAAGGGTGGGCCTCGGCACTGGCGGCACGAGCCGGACCACCACACCGTCCTCTTCCGGAAGGATCTCCTCTACCGAGGGAAAGACGACACCGACGCTGCCGGCCATGCCATGGAGCATCGCCAGAATCCCGCGCTGCATCCAGCCCGATACGTCCAGGGGATACGGGCGCTCCTGGAACATCTCAACGAAGAACGGTCCCACCAGCCGCTGGAAGCGGCTGAGCCGCAGAGGCTGCGGCGGAAGGGCCGTCATTGGCCTGGCCTGCAGCAAGTAGAGGCGTCCCCCGGCGATGGCCCACTCCATGTCCTGGGGCCTGCCAAAATGGTCCTGCACCCGGCGCGCCAGCCGCGCCAGCTCTGTGAGCTGCCGCCCATTGAGGGCAGGGCCGGCGCTGTCGGGGCCGGTGCTCTCCTGCGTCCCGCCGGCGGCAGCAGCCCGAATGGCAACTTCCCGGCCGCCTGGGGTGAACGCCCTGACCCGGCCGCTGCCGTCCAGAACATAGTGATCCGGCGTAACGCGTCCCGAAACCACTGCCTCGCCCAGTTCCGGGCTCGCGTCGACGACGATGTCGCCGCGCTCGCCGGTCACCGGATTGGCGCTGAACATGACACCGGCGGTGTCCGCCGGAACCATCTTTTGGATTACGACGGCGATCGTCGCCTCGCGCGGTTCGATGCCCTCCCGCTCCCGGTAAGCAATGGCCCGCTCTGTCCATAGGGACGCCCAGCAGTCAGTGACCGCAGCAAGTACCGCTTGCTCGCCGATCACGTTCAGGAACGTGTCATGCTGTCCGGCGAAGGCTGCACCGGCCTGGTCCTCAGCGGTTGCACTGGAGCGGACCGCCACGGGACCGCCACCCAAGGAGGCGTACGCCGCAGCGATGTCCGCCCTGATCCGCTCCGGCAAGGCGATGCTGGCAAACGAGTCCCGGATCCGGGATCCGTCAGATCCGGATTCGAGCAGCTGGTCCAACCTTCGGCCCAGTCCGGTTTCCTCCAGCACCGCTGCGTAGGCGGAGGTAGGGAGGACGACGCCGGGCGGCACGGGGAAACCGTGGCGCACCAGTTCGCCGAGATTGGCTCCTTTGCCGCCGGCCTGCGGCACGTCTTCCGCACCGAAGTCGGTGAGCGCGCCGGTTATCTTCTCAGTCATCTGCCGCTCCTGGCCCGCGCGAGGGTTTCCTGATGGGGAGAACTGCTTACAGGCTACCCCTCGTCGCCGTGGCGGATCGCGGCACCCCACGGGGATGGCCATGGGACGGGCGCTACAAATAGGCTTTGACACGACCGCCTCCGGATGGAGTCCCGGCAGCCGGTCGCGGAAAACCACCTACACCCAGGGCTATCAAGGGACGGCAGGGGCGATGAGCTACGACGCTGAAGCGGTGCTGCATGACGGTACCAGCATTCCCATCGCTGTGACCGGTTCGGGCCGGGCGCTCCTCATCCCCACGAGGGCGGAGCCCCGTCCCGAGCCAGAGGCAGCGACGATGCGTGCGTGGGGCGCAGACCCGGACCTCGGGCCCAACCTTGTCACGGCCCTCTGCCGGTCGTACCGGGTCATCGCGGCGGATTACGAAGGGCACCGGATGGCCCACCCGGCCCCGGACACCCTCACCCCGGAGAACATCACCGCGGATTTCCTCGCCATCTCTGATGCGGCAGACGCCGGCACGTTCGGGTACTACGGATACTCATGGCTCGCCCTGTGCGGCCTGCAGCTGGCCATCCGCACCGACCGTCTCTGGGCACTGATCATGGGCGGCTACCCGCCCCGCGGCGGACCATACGGGAGCATGCTCGCGGTCACCAGGGCTGCGCACTCCATGGCTGCCAAAGCCCGGGCGCAAGCACCATCGGCGGACGAGGCTCCCGAGCCGGGCGACTGGGAGCGCCGTGGTCGTTCCCCTCATCACGGCCTGGCTCGAAACTGCAGCGCAAAGAAGTAGCTGAGTCTGTCGCGCCGGGGCAGCCCGTTCCATCAACCAGGGCTGCTGCCAAGCAGGCGTGCCCGCTGCCTGGGATCGATTGCCGCCGCGGCAGCGGCCGCCGCCAGACCGAACGCGCCGTCCAGCACGGCCCTGTCGGCAGATGCGGAGGACCCGTAGGCGGCGAACTCCGCCGTGTGATGGGCTGCGCCGCCCACGTCGTAGCCGAGCAGCGGATGGATGCTGGGCACCAGCTGCGAGACGTTGCCCATGTCCGTTGAAGCCACCCGATCCTCGTTGAAGTCGACAGTCCTCCCCCGGGCGGCCATCGCCTCGCGGTACGCCTCAGAGAGGAAACTGTCCTGCCTTAGCTCGGCATATGCGTTGCCGGTAGGGGTGACCTTGACCGTGGCCCCGCTGGCGAGGGCGCCGGCCTCAAGGCAGCACCGTACGCGGTCCTCGATCACCCGCAGCGTCGCCAGGTTGGGCGAGCGCATCTCCACGCTGGCCCGGGCCCGCTCCGGAATGACGTTGACGGCGCTTCCGCCTTCGGTGACGATCAGCGACACAATGGATTCGGACGGAAGCTGCTGCCGGGCCAGGGCAATCGCGGTTTGTGCGACCACAAGCGCGTCCAATGCGTTGATTCCCGCAGCCGGTGCCGCCGCTGCATGGGACGGACGCCCCTCGTACAGCACATCCCACATGCACATGGCCAGGGAGGAACCGCCGATGGCGTCCTCGGCGGCGGCATGGGCCATCATTGCCAGAGACACGTCATCGAAGAAGCCTTCCTTGATGAGATCCGCTTTGCCGCCGGTGCTCTCCTCGGCTGGAGTGCCAAGCACCTTGACGGTGATGCCGAGGTCATCCGCCACGGCGGACAATGCGAGCGCCGCCCCGACGGCACTGGCGGCGTTCACGTTGTGCCCGCAGGCGTGTCCAATGGCCGGCAACGCGTCGTATTCGACGCAGAGGGCCACCACGAGTTCGCCGCTTCCATACCGGGCACTGAAAGCAGTCGGGAGCGTCGGCTGGGCGCCGTCCAGGCTGAAGCCGCCGGCGCGCAGCAGCGTGCTGGCGCGTTTGGCGGCCCGAAATTCCTGGCCGCTGAGCTCCGGATCGGCGTGGATAGCATGGCTCAGGCGAAGAATTCCAGGCTGCCAGCGTTCCACTGCCGAGGAGATGCGGCCCCGCATACCGGCCTCGACAGCAGGGGCAGGGCACGCCTGCAACCGCATTGCCGCTTTCATGCCGCCACCTCCGCGGCCTGCCGCTTCGGATAGCGTGCAGAAGCTGCTGCCGCAACCAGGGCAGCTACCGCGAGCGCTCCCCAGATGGAGACGAGGCCGGCTTCAGTGATGCGCCCGGACGAGGCCGATGACGATGAGAGGAGCTTGACGACGGCGGCACCCACCGCGATGCCGACCGAGAGGGCCAATTCGTTGAGTCCGGCCGCCGTCGAGGTCTCCTCCAGGGGAACACCTTCAACGGACAGCGAGCGCGTCCCGGCCTGGTACATGCCCAGGCTGAGGTTGAACATGGCAAACCCGACACAGTACCCGGCCAGCGATGCGTGCGCCGCGATCATCACCATGAATCCTCCCGCCAGCAGCAGGCCCGCAAAGACCAGCGTGGCAGGCTCGCCGAACGCCCTGAGCGCCCGCGCGGTCAACAGCGAAGACGCGAGTGAGAGCACAGATGCGGCGGCGAGGACAACGGCGATCATGAGCGGGCTGAGGGCAAATCCGTAGCCAGCCTTGTCGGGGTTGGCATGCAGGAAGATGCCGTTGGTGCCGAAGTAGCTGATGGACGCGAAGCCGAAAAAGAAGGTGGCCAGCGAAACGGCGCGGATACGCGGGTTAGCAAGCATGTGCAAGTCCACGAACCTCTTTCCGCGCTCGGGGCCGCCGGCGTCGATCACGGCCCAGACGACCAGCAGCGCCAGGCCCAGCAGCCCGGATCCGAGTGTCCGGGCGTCGAGCCAGCCCCAGTCCGGCCCCATCGAAAGGGCCACGACGAAGCCGATCAGCCCCAGCGAACACGCCATCAGGGGCACCAGGGCGAGTCCCTCGCGGGTGGGTGTTCCGGCGTCGGGCAGCAGGAAAGAGCACACGAGGGCCGCGACGGCGAACGGAACGGCCACCCAGAAACCGAGGGTGGGGCTGCTGACGCCCACGATCCCCGCCAGCAGCCCACCTGCGCCGACCGTGATCATCAGCATGCCGATCATCACGCTGACGCCGGTGCGCGTGTGGGCGGGGCTGCTGACACGCAGGATTCCCATCATGAGCGGGATGAAACCGACAACGCACGTGAGCAGCACGACGCCCACGGTCACCGACCACAGGGACGGCCAGAGTGCCATCATGAGCACGCCCGCAGCCACGGCGGCAGTTGATGAGCGGAGCACCAGCCGGTAGCCGTAGCTGTCTCCGAGCCGGGAGATGATGGGTGTGAGCACCGCAAAACTGACATTGGCAACAAGGAAGATGCCGTTGATCGTCGGATCATCTATCGAAAAGACAGGTCCGAGGGCGGGCAGGATGGGATTCAGGTATCCCTGGGTGACGCCGCTGAGTGATTCGATCACGGCCATGGCCATGATCATCCCGGTGATCGTCCTGCGGGTGACGGCCGCTGTCTCGGGCGGGGCTGTTTTGCTTGTCATATGCTTCCTTGGGATTCGGGGCGCTCGCGCCCGGGGTGAGGCGAGTCACAACGTTAGCCTCGGCCCCATCCGCACCGGGGATATTGATGGAAATCGCCTTTGCATCGCTGAATCTGAAAGAATCAGCCATGATCGCCGAACTGGATCTCGAAATCGTGAATGCCCTGCAGATCAATCCGAGGGCCGACTGGTCCCGCGTGGGCGACGTCCTGGGCCTGTCCGGGCCCACCATCGCCCGCCGCTGGCAGGCGCTCGCGGAGCAGGGACTCGCTTGGATCACGCCGTCTCCCGGGCCGCGCTACCTTAGTGCCGGCTGGTCCGCATTCATCCACTTGTCCTCGGTGCCGGGCCAGCACGAAGCCCTCATCCGGCGTCTCTGTGCCGAGCCCGCTTTCGGGACGGTGTCCTTGGTCTCGGGACCCCACGACCTGTTCGTGGACTGCTTCGCCTCGAGCCATGAGGAACTCATGGCGATTGTCACGGGCTCTTTCGCGGACCTGCCGGGGGTAACGCGCAGGGAGGTCGTCTTCGTCACGCAGCTCTACCGGCAGGCCTCGGAGTGGCGCAGCGGCACCCTGGAACCAGCGAGGGCAAGGCTCATGGCGAAGGAGTCCGCACCCCCACCGCCTGCCTACTCCCCGGACCGGCTGGACGCCTCCCTGCTGGAGGAGCTGGCCCGCGACGGGCGGGCCAGCTGGGCAGAGTTGGGCTCGGCCTCCGGCGTCTCGCCGCAGACTGCACGACGGCGGGTGGAGCGGTTTCTGGCGTCCGGCTACATGACGATGAGGTGCGATACGTCCGTCGCCGTCCAGCAGGGCCTGCGGGAGGTGAGCCTGAGCCTCAACGTTCCCGCGACCGATGTTGACTCCATCGGCCGCTACTTCGCCGGCCTGCCGAGTTGCCGCCTGAGTGCCCAGGTTCTGGGTGCCCAGAACCTGGTAGTGACGCTGTGGGTCCATGACTATCTGGAAGTCCAGGGGCACGAGCGGGAGCTGGCATCCCGGGCACCGGGCAGCACCGTAATCTCGCGGCAGGCAGTGGTGCGAACCTACAAGCGGCTCGGCCACCTGCTGGATGAGTCAGGGCGCAGCCGGGGCGTGGTCCCCTTGCCCCTGTGGCGGGAGGCCTAGCCTGTCTCTCGACCCGAGTCACGCCTGGGATCTAATCACGCGGGCGGCGCCGGCAGAGGCGTGGGCCGGGTGAAGTGCCTCGTCGTACTTCTCGTCCCGCGGTTCGTCGTACGGGAAACCACCGGGCAATTACCGACCTACGTGTCCCGTACATCCTGTTCCCGCCGAAGGTGCTGCACAAACCAGTCCCTGGCCAGTACTGCAGCCTGCTCCAGCGTTCCGGGTTCTTCGAAGAGGTGGGTGGCCCCCTGGACGAGTTCCAGGCGGTTGGGGCAGCGCATCCGCTCTTGAGCCTGGCGGTTGAGCTCCAACACCTGATGGTCTGCGCTGCCGACAATCAGGAGGGTCGGGGCGAGGACACGGGCAAGCCACGGGCCGGCCAGGTCCGGACGGCCTCCCCTTGAGACGACTGCGCCGATCTGCTCTCCCTGTTCGCCCGCCGCCCACAACGCGGCACCTGCCCCTGTGCTCGCGCCGAAGTATCCCACCCGGCACGGGGCCGTATCCGGCCGGCCGGCAAGCCAGCCCGTTGCCGCGGTTAGTCTGCGCGCCAGCAGCTCGATGTTGAACACGTTGGCGCGATCGAGCTCCTCCACGGGGGTGAGCAGGTCCAGCAGCATTGTGCCGAGCCCAGCCTGCTGGAGCATCGAGGCAACGAACCGGTTTCGCGGGCTGTGGCGGCCGCTGCCGCTTCCGTGGGCGAACACCACCACTATGTCCGCCGCCCGGGGAAGATTCACGTGGCCCTGGAGCCGCACCCCGTCGGAGTCGATCTGCACGTCCTCGTCGAGCTGGCCGGGTGCAGGGTCACTGCGGGCTGCCGCCGCTCTCTGTGCACGCTCGGCGGCAGCGTCGAGCAGCCACGCCACTTCGTCGTCGCTCGTCGGGGTGAAGTCACGGTAGTGGTTGCTGACCGCCGTGAGTTGCCGGGGCGTGGCGAGGCACACCACCTCGTCCGCCTCCGGCAACTTGCGGAGGACGTCGGGAGAGGCAACAGGAACGGCCAGAATCACTCTCGCGGCCCCCAGTTTCCGTGCGATGCTGCAGGCAACGCGGGCAGTTGACCCGGTAGCGATGCCATCGTCGACGATTACGGCAGTGCGGCCGTTCAGATCCAGTGGGGCCCTGCCGGCCCGGAATCGTGCCACGCGGTCATCCAGCAGTCGCCGTTCCCGTTGTTCGACAGCCCGCAGGTCTCCCTGTTTGACCCTTGCGAGCGAGAGGACGCGTTTGTCCAGGGCGGCTTCCCCTTCTTCCCCGATCGCTCCCATCGCGAGCTCCGGCTGAAACGGTACTCCCAGCTTGCGCACGACTATCACCTCGAGGGGCGCGTCGAGTGCCGCCGCAACTTCGAAGGCCACCGGAACTCCGCCGCGGGGCACACCCAGAACGACGGCGTCCCCTCCACGCAGGTACTCCAGCCGCACCCCCAGCTGCCGCCCTGCATCAGACCTGTCCGCAAAAATGCCCATCTACTGCTCCTGTTCCAACTATCCCTCACGAATCCGGGCCCCGCGAGGCCTTTTTGGGCAGGGAGCCGGACCACTGGCACCATGCCAACGGGCGGTGCATCCTGATAGCAAAGGCCTGGCAGGTTGGAGGTGGAGCATGCAGATCGCGCTCCTGGGGGACGTCATGCTGGGCCGGCTCGTCAACGACCGGCTGAGGGTGGCCGATCCCGCCTTTCCCTGGGGCGATATCCTGCCCATCCTGAGACAGGCCGACATCAGGTTCGCCAACCTCGAATGCGTGCTGGCGGAGGACGGAACACCTGTGCCCGGCAAAGTGTTCCACTTCCGCTCGGACGTCAAAAATGTGGAGTGCCTGAAGTCCGCGGCGATCGATGTGGTGGCGTTGGCCAACAACCATGTGCTGGACTTCGGAGTTGAGGCGCTACGGGAGATGTTAGCGGCGCTCGATCAGCACGGGATCCTGCGGGCGGGGGCAGGGACCGACCTGGCCGCGGCCCGGCGGCCTGCGGTCCGGCGGGTGGGGCCACATGCGGTCGGCTTCGTCGCCTTCACTGACAACCAGCCGGACTGGGAGGCCACCGCCCGCGCTCCGGGCATCCACTACGTCCCCGTGGATGACCCTGGGGACCGCCGGGCCACGGAATTGCTGGACTTGGTCCGGCGGACGAAGGCCCGGGTCCAGTTACTGATCGTTTCGGCGCATTGGGGCGCCAACTGGGGATCCGAAGTCCCGCCCGGGCATCAGAGTCTGGGGCGGGCCCTGATAGAGGCGGGCGCCGACGTCGTGTTTGGGCATTCCGCCCACATTTTCCGCGGCGTCGAAATTTACAAGAACAGGCCCGTTGTCTACAGTGCCGGCGACTTTGTGGATGACTACGCCGTGGACCCGGATGAACGCAACGACCAGTCATTCATCTTCCTCCTGCACACCAGGGGCAGCATGCCCCACATGTTGCGGCTGCATCCGACGGAAATCACCCGACTGCACACCGGACTTGCCCGACGGAACGCGCGGAAAATCGCGGACCGGATGCAGTGGCTGAGCGCACAGCTCGGCACGCCCAGCAAGTGGATCGAGGACGACGACGTCCTGGAGATACCGATCGGCACAGCCCCGGCGCCCGGTGCAGAAGGGCTGGGCAGCCAGGGCACCTGATGCCTGTCGGGCCTCACCTCGACGGATGGACCACCATGGCCGAGCCGCCACCACGCCTCGCGGGCTCTGCCGCGGCGACCATCCTCCCGTCGGCCTTGAATTCGATCGCTGTGGCCGCGCCGATCTCCGCCGCCGATGTGAACGCGTCACCCGCGGGCGTCAGCTGATGGCCGTACGGCGCCAGCCGTTTTTCATAGGCCTTGATGAAGTCCGGCTCGGCGGTGACGTTGGCTGTATTCCGCTGCGCGGCCCGTGGTGCGGCGATGGCCTCGGAAATGCTCATGCCCCGGTCCACGCGGTTCATGATCGTCTGCAGGACGGTGGTGATGATGGTTGACCCGCCTGGTGATCCGAGCGCGAGGAAGGGATCCCCGTCCTTGAGGATGATGGTCGGCGACATCGAGGAGCGCGGACGCTTTCCCGGTTCGATCCGGTTCGGATCCTTGGGGTCGAACACGGTCGAGAAATCGGTCAGCTCATTATTAAGCAGGAAGCCCCGGCCGGGGACCACGATGCCGGAACCGCCGGTCTGCTCGATGGTGAGCGTGTACTCGACCACGTTCCCCCACTTGTCCGCGACCGTCAGGTTGGTCGTCGAGATATTCTCGGTGTCCTTCTCGTGGGCGGGCGCTGCGGCGGCAGCCGGGCACACGCCGTCGTAATTGGACACGTCACCGGGGGCGACGGGCTTAGCGGCCGCGCTCTTCGGGTCGATCCGGCATGAGCGCTCCTTGCCGAACAGCGGGTCCGTCAGGGCGTCCGTGGGAACGTCGACAAAGGCGGGGTCGCCGAGGTACTTGCCGCGGTCCGCGAACGCGAGGGCGCTGGTCTCGAGGTAGTGGTGCAGGGCGTCGGGCGTGGACATTTCGGAAAGGTTGAACGTGTCCAGGATGTTCAGCGACTCGCCCACCGTGGTGCCGCCGCTGCTGGACGGTGCCATGCCGTAGACGTCCAGGCCCCGGTACTCCACGTGCGTGGGCGCCTGGTTCAGGGCGCTGTAGGCGGCGAGATCCGCCGTCGTCATGTGTCCTGTCGGGACGGGCAGTTCTGTGGTGGCAGTCTTGGGCGGCGCCTTGACTGTGGCCACGATCTCTTCAGCGAGCGGGCCGTGGTAGAAAGCGCGGGTGCCCTTGTCCGCGAGGAGCCGGTACGTCTTGGCAAGGTCGGGGCTCTTAAAGACGCTTCCGACGGCGGGTGCGTCACCGCCCGGGAGGAAGAGTTTGCTCGTGGACGTGAACGCCGCAAAGCGGATCTTGTTATCGAGGGTCTGCTGGCGGAACGTTTCGTCGACCAGGAAGCCGCGGTCCGCCACCTCGATGGCAGGCTCCAGGGCATCGTCAAGGTCCAAAGTGCCCCAGCGCTTGAGGGCGCGCTCCCAGGTGGCCGGGGTGCCGGGCACGCCTACGGAGACTCCGCTCGTGACGAGATCGGGCGTGAACTTGTAGGGCTCTCCGGTCTCCGGGTCGATGAACGCGTCGGTCGGCATTTCGGCCGGTGCAGTCTCGCGGCCGTCGATCGTGCCGACCTTGCCGGTCTTGGCGTTGTAGAACAGGAAGTAGCCACCGCCGCCGATCCCGGCACTGTACGGCTCAGTCACGCCCAGGGTGGCGGCGGCGGCGACGGCGGCGTCGGCGGCGTTGCCGCCATCGCGGAGGACCTCGATCGCTGCAGCGGACGCCTCCGGGTCCACGGTGCTCACTGCCCCGCCGTATCCCGTGGCGGTCGCGGTCTTTTTAGTCACCGGCGGATCGGCGAATGCGGGGCTGATGACGGCTCCGCTGGTCACACTCATGGCCACGGCCGCCGTAACGGCAGCCAGGCGACGTCTCACATTAGGCATGGTCGCTCCCGGGTTGGGGTGGTGCTGATTGACGGTATTGCCACGCTACTCCGCCGCGGTAGAAACTCTCAATACCGAAGTTGTCCGCAGAATCGACCCCTCGATACCGTCTACGACGGCCGGGATTCCGGGTTTGCCGCGCTGGGCGCTGCGCTGGCCAGATCTGCCGGCGGGCCCTGCCGCCGGCTCGCCAGCAGGAACGGGACGGCGACAAGCTGGATGACGCCGCCAAGCGCCAACGAGGCGGGGTAACCGTATACATCGGCGGCCCGGCCGAGCAGCGGCTGGACCACAACGCCGCCGCTTGATCCGATAAGCGAGTCGAAGCTGAGGACCGTTGCCCGCTGCTTTGAGGCGATCATGTCGTTCAGGTAGGCCTGCCGCACCGGGACGCCCGCTGCGTCGACCAGCGCCCAGAGGGCCAACAGCACCAGCGCCACCCAGAACACCTGGGTGAAGCCGAGCACCACCAGGATCACTGCGCTCACGCCGCCACTCAGAATCAGCACCGTGGTGCGTTTGCGGACACGGCGCCGGATGCGGGGCGCCACCCATCCGCCGAGCACTTCGGCCCCGGCCACGATGGCGGCCGCGAGACCCGCCACGGAGTACGCGCGCGGGTCGCCGAAGAGCTCGAGCAGATAGGGCTGCAGGGCGTAGAACACATAGATCCCGACGCCGGCGCTGAACGGAGCAGCCAGCATCACATAACGTACGGGCGGATTCTTCAAACCGTTCTCGATCGAGGCAGAGAGTACGGCACGGGTCGCCCGAAGAGGGTGGGTGGACCGCTCCGGCGTGAACCCGACGTCGTGCATGAGCCAAAAGGCAACCATGAACATGGCCAGCAGCACACCCACGCGCAACAGAAACGGCACACCGAGATCGGTGACCTGCGCGATCACGCCGCCGGCCACAGAGCCGATGAGCATCGCGATGCCCGACACCATTACTCCACGCCCGAGCACTGCCTCCAGGCCGCCTTCATACCCCGAGAAGCGCAGCGCATCCACAAGCCAGGCCTCGACTGCACCCGAGAAGAAAGTGAATCCCAGACCGAGCAAAACCGACACCACCGCCCAGGTCCAGAACGGGGCGGAAAACTGCCAGAGCAGGTAGTAGAGATAGGTCGACCCGGCCAGGGTTACAGTGCCGAGCAGGAATGAAACGCGGCGCCCCCACCCGTCGGCAATCACTCCGGTTGGCACCTCGAACAGCACCATGCCTGCCGTAAAGAATGCATTCGCTGCGAAGGCCTCGAGGTTGCTGAGCCCGGCATCCAGGAGAAAAAGTGTGTTGATCCCCCAGATGAATGAGGCCGCAAGGGTATTGCCCAGCGTCAACGTGAGATAGGTGCGCTGGATCTTTCGGGCGTCGGCGTTCATCGCGTCTACGTCCCCGCGGGGGCGACGAGGGTGCACCAGCCTATTGTCGCCCCACTGGTCGGAGCCCGCCAGAGCAGGCTGCTCGCGGGCGCTTATTTCGCTGGGAGGCGCGAAGCCCGTCTACTCCTTGTGTCGCTCGGTCAGAACTTCAAATTCCTCTACGTTAAGGATCTCCATTTCCTGTTCCCGGCTGGTTTCGGAGCGGATTCTTCCCGCGGGCTCCTGGCTTCCGACGAGGGCTTCCTGCGTATTCCACAGCGTGATGGACAGGGACTTGTCGTCATTGCCTTTCAGATAGTAGAGGCCGGTGCAGCCGGGCAGGTCGAGCACGCGCTTAACGGTTTCGTCCGAGGGTTTCCCGGTGGTGCCGGGGCTGGTTCTGTAGGTGCTGACTCGAGCAAACATGGTCCCTCCGCATTCGGTTGTTGCAGTATGGCGGCGCCGATGGGACACCTGGCCACCGGCATCTCTGCCTGTTTGGCCGGACCTCCCATCACCTAGTAACTACCGGCAACGGCACTGGCGCAAGACCAAATGCTGCCTGGCATCAGAGTCCCTAGCATCAAGCGGAGCGCAAGCGTAGCCTCAATCACACAGAGCAAGGCGGCAATCCACGTGGACGCGGATTCACACTGTGCCGTCTCGGTCTTGGGCCGTTGAAGGAGGCGGTGATGACTGGCTGGAACGCTGACACGGCAGCCGGGCCGGTGGGGTCCGGCACGGTCACCTTGGTGGAGGGCTCATCCTTCTGTATTTCATTGGCGAACGGGGACATTCATCCGGAATTCCCACACGGCGTATTCCATGAGGACACCCGCATCCTGTCCCGCTGGAATTTGAGTGTCAACGGCCAGCCCCTGGAACCGCTCACGGCGGCCATCAAGGAGCCCTATCGGGCCCTGTTCATTGGCCGGGTTCCCCGTTCGGATGGCTACGCGGACAGTCCCCTGATCGTGGAACGCCTGCGCGAAGTAAGTGCCGGGCTCCGGGAGGAGGTCAGCATCCGGAACTACTCCGGTGAGGCCGCCGAATGCGTGGTTTCCCTCAACGTCGAATCTGACTTCGCGGACCTGTTCGAAGTCAAGGAAGCCCGTGTCCAGCGGCGCTGGGAAGAGTCGCGGCAGCCGGACGGCGACTCGCTGGCCATTAGGGCCGTCTGGCAGGGCGTCCGAAAGGGCGTCATCGTCAAGGCCGACGGCGCCGACGTCGCCTCCGATGCCCTGACCTACCGGACCGTTGTACCGGCCCACGGGCAGTGGACCACGCTGCTGAGCGTGGTGCCCGCCGTCGACGGCGCCGCCGTGCCGGCGGTTTCGTTCGTTCGTCCTGCGCCCGGTGAAATGTCCCGGAGCGACCGCCGCCGCCAGGAGTGGGTGGCGAAAATTCCCAGGCTGCATATGGGCAACCGCTCCATCGAACGGACCTTGCGGCGCAGCTACGACGACCTGGGAGCACTGCGCATCGAGGACCCTGACCATCCGGAGCGGATCGTGGTGGCCGCCGGCGCGCCGTGGTTCATGACACTGTTCGGCCGGGACTCTCTCTGGGCCTCGGAAATGGCGCTGCCGGTGGACCCTTCCCTTGCCCTTGGCACCCTGCAAACCCTCGCTGACCGCCAGGGGAAGATCGTGGATCCGATGAGCGAGGAGGAGCCGGGCAAGATCCTGCATGAGGTGAGGCTTGGCGTCTCCAGCGGCCTGGCCTTGGGTGGAAAGTCCGCCTACTACGGCAGCGTGGACGCCACCCCGCAGTTCGTGATGACGCTCGGATCAGTGAGCCGCTGGGGCTTTGCCAAGGACACCATCGCCGCGCTGCTGCCTCATGCGGACCGTGCACTGGACTGGGTCCGGAACTACGGCGACAAGGACGGCGACGGGTTTGTCGAGTACGAGCGCCTCAACGACCAGGGGCTGATCAACCAGGGCTGGAAGGACTCCTGGGACGGCATCAACTTCGCTGACGGCACGCTCGCCAAGCCACCGATCGCACTCTGCGAAGTCCAGGCCTTGGCATACTCGGCCTTTCTGTCCCGCGCCTGGATGGCGTACGACGCCGGCGACACGTCTTTGGCCTCCCAGCTCGCCGATGAGGCGGCACGCCTAAAGAAACGCTTCAACGACGAGTTCTGGCTGCCGGACCGCGGCTATTACGCCGTTGCCCTGGACCGCGACAAGCGGCCTGTCGACGCGTGCGCGTCCAACATGGGCCAGTGCCTGTGGCACGGCATCATCGACGAGGACAAGGTACCGTTGGTGGCCGAACGCCTGATGTCCCCCGAGATGTTCAGCGGCTGGGGCGTGCGGACCCTCGCCAGCGACATGGGTGCATACAACCCCGCCAGTTACCACAACGGGTCCGTCTGGCCACACGACAACGCGGTCATCGCGGCAGGCCTGCTGCGCTACGGCTTCGTGGAGGAGGCGCAACGCATCGCAGATGCCCTGCTGGAAGCGGCGGACTACACCGACGGCCGCCTTCCGGAGCTGTTCTGCGGCTTCAGCCGGGACCAGGTCCCCCAGCCTGTGCCGTATCCGACGGCATGCTCGCCCCAGGCCTGGGCAGCGACTACACCGATCATGCTGGTCACCAGCCTCATGCGGTACGACGCCCACATTTCCCGCGGCGGTCTCTGGATGGACCCCGTGCTTCCGAAGTCCTACGGCGACCTGCACATCACCAATGCACCGATGGGCAACGGCCGGATCACCATCGACATCGCCGGTTCCGAACCAACCGTGCAGGGGCTGCCCGACGGCATCGCCTTCCACCGGGAGCACCGGCCCTGGCTGACCGAACTGCTGGAAGAGGCCGAACTGCCGGGCAAGCCTTAGGGGCACCGCGCTCTATTGCTGCCTGACCGCTGGTCCGGATAGCGACTGTCGAAGCGTTCGCGCGCGACTCGTCCCAGCCTTTCCACGGTGTGCCAGCTGATGGCCGCCATGAGCAGGGTCAGCAGGATGGCCGATACGGCCACCAGCGGCGGCAGGTCTGCGGTCGATCCGCCGTTGAGCCAGAGGATGACGATGTAGTTCCAGAGGTAGGCGGCATAGGAAACTGTCCCCAGCGCCTGGAACGCACGGGACCATTGCGGCATTGCGCCGGTACGGGAGGCCGCCAGGACCACCAGGACAGCCGCGGCAACCATGGCCAGAGGGCCTCCGACGAAGAAGAAGGCCGGGGATTCGTTGGCCTTGGGGAAGAAGACCAGGGCGGTAAGGACAAGGATCGAGACGGTCAGGGCCGCCAGTCTGAGCCGGCGGCCGGAGAACCAGCTGAACACGTGGATCCTGTAGAGGCGCAGTGCCGAACCGATGATCAGCCCGAGGCCCCACGTCGTCGGCAGCGCGTAGACAAGCGAGTGAAGGTGCGGAGCAAGGATGAGCATCGCCAGGACACTCGCCGTCATCAAGGAAAGGACGACGGCGGCTGACCACCAGATTAGTCGCGCCTGACGGTTCCACCGCAGGGCGAGGACCAGCAGTGCGGGCCAGACGAGATAGAACTGTTCCTCCACGGCCAGCGTCCAGAGCGGTCCGATGGCCATGCTGACATCGAATGGCAGCGGGAGGTCTTTGAGGTGGCCAAGACCGGCGAGGAGGGTATAGCCGATGATCCCCTTGGACCGGTCCCCGAGGACGTCGGCCGTCAATTCAACTATGGCGTACACGCCAAGAAAGGCGACGAGTGCCGGCACCAGGCGGAAAGCCCGATGGGCGTAAAAACGGCCGTAGCGAATTTTGCGGTGCCGCTCAATGTCCCTGAGCAGCACGCCAGTGATCAGGTAACCGCTCAGCACGAAGAAGACGATGACTCCCACAATGCCGGCACCTTGAAATATCCCGGGCCAGGAATGCCCCAGCAGAACGGCACCAACGGCAGCACCGCGAAGAACATCCAGGCCGCCAAGCCTTGGGCGTTCTGCAGTTTGCCTGACGGCCATTCCACCAGCCAGCAACGTCACGGTACCTCCGGAGCCTGTATCGGCCGGTTCCGTCGTCAGGTGACTCACGGAAACGGCCCTTGCGTGTCGACATGAAGGTGTGGTGGGAGGGTCCCAATCACACGCCGTATCCCAGTCTGCCAAACTTGGCTGGACGAAACCTGACCCCCGCACAGCCTCCTGAGTAGAGGGTAAATGCGGACCCTTGACGGGTTGCAGCGAGCTTGACATTGTTGAATTCTCATCTGAGGAGGCGACCACCATGCGTGAAAAAGGTTGGTCCGTGAACATCATCATCGACGAACACGAAGGCCAAACACGGGCGAAGGCGCAGTTGAACGCCGAAAACCGCTCCGACCTGGTAGGGATGGGTCTCGCCAGGCTGAATCCGAGGGACTCGGATGTCCCCCTGATCGGTGACGAACTGGCGACGGCACGGGCACTGGCGGACTTGGCGCATCAGCTCATCGAGGCCACCGCTACCGACATCGAGAGAGTCACTAACGAAACGGCGCATCTCCGCGCTTAGCCTGTATACCGATCGACTAGTGGCGATGTGGCACATCGCCAGGGACCACTGCGCGACTTTCCGGCCTTGACCCTGACGTCAGGGCTGGATAGCGTCTGCGGTCATGAGCACCGTTTTCGGTGGTATGGCGGTCAGCCTCGACGGATACATCCGTTCTGAGAGCGGGGACCTGTCCTGGCTGAACGATGCCATGGCGGAGGATGAGGACTACGGTTTTGAGGCCACTGAGCGCAGAACCGGAGCCTACGTCATGGGGGCCAATACGTACCGCGAAGTGGCGGGAATGGGCAGCGGGGGCTCTGCCGTTCCGACCCACGTTGTCACCCACGACGAAACGCTGGCCACCTCAGGGAAAACGGAGCTGTTCTCGGGCGATCTGGGCGAACTTGTTGGCCGCATCAGATCCTCCATCCCGGCCGATAAGGATATCTGCGTCTTTGGCGGTGGCCAGCTCATGAC
Source organism: Arthrobacter sp. GQ119 (assembly GCF_059759125.1). Lineage (NCBI taxonomy): Bacteria > Bacillati > Actinomycetota > Actinomycetes > Micrococcales > Micrococcaceae > Arthrobacter > Arthrobacter sp. GQ119. Next base: position 31,885 of record NZ_JCAXEA010000029.1, on the reverse strand, counting down.
CGAATTCATCGAGCTGGGCCTGCTGGAGGAGCTGGGCGTGGCAGTCGTGCCGGTCATCCTCGGTGGCGGAGTGCCTTTCTTCGGCAGGATCAGCCGGTGGAGCAAACTGGCGCTCCTGGAGTGCCGCCCGTTCCCCTCCGGCATAGTGCTGCTGACATACGGACTGAAACGGCTTCCCGCCTGAACACGTTGCCCGCCGCCACACCTGCCCTGCCTCTCTTGCGGCCCCCGAGGCATCGGGCACAATGAGCATCATGGTGCGCTGGAGCGAGGAGAGAGTGATCGGCGCCGCCCCCGACGGACCTTCCGTGGCGGCTGCCCGCAAGCTGGCACGTCCGGGTCCGTGGTCCGATACCGGCAGCAACGACGTCCTGGTCTGGGGCAAATGTCAGGGCAGCGGCAAGACCCCGTATCAGGTGAGCGTCGACATTGCCGCGCCGGCATACCGGTGCTCGTGCCCAAGCCGGAAGTTTCCTTGTAAGCACGCGCTCGCGCTGCTGCTCCTGTGGTCCCGGGGCGAGGCTGCAGAGGACGGCGTGGAGACCGCCGATTTCGCGCAGGAGTGGGCGAACCAGCGGGAGGACCGCTCCGCAGCCCGGGAGCGGCGCCAGGCAGAGCAGCCGACGGACCCTGTTGCGCAGGCCAAGCGGCTGGCCAGCCGGCTTACGCTCATGGATGCGGGCATCTCCGACTTTGCCCGGTGGCTGACGGATCTGGTGCGGACTGGGCTGGCTGCCGCCCGCAGCCAGCCCTATACCTGGTGGGACGGTGTAGCTGCCCGCCTGGTGGACGCCCAGCTCCCGGGTCTGGCCGAGCAGGTGCGGGCGATGGGATCGGATGTGCACGCCCGCGCCGACTGGGCCGACCATCTGCTGCTGCACGCGGGCCGCTGGTGGGCCTTGACCAAAGCGTGGGGCAGGAGGGACGAGCTGACTCCAAACGAACTTGCCGATGTCCGGGCGGCCGTAGGCTGGCCGATGGCATCGGCCGATGTCCAGGGCACCGAGGCTCTGCCCGGTCCATGGCTGGTGCTCGGCGCCTACCGCGGCGATGACGGGCGGCTCCAGCAACAACGCACCTGGATTCGCGGACCCGACGGAACGGTCGCGGTCGTCCTCGATTTCGCTGCCCGGGGTGAAGCGCTCGCGACACCCCAACTGGCCGGGGCGGAGTTGGACGTTACCGTGGCGCGTTATCCCGGCTCCGCGCCGCAGCGGGCGATGTTCACAGGTCCTGTTGCCCCGCGCGGGCTCGCCCGGAGCCTCGGTGAGGGTTGCAGCATCGCCCAGGCGCTGGAACTGGAGTCGGCTGGGGTCGCTCTCTCGCCCTGGCGCGAGCGTCACCCGGTGCTGTTGGGCGGCGTCCGTGTCCTCCCTGGCGATCGTGGCTGGCTGCGGGACGGTTCCGGTGATGCCCTCCCCATTGTCGACGCGCCCTTAATCTCGCTGCTGGCACTGACCGGCGGCCATCGTGTCGACCTGTTCGGAGAACTGGAGGAGGGCCGCGTGCGGCCCCTGACCGTCGTCGTCGGCGATGCGGTGGTGACGCCGTGACGTGGCTGGCCGACCTCCGAACCTCGGCGCTCCTCGGAACGGGACGGCGCGCAGCGCCACTTCCGCCCACGGATCTGGATTTTCGCCCGCCGGATGGCCTGTCCCGCGAGGAGTCCCTGCTGGACCAGGCGGCCCTGGCCGACGTCGTTACGCGCGCTGTCCGCCGCCCGCGCATCCTGGACACCGCTGACCTGCCTGATCCGGCCCCAGCGGACGACGCCCCGGAATCCCGCGGTGAGGCGGCCCGGCTCCTGGACCTGCTGCTTACCCAGCCCCCGGTCGGTGCGGAGCTCCGCTCCCAGCTTGTGACGGACTGGCTGCAGCTCGCCGGAGCGTCCGGACTGCGGGTTCCGCACCGCTCAATCCCGGCGTTGCTCGCCTTAGCCGACACACATCGGGGCATGGCTGCGCATTTACATCCGGCCATCGGAGCCCGCGGTCGCTGGCTCCAGTCCCTCACTGGGCCCAGGGATTCCGGTCCGCATCCGGAGACGACGATCGACTGGACCGGGCTTAGGACGGCTGAGGCCACAGCGGAACTGGAACGGCTCCGGCGCAGCGACCCGGCGTCCGCCCGTGACCTGCTGGCCACGCATTGGGATACGCTCAGCGCCCGGGAACGCGCCGCCTATCTGGGCGTCTTCGGCACCAACCTCCAACCCGCCGACGAGGATCTCCTGGAACGTGCACTGGACGACAAAGCCAAGAGCGTGCGGGACGTCGCGGCCGCCCTGCTGGACGGACTCCCCACGAGCGCCCGCGCCCAGCGGATGGCCGCCCGGCTGAAGCCTCTGGTCCGTGTGAAGGGCCTGCTGCGCAAGCAGTTCGAGATCGACCTGCCGCCGGATCCGGACCCCGCAGCCGTGCGCGACGGGATCGCCCCGGCTCCCCGCGCGAGCGAGCCTGACCGGTTGGGGCGGCTGGAGACGATCATCCGCGGCGCGCCGCTCGACGTGTGGGAAAGCATCGCCGGCCGCAGCCCCGCCGCCACGCTGGCGCTGCTTGACGGCGAACCCCGTGTGATCGACACGATGCTGGCCGCCGCGGTCCTCCGGGCCGATGCCAGGTGGGCCCGCGCGCTGCTGGATGTCCGCACTGATGCGCGGCTGTTGAGTTGTTTACCGACGGCGGAACGGGAGCAGGCGCTTCTGCGCCACATCCGCGGCGGCACGGCACAGCCCATGGCGCTGGTCCCCCTGCTGCGGGACGTGCCGAGGCCGTGGGGCCTGGCATTGGCTGACGCGGTCCTAGAGCTCATTGCCGCTAAGAACGGCGGCCCGTTGGCGGGAATGGTTGCAGAGTTCCTGCCCATGGCGCTGCCGCTCGACTCGGCAGATCGCTGCCGCCGCTTGCTGCAAAGTTACGACGACGACGCCCCGCGGCGCCGCGTGTTTCGTGATGCGGTGCAATACCAATCGTTCCGACAATCGCTGACGGAGGCCTTCCGATGACCGATGCCCAGACCGCCCCGGACATTCTCCGTGCCCATGCGGAAACCGCGTACGCCGATGAACTCCAGGCACTGGCCGCCGTCGACGACCGTCCCCGACCGCCCAGCTGGCGGCTGTCTCCCTGGGCCGTCGCCACCTACGTCCTTGGCGGCACGCTGCCGAACGGCACGCAGATCAGCCCGAAATATCTGGGATCGGCCAGGCTGGTGGAAATCGCCGTTGCGTCACTTGCCACCGATCGGGGGCTGCTGCTGCTCGGCGTGCCGGGAACGGCGAAGACCTGGCTCGGGGAGCATCTGGCAGCAGCCATCTCGGGCACGTCCACGTTGGTAGTGCAGGGCACCGCAGGCACGCCGGAAGAGGCGCTGCGGTATGGCTGGAACTATGCGCGGCTGCTCGCCGAAGGCCCGTCCCGTGCAGCCTTGGTCCCCGGACCGGTGATGCGTGCCATGGAGACCGGCAGCGTTGTGAGGGTGGAGGAGCTCACCAGGATCCCGTCGGACGTGCAGGATTCCCTGATCACCATCCTGAGCGAAAAGACACTGCCGATCCCCGAACTCAACACGGAAGTGCAGGCGCGCAAGGGATTCAACGTCATCGCCACAGCGAACAACCGCGACAAGGGCGTCAACGACCTGTCGTCTGCCCTGCGCCGCCGGTTCAACACCGTGGTGCTGCCGCTGCCGGACAGCCTGGACCAGGAGGTGGAAATCGTCACCATCCGGGTGCGCAGCCTCGGCGCGGCACTCGAGCTTCCGGCCGATCTTGCGGCCCTTTCGGAGATCCGCCGGGTGGTCACGGTGATGCGCGAACTGCGCGCCGGCCTCACGCAGGATCAGCGCACCACCCTCAAATCCCCGTCCGCCACCCTGTCGACGGCAGAAGCGATTTCGGTGATGACGAACGGCCTGTCTTTGGCAGCCCACTTCGGAGGCGGCAGCGTCCGCGCCGATGACGTGGCGGCCAGCCTGGTCGGGGCGGTGATTAAGGACCCCGTCCAGGACCGGGTGATCTGGCAGGAGTACCTGGAGACCGTGGTCCGCAACCGGCCAGAGTGGAAGGACCTCTACCGGGCCTGCCGCGATCTCGACACATCGAACTGATCCAATGACAGACGTCCACGTCCTCGGGATCCGGCACCATGGGCCCGGTTCAGCACGCTCGGTTGCCGAGGCCCTGGCGTCCATCCGGCCGGACCTGGTGCTCGTTGAGGGCCCGCCCGAGATCGAGCAGGTTCTCCCGCTGGTTGCCGATGCGTCGATGACTCCGCCGGTGGCGGCGCTGATCTACGCCGCCGATCAGCCGAGACTGGCCTCCTTCTACCCGATGGCGGGCTTCTCCCCGGAGTGGGTGGCGATGCGCTGGGCTGTTTCGACGGGAATCCCGGTGCGTACAATCGACCTTCCCGCGGGGAACAGCTTCGCACTGCAGGCCGCCGCGGCCTCCGCAGCGTCGGCGTCTCCCCCGGAAACGCCGGATGAGCCGGACGATCCGGAGACGGGCGGGGAAGATACGGCCGGGGAAGAGGCGGAACCCGTTGCGCCCGAGCCCTACCGGCCAGATGCGATTTCGATGCTGGCCCAGGCTGCCGGGTACAGTGACGCCGAGCGCTGGTGGGAGGACGCCGTCGAGCACCGCAATGCCAGCCCCATCGACAGGTTCGCGGCCATCAGCGATGCCATCGCAGAGATCCGGGCCGACGACGTGCGGCCTGCCGGGCACCCGGACGTCGTCGAGAACGGCCGACGCGAAGCCGCAATGCGGCGGCAGCTGCGTGCCGCGATGCGCGAGGGGCACGCAAGCATCGCGGTGGTGTGCGGGGCCTACCACGCCCCTGCGCTCGCTCCGGCGAACTTTCCCCCGGCGTCGGCGGACAACAAGCTTCTGACCGGTTTGCCCAAGACCAAGGTCGCTGTCACCTGGGTGCCGTGGACCTCGGACCGGCTTCGCCTTCAGACCGGGTACGGGGCAGGCGTCACAGCGCCCGGCTGGTACCAGCATCTCTTCGCCCACTGGACTTCCCGGGATCCCAAGGCTGATGTGGCTACCACCTGGCTGGTCCGCGTTGCACAAACCCTGCGCCGGGAACATCTGGATGCGTCCACGGCCTCCGTTGTGGAGGCCAGTCGGATGGCGGCGGCTCTGGCTGCACTCCGCGGCCGCCCCAGCCCTGGCCTAACGGAGCTGGACGACGCCGCGCAAGCTGTTCTCTGTGATGGCTCACGCCTGCCCCTGGCGCTGGTGCATCGGGAGCTCACGGTTGGATATGAGCTGGGAAGCGTGCCGGAGTCCGCACCGACCGTCCCGCTGGCCGCCGACCTCGCCGCATTCCAGCGCCGCCTGCGCCTGCAGCCCAGTGCGATGGAGGAGATTCTGACCATCGACCTCCGCAAGCCGAACCAGCTGGCCCGCTCAGTCCTGCTGCACAGGCTGGCACTGCTCGGCGTGAACTGGGGAACGCCGAGCGACACCGGACGCACAACGGGCACGTTCAAGGAGGCATGGAGCCTCCTGTGGCGGCCGGAACTGGCCCTCGCCGTGGTGGACGCCAGCCGCTACGGCACCACCATCGCCGCGGCAGCGGCGGCATGTGTAGCTGAACGCGCGCAGGGGGCCGGCAGCCTGGCTGATCTCAGCGATCTGCTCGCCGCTTGCCTGCTCGCAGATCTGCCCGACGGAATCAGCGCCGTCGTGTCGGTACTGGCCGAGCAAACAGCCGCGCAGCAGGATGTGGCCCCGCTGCTGGAAACCATAGCCCCGCTCGCCCGGACCTGCCGCTATGGCAATGTGCGCGGAGTGGACGTCACAGGAGTGCAGGGGATCCTGGACGCCACGGTGGTGCGGGCCTGCGTAGGCCTGCCGACTGCTTGCGCCGGGCTCGATGATGAAGCCGCAGCAGCGATGCGGCGGGCCATCAACTCCGCCCAGCACGGTCTGTCACTGTTGCCGGAGCTGCCGCTGGACGACTGGCACGCGGCGCTCGCCGCCGTCGCGGGTTCAGATCGGATCCACGGATCAGTCGCAGGGCGTGCCACAAGGCTGCTGCTGGACGCTGGGCTGGTCGACAGGGATGAGGTCGCGGCCAGACTCAGCCGCCGGCTGTCCCTTGCAACTCCTGCGCCGGAAGCCGCCGCCTGGCTGGATGGGCTGCTGTCCGGAGACGCCGTGCTGCTGGTTCACGACCGGCGCCTGCTGCAGATCGTCGATGATTGGGTCGCCGGGGTGCACGATGAGGTCTTCGATGACGTTCTGCCCCTGCTGCGCCGGACATTCTCGCTGTTCAGCCCGCCGGAGCGGCGGGAGATCGGCGAACAGGTAAGCCGCGACGGCAATCTCGCGCAAACCCCAACCGCTACGACGTTTGACCTGTCGGGCGCCGGTCCGGCCATCCGTGTGATGGCCAGGTACCTCGGATGGGAGGCCAAATCGTGACCGGCGTGAACCCCGAGGGCCGCGACCGGCTCAGCCGCTGGCGCCTGGTGCTCGGCGGGCACGAGGCCGACGGCATCACAACGGCCGAGGGCCAACCTGTGGTCCTCTCAGCCGCTGACCATCGCAGGGACCAGGCCCTGCAGGACTTGTATGAAACACCAAAAAGCGGCCGGGGAGGCCTCGGCGCGTCGAGCCCGCGGGTAGCCCGCTGGCTCGGCGACATTCGCGGTTACTTCCCGTCCACGGTCGTGCAGGTGATGCAGGCCGACGCCATGGACCGGCTCGGCCTGCGGCAGCTGCTCCTCGAACCCGAGATGCTCCGCACGGTGCAGCCCGATATCGCCCTGGTCAGCACACTCGTCGGACTGGGCCGCGCCATCCCCGAGCGTTCCCGTGAGACCGCCAGGGCGGTGGTCCGGCAGGTGACCAGGGAGTTGGAGGATCGCTTGCGGGCCAAGACGATTCAGGCCGTTTCCGGGGCGCTGAACCGCGCCGCGCGGACCCGGCGTCCCAAGCACCGTGACGTTGACTGGAACCGCACGATCGCCGCCAACCTCAAGAACTACCAGCCCGACTATCGCACAGTGGTGCCTGAGCGGCTCGTCGGTTACGCCCGGCGCAGTACCGAGGTGCAGCGGGAGATCATCCTGTGCATCGACCAGTCCGGTTCCATGGCCGAATCGGTGGTGTACTCGAGCGTGTTTGGCGCGGTGCTCAGCTCGCTGCGGTCTGTGCGCACGCGGCTGGTGGTCTTCGACACCGAGGTTGTTGATCTTACGGATGACCTGGAGGATCCCGTGGATGTGCTCTTCGGCGTGCAGCTCGGGGGCGGCACGAACATAAACCGCGCACTGGCCTATTGCCAGGACCAGATCACCCACCCGACCGAAACGATCCTGGTGCTCATCAGCGATCTTTACGAGGGTGGGATAGCCGAGGAGATGCTGCGGCGGGCCGCCACCATCGTCGGATCGGGAGCAACCCTGATCGCGCTGCTGGCGCTGAGTGACAGCGGTCATCCCACGTTCGATTCACACCATGCCGCTGCCCTGGCCGGAATCGGCGTCCCGGCCTTCGCCTGTACGCCTGATCTGTTTCCGGAGCTGATGGCCGCGGCGATCGAACGCCGGGACGTGGGCGAATGGGCGGCATCGCACGACGTCGCGACGAGTCACGAGACGTTGGCAGGTCAGTGAGTCAGCAGTGACTCCGGGACAGATCCGTGGAGTCGCTTTCCCCTCTGCAGCTGGAGGGTCCACTCTGTTGGCATGCCGTTCGCCGCAGGCATCACGTCGCCCTCGGAGATGAACCTCGGCTCCAGGTCTTCAACCGAACGCCACCAGCCAGTGATCGGGCAGTGATGCCCCGTGCTGGACGTCAGGGGGGAATAGTAGCTCGGCAGTGTAGCAATCGGCCTTTTCTTCATTTCATTCCTCCAAGCGAGTACTGACCACAGGCTGCGCCCTGTGCTGCTGTGCCTGCCGTCATTGGAAGAGCACGTTCTCATCCTACAGATTGTAAACAATCTACGATAGACCCAATTTTGCGGCCCCTGCGAGATCAGTCCGGAACACCCTGCGCCGCAACAGCGTGGGATGCCACAGGGGCCATGAATCCTGCCCCCACCGAATCTCTGGCGCCATGGGCGGAGCGGGAGTAGTTTCTATGGCAGGCGGGCAGCACGAGCCACGGAACGGCCATCGTTACGGGCGCGCTGCCGGTGTCTTCTTGAAGGAGCCAGGATGGCTGGATGGAACGCTGACACTGCTGCCGGACCCGTGGGGGCCGGAACTGTAACCCTGGTGGAAGGAACATCCTTCTGCATCTCCCTGCCCAATGGAGACATCCATCCCGAATATCCGCACGGCGTTTTCTTCCAGGACACGCGCATCCTGTCCCGCTGGTGCCTAACCGTTAACGGGCAGCCCCTTGAATCGTTGGCGGCGGAAGCAAGGGAACCCTACCGGGCGCTGTTTGCCGGGCGTGTTCCCCGCTCGGATGGATATGCGGACAGCCCACTGATCGTGGAGCGCCTGCGGGAAGTCGGGGCGGGCATCCAGGAGCAGGTCACCATACGCAATTACTCCACGGAACCGGCTGAATGCGTGCTCTCGGTGACGCCTGAGGCGGATTTCGCCGATCTTTTCGAGGTTAAGGAAGCACGGATAAAGGGGCGTTGGGAAGAAACCCGGCAAGTGGACGGCGATTCCATGACGATTCGCGGAGCTTGGCAAGACGTCCGGAAGGGCATTGTGGTCCAGGCCCCTGGTGCCGACGTCACGCAGGACGCGTTGACATACCGCATCTCTGTCGGACCCCACAGCCAGTGGAGTACGGTCCTTACAGCCGTGCCCAGCACCGAGGCGGCGAGTCCTCCCCCGCCGTCGTTCATCCACACCGAAGGGGAACAGTTGTCACCCCGGGATCGCCGCCGGCAGGAATGGGTTGCCAAGATTCCCAAGCTTCAAATGAGCAACCACTCCATTGAACGAACCCTGCGGCGCAGCTACGACGACCTGGGCGCCCTTCGCATCGAAGACCCGAACTATCCGGAACGCGTCGTGGTGGCAGCCGGCGCGCCGTGGTTCATGACCCTGTTCGGCCGGGACTCTCTATGGGCATCGGAAATGTCCATGCCGGTCGATCCGTCCCTGGCACTGGGCACATTGCAAACCCTGGCGGACCGCCAAGGCCGCGTGGTGGATCCGTTGAGCGAGGAGGAACCGGGCAAAATCCTGCACGAAGTAAGGCTCGACGTCTCCAGCGGACTCTCCCTGGGCGGTAAGAACATCTACTACGGCAGCGTCGATGCGACCCCGCTGTTCGTGGTCGTGCTGGGCTCGGTGAGCCGCTGGGGCTTTGCCGCCGAAACCATCGCCGAGCTGCTGCCCCATGCAGACCGCGCCCTGGACTGGATCCACAACTATGGCGATAAGGACGGCGACGGATTTGTCGAGTATGAGCGCCTCAACCCCCAGGGGCTCATCAACCAGGGTTGGAAGGACTCCTGGGACGGGATCAACTTCGCCGATGGCCGCATGGCCGAGCCCCCCATTGCGCTCTGCGAAGTCCAGGCCTATGTCTACGATGCCTACATGGCGCGCGCCTGGATAGCGTACGACGCCGGCGACACCGCGTTGGGTGCCCAGCTCTCTGACCAGGCGGCACAGTTGAAGAAGCGGTTTAATGAGCAGTTCTGGATGCCGGACCGCGGGTATTACGCGATCGCCCTGGACGGAAAGAAACGGCAGGTCGATGCCTGCGCGTCCAACATGGGCCACTGCCTGTGGGTCGGCCTCGTGGATGAGGACAAGGCACCGCTGGTGGCCGAAAGGCTGATGTCCCCGGAAATGTTCAGCGGCTGGGGCGTCCGGACGCTCGCCAGCGACATGGGCGCCTACAACCCCGCGAGCTACCACAACGGGTCCGTCTGGCCGCATGACAACGCGGTGATCGCTGCCGGTCTGCTGCGCTATGGTTTCGTGGCGGAGGCGCAGCGCATTGCCACGGCACTCCTGGACGCGGCCGAGTTCTCGGACGGGCGGCTGCCAGAGCTTTTCTGCGGCTTTGACCGGGAGCAGTTCGCCGAACCCGTCCCCTATCCGACGGCATGTTCGCCCCAGGCCTGGGCGGCAACCACGCCGATCCAGCTGGTGACCAGCCTCATGCGGTACGACGCGCACGTATCCCAGGGCGGCTTCTGGATGGACCCGGTACTGCCGGAGTCCTACGGCGACCTGCACATCAGCAACGCGCCTATGGCAGGCGGCCGGATCACCATCGACATTGCCGATTCCGTCCCCGTTGTTCAAGGCCTCCCGGACGGGATGGTCTTCCACCAAGGACACAGGCCCTGGCTGACCGAACTCGTGAAACAGGCCGAACAGCGCCGAAAGGGCTAGAGCGCTCCAGATGAGGTGCGCGATAGTGCCGGGGCATGGGCCACTGCAGGATTGCTCGGCGTCCGCGCGATGACCAAGCCGATGAACGTGAGGAGCGTGCCGACGACAATCATGACGGCCATGGGCACGGCGGTATGGCTGCCGCCAAGGCCCGCGACGGGCGCGGCGATCCCTGCGATGACCCACTGCGTCATGCCGAGGACCGCCGAGCCCGTTCCCGGATGATCCGGAACAGCGGCTGCGGCGAGCGCTCCGCCGTTGGCGCCCAATAGCCCTTGAGCCACCATCACGGCCAGGAAGCACCCCAGGGCCGCCCACAATGGGGTGCCAAGCCACAAAGCGCTGGCAAGCATCACCACCCCCGCAACGAGGTCGATGATCAGGCCGGCCACGATGACCTTCCGCGTTGAAACACGGCCGGCGAGACGGGCAGACACGAGGGCGGCGATGGCTGCCGCGCCGGCGTTGGCCGCGAACACCACCGAGTAAACCAGTGGCGAGAGCCCGTTCATGGACTGAAGGACGAACGCGGACGTCGCAACGTAGGCGAAAAGGGCGATCATCGCGGCCGCGCTGACAATCATGTATCCGAGATATTCGCGATTCCCCAGCACATGATGGGCCGCTCGGATGAAGGTGCGCATCCCGCCTCCATGGCGCCGTTTCGGGGGCAAGGATTCGGGGACAACGAACACCACGCACAGCGCCATCACAATGCCCGTGGCCGCAAGCACCCAGAACGCCGTCCGCCAGTGGGCGACCTGCAGGATTCCGGCCCCAAGCAAGGGACTGATCACGGGGGAAATCCCACCGACGCCGGCGATGATGTTCAGCACCCGCACAAGCTGGGATCCGGACACCAGATCGATGATGATTGCGCGGCCAATCACCATCGCCCAGCCGCCGGCGAAGCCCTGGACAAAGCGGGCGGCCATCATCGCCCCGGCGGTCGGTGCCAGCGCGCACAGAATGGAGGCAACAAAGACCAGGACCGTGCTCGCCAGCAATGGCCAGCGGCGTCCCCGCTGATCGGAAAAGGGACCGCCGACAAGCTGCCCCAGGCCCATTCCGGCAAAGAAGGTGGTCAGCGTGAGCTGGACCTCGGTCGCACTCGCCCCGAGATCGCGGGCAACCATTGGGAAAGCGGGGACGTACATGTCCGTCGCCAAAGGGGCGATCGCGGTGATGAATATGACGCTGGCGACCAAGGCAGCCGAGACCACATTCTTCTTGTGTTGACGGAGAGGACGAATTAAAGCCGGCATTACCGTCCGGTCTCATTTGGCTGTGGAATGTCTCGCATGACTACCAACAACACCACGCATCTGCGGCCGGAGGGAGTCCTCCTCGAGAGGGGTACCCGGAGGGCCTCCTTACGTGAACGGCTGCCCGGCGGACCGCTGAGCACGGTGGGGACGTACTCGAGCAGCTGGAACCTGCCGTCGAAGATCCTGCTGTCCACCGTCTGCAGCGAGACGTCCGGAAAGCCGTGGCTGCATTTTTGCCGCAGTTCTAGTCCACTAGAGTAGAACTATGAGTGAACAGGCGCGGCAGCATGAGTCGTCCCTCGTCTCTGTCGACGTCCTCGGTCTGCGCCTGCAGCAGGACAGGGAGAGAGTTCAGCTGCTCGCCCATGAGCGCCCATTCGAGCCGTTCGCAGGGAGTCTTGCGCTTCCCGGCGTCCTCCTCGGCCGAGGCGAAAGGATCACTGGAGCAGCCATCCGCGCCCTCCTTAAGGCTGGCCTGGAGGAAGGTGACGTGCTCGGCCTTGGGCAACTGGTCACCTTCGACGAGCCGAACCGAGACCCGCGCGGACCAACCCTCTCCATCGCCGTGTGGGCCGGCATCCGTGCTGACGGCCACATCCTGGAGACCGCCCAATGGGTGGACATCGATGCTCCGCCACAGCTGGCGTTCGACCACAACCGCATCGTCCACGACGCCCGGCCGCTGCTTGCCCGGATGCTCTGGGATGACCTGAACTTCACCCGCGCGCTTACCGGGCCGACGTTCCCCGTTCGGGCCGCCGTCCGGATTACCGCCTCGCTCACCGGGAGGGAGCCAAACCGCGGCAACCTCAACCGCCGGCTTTCCGCCCTCGAAGGGCTCGAGCAGGTTGACGGGAAAACCGCCCCCAGCCATACCGGCCGCCCTGGCGCCGTGTGGGCGTGGACCGACTAAGGCGTCCTTCTGTCCTCCCGGCGCGGTCCATGGGCGACAATGCATACCGGCGCGCCGAGCACATCCTGCACCAGCCCGAGTACTTCCGCTGGGACCAGAGGCTCCAGCACCGGGACCGCGGTCTGGGCGAACATCATCAGTTTCTCCTGGTGTGCCAGGTCCTGATAGTCCCCGAGGGGGAACGGTTCGGCGATGCCGTCGTACCGGAGGGCAACCTGCACGTCCCCCTCCTGCGCCGCGAGCGTGTCCAAGTGGGTCAGGGCGAGGGCGTCCAGTCCCCCGTGCTCCCGGCAAACGTCAGCGGCGTAGCGCAGCGCCACAAGGTCGAGGTGGCCGGTTCGCCATGCTCCTTGGTAGCGGCCATCGCCGTTGTGCGGCTCCGGCAGAGCTGCCTCCAGGGCTGGGTCTTCAGTCGGGAACGGCCCGGCGCCGTGACGGGTGCCGTACGCGCGCAGGACCCCGATCACCTCGGCCCGTGGCTGTCCTGCCTCGGCAAGGAGCGCTTGGGCGTTAAGCGGCAGGGTGGAGCTCCAGGTGGTGTGAGGATGGAAGCCCCGCCACTCGTCCAGGAGCACACCCTGCGCCCCTTCGAAGACCAGCGAGCCGTTCAGCGCCAAGGCACGGATGTGCCCGGCGTCGTCACGGACCTTCACGGCCCTGACGAACTCAATCAGGTCGAGCGCCATTTCCCGCACCGTGGGGTGCCCGTGACGACCTTTGGCGATCAGCGGGGCATAGAAGGCGGTCAGGGCCATGAGCCGGTCCCGCAGGGTCTGCGGGTTGAAGCAGTCCTTCACCCGCAGGGCTGGCTCGGTGGTCGGCACCATGGCCATGATGTCGAAGAGGGTCGCCCCGGCCGCCAGTCCCTGCCGGGTGGCGAGGTCGTACCAGACCGTCTCGCCGATCCCGAGCCCGCAGGATCCATGGCGGTCGGCACTCCGGAGATCCTCCCGGGCCCGGTTTGCGGCGATGTGGACCGGGGTTACCACGAGGGCCTCGGGGCTGACTGTGATCAGGCCGAGCGGGTCGACGACGCCGAGTCCGCCGAGATCTTCCGACTCCGCGGCCAGCTGCCACGCGTTTATGAGGAAGAAGCGGCTCAGGAAGGTGGGGACGCCGGCGAGGGTTCCGGAGCCAAACTGCCGGAAGGTGTGGTGCTTGCCGTCGACAATCACGTTGTGGGCTGCCTGGCCGCCCCCGTTGAAGCGCACCACACTGGAGACACCGCCAAGGGAGCAGAGGTAGTCCACGGTGCTGCCCTTCGCCTCGTCCCCGAAACCGAGGCCTACGACGATCCTGTGCCGCTGCTCATGCCGGCGCATGTGTTTCCTTCCGCAAGGGCTGGCGGCCGGGACAGTCCGCCCGGCGCCGGTGTGGGCAGTCAGGCGAGGTCGTCGTCGCCGTCGAGGTCGCCAGGGAGAACGCTGAGCGCCGCAGCGGCCCTGCTGGCGCCGACTGTGGCAAGGGCCTTGCCAACGGCGCGGCTGCTCGTGCTGCCGATCTCCTTCAGGTCCTCCAGGCCCTCATCGAGGTCAATGGCCTCTTCGAGGAGCCCGATGGTGACCCCAATGAGATCGCAGACCGCGGCCGGATCTTCCAGCTTGAAGAAGCGCTCTCCCAGGATGCTCCGCCAGTGGGCGTTCACCTGTTCGTCGTCATAGTAGGAGGTCTTGCGCGGGAGAATGAAGAAGACCTCCCATCGCTCCTCCAGTTCGCGGTAAATCGAAGCGACGTCGAGGTCCTCGTACACATCATCGCCGATGATCGACCGGATGTGGGCGGCCTTCAGCCGGGGCTTGTTCAGTTCGTCGCCCACGATGAACAGGTATCCCTTGCGGCCCCGCTTCTCCCACGCGTCGGTGGCGGTGTGCCGGGCCATGAAGTATGCCGCCAGCTCGTACGACTCGGACTTCTGCCCGCCGCCATTTCCCTCCAGGAAAATAGTGCGCAACTGCTCGTCCATGCGGTTGTCGGACTCGAACTGGCCGACTTGGAGCGGAACGAAATCCGTGTCCGCGTCTCCGATGGCGCCAAAGAGGATCTGCGGGTTCTTCACATAGCCCTTGCGTTGGATGAGGCCGTGCAGCTTGGAGAGCTGCCCCTGCATAATCTGCGGGACTTCGCCCATGGAGCCGGTGACATCGAACAGGACCGCGATGGGCATGCTGTTGGGGTGCTCGTCCGAGTCACGGGACTCGCGCATCTTCACGCCCTGAGGGTCGAGTGTCGGGTCGGCCTTCCACTCGCTGCGCGGGCCCGAGCGGAGCTTGCTGTCATAGGCGAAGGCATCCACACCCTGCTTGGCACGGAAAGTCGCCGCGCGGTACGTCTGATCGCTCCAGCTTCCAGCTCCCATGATTGGTTCCTTTCGTTCAGGCCGACGCGCGGGCGGCAGCGGGGACATAGGGGAAAACGCGGAAGGTCCGCTTCCCATATAGGTCCTCCAGGAGGTCGTCATACTCCTGCAGGAGGCTTGCGGCGTCAGGACGCATCCGTGGTTCTCCCTGCATGCAGCCGTCGGCGAATGCCCGCTGGCGCCGCTCCCCAGGGGCCAGCATCGAGAGCATGAGCGCGTGAGCCATGTAGATGTCCGACTCGGGGAAGACCGGACCGCAGGCCGCTTCGGGCGGGTAGAAGTCCTTCCCGCTCCGGACGCGGCCTTCGAGCGTCCCCCCGGGCTTGGTGGCGAAGGACCACCCCGCCAGAACCACGCCGTGGCCTTCGGGATGGATCAGGACGTTTTCCGGCAGGATCGCGCCATGGACCACTCCGGCGAGGTGCGCTCCTGCGATTGCAGTGAGGAGGCGGCGGTGAATCCACGCCCAGTCGCGTCCATCGAGGCCGTCGGGGCTGGCCTCCCTGACCTCGGACAGGGTGAAGAACCCGGCCCCACGGCTCAGATCATCCAGGACGTTGACCGTGCGCTCTTCGGACGTGCCCTCGGCACGGTGAGTCATGCTGTCCAGCAGCCGCGGGTAGTAGGGACCCAGCCAGGCGTTGCCGTCAGCCACCATGGTCTGCAGTGTGGCGAGTGCGGTGCGCTCGGCTTCGATGAACTTCGACGAGGAGGCCTTACGGGGCATCTTCACGACAACGGGGCCCGTGGCGGACTCGGCCCGGTATACGTTGGCCAGAGTGCCCTTCGCGATTAGGTCTCCGAGGATGTAGGCGCGAGATTTGGAGGCCAGGGTAATCCTCGACGGAGCCTTCATGTTCCTGACCGTCGCGCGGGATGCGGAGGCAGCACATGCCGTGGCCCACCTCTCGTAGAGCAAGCCGAGCTTGGCGAACGCGTCTGTGGCGCGCGTTTTGTCGATCCCGCACTCCCCCGCGCGATCGGGGTGAAGGTGGTTCGCGTAGGCGCGGTGGAGGCGCTTGGCAGAACGAAGGGCCTTGTCCTCAAGCGTCACGGGCCCGAAGAGGTCCTCGGCGATCGAGGCGGTCTCGACCTGCTCCAACAACTCGTCTGCGCTCGTAAACATAGTTTTACTCTATGTGAGTAAAACTCGTCGGGCAAGTCATTCGCGATGATTTCCTGACAGGTTTTGCACAACAAAGAACGGCCGCGCCCCTACCAACGGGACGCGGCCGTTCCTTCGCGCCACAAACCTTCCGAACCGAGGTTTAGGCTGGCGGCCGGGAGTGCATAAGAACGGACTCAGGCGGCGGCGAGGTCGAACCGGTCGAGGCTCATGACCTTGTCCCATGCCTGAACGAAGTCGCGGGCGAACTTCTCCTTCGCGTCATGGCAGGCATAGACCTCCGCGATAGCCCGCAGCTGCGAGTTCGCCCCAAAAACGAGATCAGTCGCTGTCGCCGTCCACTTGGGCTCGCCCGTGGTGCGGTCGCGGCCCTCGTAGACGCTTTCCTCGGAGGTGGATGCTTTCCACTCTGTGCTCATATCAAGCAGGTTCACGAAGAAGTCGTTGGTGAGCGCCTCCGGCCGGTCGGTGAAGAGGCCGTGGTCGGACTGCCCCGAGTTGGCCTTCAACACCCGCATCCCGCCGACGAGAACCGTCATCTCAGGTGCCGTCAAATTCAGCATGAAGGCACGGTCCACCAACAGCGTCTCGGGTGGCAGCACCTGCCCGGCGCGGACGTAGTTCCGGAAGCCGTCCGCTTTTGGTTCGAGCATTGCGAAGGACTCGACATCCGTCTGCTCCTGGGACGCGTCCGTTCGCCCCGGTGCGAACGGGACCGTGACCTCGACGCCGGCGTTCCTTGCCGCCTGCTCGACGGCGGCGCATCCGCCCAGGACGATGACGTCGGCAAGGGAGACTTTCTTCCCGCCTGACAGGGAGCTGCTGAAGTCCTGTTGGACCCGCTCGAGGGTCTGCAGCGCCTTGGCCAGTTCGGCCGGCTCATTGACCTCCCAATCCTTCTGCGGCGCAAGGCGAATGCGCGCCCCGTTTGCCCCGCCACGCTTGTCCGTGCCGCGGAAGCTCGACGCCGACGCCCACGCCGTGGAGACCAGCTGGGAGATGGACAGCCCCGAATCGAGGATCCTGGCCTTGAGCGCCGCGACGTCATCCTCGCCGATCAGCTCATGGTCGACGGCGGGAACGGGATCCTGCCAGAGCTGCGGTTCCGGCACCCAGGGGCCGAGGTAACGTGTCACCGGGCCCATGTCGCGGTGCAACAGCTTGTACCAGGCCCTGGCGAACGCGTCGGCGAGTTCCTCGGGGTGTTCGTAGAAGCGCTTCGAGATCGGCCCGTAGATTGAATCCTGCCGCAGGGCCAGGTCTGTGGTCAGCATCATGGGGGCGTGCCGCTTCGACGGGTCGTGGGCATCGGGAACCGTGCCCTGGGCCTCGGGATTCGCGGGCTTGAACTGCTTCGCGCCTGCGGGGCTCTCGGTGAGCTCCCAGTCGTACTCGAACAGGTTCTCGTAGAAACCGTTGTCCCACTTGGTCGGCGCCTTGGTCCACGCGCCTTCGAGCCCGCTCGTGAGCGTGTACTGGCCGTTGCCGGTGCCGGCGGAGTTCGTCCAGCCGAAGCCCAACTGCTCGAGGGGTGCAGCCTCCGGCTCGGGACCGAGGTTCTCCGCCGGGACGGCGCCGTGTGTCTTGCCGAATGTGTGGCCGCCTGCAATGAGCGCCACCGTCTCTTCGTCGTTCATCGCCATCCGGCGGAAGGTCTCGCGGATGTCGTGGGCGGCGGCCAGCGGATCGGGGTTGCCCTGAGGCCCTTCCGGGTTCACGTAGATGAGGCCCATCTGAACGGCGGCGAGAGGGCTCTTAAAATCTCCCGGCGCGCTGTAGCGCTCGTCCCCCAGCCACGTGTCCTCAGGGCCCCAGAAGACCTCTTCTGGTTCCCAGATGTCCTCCCGCCCGAAGCCGAAGCCGAAGGTCTTGAACCCCATCGACTCCATGGCGACGTTGCCCGCATAGACGATCAGATCGGCCATGGAAATCTTCCGGCCATACTTCTGCTTGATCGGCCAGAGCAGTCGGCGGGCCTTGTCGAGGCTGGCATTGTCCGGCCAGCTGTTGAGCGGAGCGAAGCGCTGCGCGCCGCTGCCGCCACCGCCGCGGCCATCCTCGATGCGGTAGGTGCCGGCGGCGTGCCATGACATCCGAATGAAGAGCGGACCATAGTGGCCGTAGTCCGCGGGCCACCAGTCCTGTGAAGTGGTCATCACCTCGATGAGATCCCGCTTCAACGCCTCGAGGTCCAGGGACTTGAACTCCTCGGCGTAGCTGAAGTCCCCGTCCATGGGGTTGGCCTGGGGCGACTGCTGATGCAGCACCTGCAGGTTGAGCTGATTGGGCCACCAGTCCTGGTTCGTCCTGGGCCGACTCGGCTTCGGAGTCGGAGAGGGAATTACCGGGTTCTCACTTTCGCTGCCACGCTCAGACACGTCAGTCTTCTCCTATCCCGCTGTTTGCTTCTATCGCTAGTCACTATTGCAATCAATAAGACGACAGCCAGCCCCGAGATCTGAGGCTTGGTTGTTGGTGCTTGGCACTCCATGCTCCACTCTCCCGCTCCAGCGTTGGAGGTGCAAGGGTGGAGTTGCACGGGCAGAGGCGGCATCCGGCCGCCGTTCACGCGAAGGAGCACACCATGGGAATCCTCTCCGTCGACCTGTTCATCACCCTCGACGGCGTGTACCAGGCGCCGGGCGGTCCCGACGAGGACCGCGAGGGCGGCTTTGAGTTCGGCGGCTGGCAGGGGGCGTATTTCGACGACGAGACCGGCGAGGCGATTGGCGCCGGCATCAACCGCATGGACGCGCTGCTGCTCGGACGCAAAACCTACGACATCTTCGCGGGGTTCTGGCCCCTGCGGGGCAACGACGACCCCATCGCGGTGACGTTCAATGCCCTGCCCAAGTTCGTCGTGTCGCGCTCCCTGACCGAACCGGAATGGGAGGGCACCACGGCACTGTCGGATGTCGCGGAGGTGGCCTCGCTGAAGGACCGGTTCGACGACATCCACGTCATCGGCAGCGGCGGCCTCGCACGGTCGCTCCTGGAGGCAGACCTCGTCGACCGGCTGAACCTCTTCCTATACCCGCTCACGTTCGGTTCTGGCAAGCGGCTGTTTGCCGACGGCGCCGGCGTGCCGGCGGCGTTCCGACTCGCGCAGCCGCCGCAGGCGTTCCCGAAGGGCGCGGTCTCGCTTGTATACGAGCGCGCGGGAGCGCCGATCACGGGCGTCGACATCAGCCAGGCGTAGGGGCGGGATAGCGTCCGCGGCATCGCCGCGTTCCCGTCCCGGAAGGAGCGGAACCGCCGTCGACATCGGCGCTGGCCTCGGCGTAGGCTGGCAGCATCGGCGCATGTGCCCGGTGGACTCTGCGTCGATACCTCAATCGATGAAGGAGGACCAATGAGTGCTGTACGTGAATTCATGACTACGGATGCACGGTGTGTTACGGAGAACCAGTCCCTCGTAGATGCCGCACGGATGATGATGGACCTGGACTGCGGATCCCTGCCGATCTGCGGGGACGACGGCAAGCTGAAGGGCATGATCACTGACCGGGACATCGTGCTCAAGTGCGTTGCTGTGGGCCGTGATCCACGTGAAATGATGGCCCGCGACCTCGCCACGGGCACGCCCCACTGGATTGACGCCGATGCGAACGTTGACGCCGCGATCGAAATGATGGAGAAGTACCAGGTCCGGCGGCTCCCGGTTATTGCTGACCACAAGATGGTAGGCATCATCAGCCAGGGTGACATCGCGCGCAACTACTCGGAGGAGCGTGTGGGCGAACTGGTGGAGCACATTTCGGAACGCAAACGAATGCAGTCGAGCACTTCGTAACGAAGGACAAATTCATCAGCAAACAAGCGCCACGGAGTTCTCTCCGTGGCGCGATCTTGTGCCCGCTCGTGGGACGCTGCTTTCTGCTGCGGAATACGATAGACAGCGTCGGATAGATTTCGAACAGCTGGTCGGATAGCTCTGGGAAAACCCACGCGGGGCCAACCTGGCCACGCATGCCCACAGCGCATACGGCAGCAGATAGCCAGGAAGCAAGCACAATGCTAGATGTTCACCGCCTCACGCTGCTGAGGGAAGTCAAACTGCACGGCAGCATGAGCGCAGCAGCACGGGAACTCGCGTATAGCCATTCCGCCATTTCGCAGCAGCTGGGTGTCCTGGAGAAGGAAACCGGCGTGATACTGCTGGAAAAAGTCGGCCGCAACGTCAAGCTCACTCCGGCCGGCGAGGAACTGGTGCGGAACACAGAAGCGATCCTGGCCGCCATTGAGCGTGCGGAATCTGATTTGGCAACATCGCACCAGCGGGCCCAGGGCGTAGTTACCGTCGCTGCCTTCGCAACGATCAGCCGCAGCGTTATGCCAACGGCTATGGCGGAATTGGCTAGAAACTTTCCGGGCCTGGATGTGCGTCTCCGGCGCGAGGAACCGGAAATGGCTGTCATGCAACTGATGTCGCGACAGGTAGATGCAGTAGTAACTGACGCATTTCCCGGCACGCAAGGGGCGCCACATGGCGGCATCCACACCACCGTGATCGGTCAGGACCCCATTCGGGGCTATCTCCCCCGCGGCGTGGCCTTTGAGGACTTTGACCAGCTCCGCAACGCGCGCTGGGTCGTCGAACCCCTGAGCTCGGCGTCCACGCAATGGGCCTTACGGGTATGCCGGGAGCGGGGGTTTGAGCCCGTGGTCGCACACGTCTCCTCGGACCTCCTTTTTCACCTCAGGATGGTCGAACAAGGGCTGGCCGCAGCATTTTTGCCGGACATGGTCGTGCGCGAGGCAGGCAGCGACGTCGTGCCGAGTCCCTGGCTTCCCTCTGACCAGCAGCGAAGCATCCAGTATCTGGTCAGGTCCGGGTCGGAACACAGCGTGGCACTGGTGGCCGTGCGGGAAGCAATCGTCCAGGCGTTCCAGCTGAATTCCAACCTGTAAGTAACAGTTACAGGTAAGCGTCAAAAACATTCGCTTTTGTTTACCGGCTTGCTTAGCTACATTTGCTACTACGCCGGAATCCCTTGCAATCACGCGGTAGTTCCTGCAGAAAACCATGGCCGCGCCTGGAAGGGAGCGAATTCAGATGTCCCTCAACGACATTTCATCTCCGAGCGATTCCTCCTCAAGGCTGCTTGAAGGGCCCGCTCTTTGGCCTGCCCAGGCGCACACGCCGACAGTGCTCGGCCGGCAGCTCGTCATCGACCGCGGCGAAGGATCCTACGTCTTCACGAACGATGGCCGCCGCCTGTTTGATGGAACAGCTGGCTTGTGGCACGCCAATATTGGGCATTCGAATCCGGAGCTGGCTGAAGTCGCATTCGATCAGATGAAGCGGCTTGAGACCTATCACATCTTCGCCCGCTTCACGAACGATAAAGCCCTTGCCCTCGGTGAGCGGCTTGCTGAAATCTCGCCGATTGACCGTTCGAAGGTGATTCTGAACTCGGGCGGCTCCGATGCCATCGACGTCGCCTGCAAACTGGCCCGCCGCCACTGGCAGCGTGAAGGCCGGGCCAGCAAGATGGTCATCCTCAGCCGCGAGTTCGCCTACCACGGCCTCCACGCCTACGGCACGAGCATCGGCGGCCTTGACTTCAACCGCGAAGGCTACGGCACCGATTCCCTCGTCCCCGAAACGGCCCGGGTCTCCTACAACGACCCGCAGCATGTCGCGGCCGTGGTCGCGGAAGTGGGGCCGGAGAACATCGCGGCGATTGTCACCGAACCTGTCCAGGGCACAGGAGGCGTGAATCCGCCTGTACCGGGCTACCTTGAAGCCATTCAAAAGATCTGCCGCCAGAACGACATCCTCTTGCTCCTCGACGAAGTGATTACCGGCTTCGGTCGTCTCGGAACGATGTTCGCAGCCGAACGCTACGGCATCGAACCCGATCTGGTGATTTTCGCCAAGGGAGTCACGTCCGGTTACGCACCCCTTGGCGGAGTCCTGGTAAGCCCGCGGGTGTGGGAACCGTTCTACGTCGACTCACCGGATACGCCCGTCTTCCGTCACGGGGCGACATATGCCGGGCATGCAACAGCCGCTGCAGTGGCCCTGCGCCACCTCGAAATTCTGGAGCGCGACCAGCTGGTTCCTCGCGTCAAGGAACTCGAAACAGTGCTGCGGACAGAATTCGACAAGCTGGCCCAGCGACAGGCGGCAGTTGCCGACGTGCGCGTGGCTGGACTGCTCGGGGGTATCACCCTCGCCGACCACCTGAAGGCTGAACAGGTCTGCGACGACCTGATCGAGCTTGGATACATCGCCAGGTCCCTGCGCGGCAACACCATTCAGGTCAGCCCGCCGTTCATCATCAGCGACCAGGAACTCACGCTATTTGTCACCGCCATCGAGCAAGCCATAACCGAAAGAGAGAACCGATGAGCCTCACAACCAACGTCGCTACGCCGCTGATCACGGCGGACGCCGACAGCCTCCGGCACGCGGATGCAGTCATCCAATCCATCAACCTCCCCAGCTCTGGCATCGCAGTACAGGACCCTGCCACGGCCGAGACCATAGCCCACGTCCCCGACGCTGATGTCGAGGCTGCACTGGAGGCTGTTGGAAAGGCCGACGCGGCAGGAGCCGACTGGGCCAACAGCTCCCTCCGTCAGCGCGCCGACGTGCTGCACGCCTGGTACGACAAGCTCGTAGCCCACACCGAAGATCTTGCACACCTGATCTCGCGCGAAATGGGCAAGCCGCTTGCGGAGGCCCGCGGCGAGGTCAAGTACGGTACCGACTTCGTTCGCTGGTACGCCGAGGAGGCCGTGCGTCCCGCAGGGAACTTCCGGGAAACGCCGGACGGAGGCGCGAGCCTTCTGACACGCCGCTCCCCCGTGGGCTTGGCGGTGCTCATTACGCCATGGAACTTCCCCCTTGCCATGGCAACCCGGAAAATCGCACCGGCGCTGGCAGCAGGATGCCCCGTAGTTATCAAGCCTGCCACCCTTACCCCCCTCACGACGTACTTTGCTGTGCAGCTCGCCATTGAGGCAGGGGTGCCTGAAGAACTGATCCAGGTCATCACCACGTCAAAGTCAGGGGCCTTTAGCGAAGCCGTCCTGCTTGACCCAAGGGTCCGGAAGGTTTCGTTCACCGGGTCGACGCCGGTAGGCCGCCAGCTCCTGAAGCTTGCCTCCCAGAATGTCCTCCGCAGCTCGATGGAGCTGGGCGGTAACGCACCGCTCATCGTCTTCAACGACGCTGATCTTCAGCGGGCTGTGGACGGAACGTTTGCCGCGAAGCTGCGCAATGGCGGACAGTCCTGCATTGGAGCCAACCGCATCTACGTCCAGGACGGGATTGCCGATGACTTCGTGTCGGCGCTCACCGAACGTTTCGCCCAGGTCGCCGTCGGAAGCGGCCTCGGACAGCAGACCGGACTGGGTGCGCTGATCGACGACCGCGCAGTAGCCCAAATGCAGGCGTACACCGAGAATGCCGTGAGCCTGGGTGCCACACTGCTGACCGGCGGCCACGGATACGACTCGGCAGGCAACTTCTTTGCCCCGACCGTCCTGGACCGGGTCACGGAAGATTCCGACGTTGCCCAGTCCGAGATTTTCGGCCCTATCGCGGCGATTCAGCGGTTCAGCACAGAAGCCGAGGCAATCACCCGGGCCAACGCGACGGAGTTTGGCCTCGCCGGCTATGTGTTCACTGAGAACCTCGACCGCGCTCTTAATGTCGCCGATCGCCTCCAGACAGGCATCGTGGGTATCAACCAGGGCGTACCGTCCAATGCTGCCGCCCCGTTCGGAGGCATCAAGCAGTCAGGCCTCGGACGCGAAGGAAGCGCCGAAGGCCTCGAAGAATACGAGAACATCCGCTTCTACAACGTGGCGCGACGCGCCACTGCCTAGTTCTCACTCTGGGAACGCGTCAGCCTGCCGCCAGCTGGGCAGCTGAGCTTGTTCGCAGCAATAAATAGCACGTCCCACTTGGGACCGGCGCCGGTATTGGCGCCGGTCCCAAGTGCGTGGTGCCGGACTGTGGCTGTCCCCCAACCCTTGACGGGAACTGTCCTGAAAGGTCCGACGTCGACGCCAGGTGTGCCCCCACGTCACCAAGGTGCCGCAGCAGCGGAAGTCAGGCGCCGCCGTCGTGAGCGCCCAAAAAAACCCTGCCGACTGGGTGAAGTAGGAGCTGCACACGCGGGCAGCTCCCCTAGTCGGGGAAGGCGGCTACTCAAAGCGGTCAGCCGAGGGTGAGCTGGAACTGCATGGTCCCTCAGGGTCCAACCGGCGTCACACCCTTCGGCGGTGCGTCGGAGCTGACACGTCCCCTATCCAGCGTGATGACCCGGTCCGCACGTTCGATATCTCCAAGGTCATGGGTTGACTCGATGACTGTCACTCCGCGCCTCAGTTCTTCGGCAATCGCTGCTCGAATCAGTTGGTGCGCTGCCATGTCCAGGCCTGCCGTGGGCTCGTCCAGAATGAGGATGTCCGACTCCTGCGCCAGCCCTTGCGCGATGAGCGTGCGCTGGTGTTGACCGCCGGAAAGTTCGCTGAGCTGGCGGCCGGCCAGGTCCTCAATCCCCATCCTCTCCATCGCCGCCGCGACCACCCGCCGATCCAGGGCACGCAGTGACAGCAATCCCCGCCGGTGCGGCCACCTGCCCATCTCCACCGCTTGACGAACAGTGCACGGCATGGACTCAGGTGTCCGGGCTTGCTGGATGACGAAGGCAGGGCGGCCGGCGGTGACGGCTACCGCTCCCTGCGCCGGCTGCAGCACTCCTGCTGCCAGGGCGAGCAGTGTCGACTTCCCTGACCCGTTCTTGCCCGTCAGCACTGTGTGCGTCCCCGACTCGAAGGTCAGCGAAACATCCGCCAATGCCTGTCTGTCCGGATAGGCATATCCAGCCTTGCTGAAGATTACCGATGACACTGCGTCTCTTCTCTTGTTGCGAATAAGTCTCATTAGCTAGTGTACGATGAAGCGCGATGGAATGGTTACTTGATCCCCTAAGCGCTTCGTTCGTCCAACGCGCCCTGCTCGGCGGCGGCCTTGTCGCAATCGTCTGCGGCGTCGTCGGAACCTGGGTAGTCGTGCGAGGAATGGCCTTCCTTGGCGACGCAATGTCGCACGGGCTGCTGCCCGGCATTGCCATTGCCTCACTCCTCGGCGGCAACCTCATCATCGGTGCAGCCGTGAGCGCCGCGGCGACCGCGGCCGGCGTTTCAGCCATCACCCGGAACCGTCGCGTCTCCCAGGACACCGCCATTGGACTGCTGTTTGTCGTCATGTTGTCGCTCGGTGTAATCATCGTGTCCGCCTCGGGCTCTTTCGCCGTGGACCTCACCGGCACGCTCTTTGGCGACGTTCTGGCCGTCGAGACGAAGGACATCACGGTGCTGTGCGTCGTCGGCGTCGTCGTCCTGGCGGCCGCTGCGATCTTCCACCGCGCGTTCATGGGGGCAGCGTTCAACCAGCAGAAGGCGGCAACCCTAGGGCTGCGCCCCCGACTGGCCCACTTCGTGCTGCTGTGTCTGATCACGCTTGCCGTGGCCGCGTCATTCCAGGTGGTCGGAACACTCCTGGTCTTTGGCCTGCTCATCGCTCCGCCCGCGGCCGCCCTCGTCTGGGCAAAGTCGGTCCGGACAGGAATGATCCTCGGCTCCGTGATCGGCGTCGCCAGCGTGGTCGTCGGCCTCTGGATCTCCTGGTACGCGTCAACCGCCGCCGGCGCCACCATCGCCCTCGTTGCAGCCCTGTCCTACTTCGTCTCCGCCCTTGCCCGCTCCATGGTCCGCAAAGATGCCATGGTCCCCCGCACCACAGTCCTCAAAGACGGCCCGGCCACGCCTGCTGCCGAGTCCGCGCCAACCCGAACGCCCGCATCAGAGCCAGAATTGGAGCCCCTTTCCAGTGCACCGCACCACCGCTAAACTCCCTATCCTCCTGCTTGGCCTGCCGCTACTGCTGTCCGCCTGTGCGGACACCAGCACAGGCAGCCAAACTGCTCCGACCTCGGACACTACGCCCCATGGCTATGTCGCCGGCGCGCAGGAGAACCCCGAGCCGCAGAATGGTCTGCTCACCTTCGATCGGGAGACCGGGAAATCGCAACTGCTTTCCCTCCTGACCGATAAGACAGTCGACGCCGGGACGTTTGGCCCCCTCGACGCCGTTCAGCAGGATGGCCGCTACGCCCTGGTCACCACACAGGACGGCGTGAAGGTGTTTGATACCGGTGCCTGGACAGTGGACCACGGGGACCACATGCATTACTACAGCTCCGGGCCTCGTCTGCTGGGCAGCATCACCCTGCCGGACGCTGGTGCTGTAGCTGGAGACGGCCACTCTGTAGCGGTGTTCTCTGAAACCGGTGGTTATGCATCAATCTACAAGCACAAAGACCTGGACGCAGGGCAAGTGGTTGAATCCGCCCGCATCACCACCACACCGCACACGGGCATGGTGATCCCCTATGAAGGGCACTTCATAGCCACCACTGCCGGCGAAGGCGCCGCTCCCGGAGCCGTGGAGGTCCGCGACGCCGAGAACCACACGGTGCTCAGTGGGCAGCCCTGCGCCGGTTCCTCCGCACACGCCACTACCCGGGTGGGTGTGGTGCTGGCGTGCAAGGACGGTGCCCTGCTCATTACCGAGGACGACGGCAAGTTCGCCGCCGAGAAGATCCCGTATCCAGCCAAAGCCGGCGGCATTCCACCCGCAACAAGCCTTGAGCACCGCCCCGGCTCCAACGAACTCGCCGCACCCGCGGGCGACGGCGGCATATGGCACCTGAACGTGTCAAAACGCACCTGGACTTACCTGAAGACGGCCGTTCCGATTGTCGCTGCCTCTGCGGTCGGCGACACCAAGCGTGTGCTGGCCCTCGGCGTCGACGGTTCCCTGATGACGCTCAATCCGGCCACCGGCAAGGTGACCGCCAAAGCCACAATGCTCCAGCCCCTTTCGGCAAGTGCAGACAACATCCCGCAGCTTCGCATCGACACCGCGCGTGCCTACCTCGGGGATCCTGCCGGTTCAAAAGTCCATGAAATCGACTACGCGGACGGGCTCCGGGCCGCCCGGACCTTCAATGTCCCGGCCGCCGACATCGTGCTGGAGACCGGGCTGTGAAGCGCGGGGCAGCAACGAAGCTGGGCGGTGCCCTCCTGGCGCTCACCCTCGCGCTGAGCGGGTGTTCGGCGGCAGCGGCTGAGCGGCCCACCGTCGTCGTCACCACCAACATCCTGGGCGACATCACACGCAATCTGGTGGGCGACCAGGCGGACGTGGTGGTGCTGATGGAATCGAATGCCGATCCGCACTCCTTCGGCATCTCAGCAAAGCAGGCTGCGGTCATCGAAAACGCGGATCTTGTCGTCCATAATGGGGCGGGCCTGGAAGAAGGCGTCCTCAACCACGTGGAGGCCGCCGCGGCGGAAGGTGTCCCCACACTGGCGGCGATGGACGCCGTCGAGCCCTTGAAGTTCACCAAGGACGACGGCGACGGCGCCGTGGACCCGCACTTCTGGACCGATCCCTCCAGGGTGGAGCTGGCCGCTGAAGCGATCGCCGAGAGCATCGTGGAGCACGTGGACGGGCTGGACAGCACGAACGTGCGCTCCAAGGCGGCTAACTACAAGGCAGAGCTGGAGAAGCTTGAGGCCTCTATGGAGAAAAGCTTCGCGGCCATCGACCCGGGCAAACGCAAGCTCATCACCAACCACCATGTCTTCGGCTACCTGGCACAGCGGTTCGGTTTCGATGTCATCGGAGCGGTCATTCCCAGCGGAACCACACTCGCCTCGCCCAGTTCAGCAGACCTCAACGACCTCACCGGAAAAATCCGGGCAGCGGGCGTCGTGGCCATCTTCGCGGACTCCTCACAGCCTGAACGCCTGGCCCAGGTGCTAGCCGACGAGGCGGGACAGGACATCGCGGTGGTCCCTCTCTTCACCGAATCCTTGGGAACAGAAGGCTCCGGCGCCCACACCTACCTCGAAATGATGCGGACAAACACCGACCGCATCACCAAAGCATTGTCCTAAAACACCACTCACCAGCCCCACAAAAAAGGAAAACGCATATGCATCACCGCACCAGACCCGCCCGCCTACTCACGGCACTGGCCGTCACCGGCCTGATGCTCGCCGGCTGCGGCGCCAACGCCACCCCGGCCGGCAGCAGCGCCACGAGCCCGTCAGCCAGCGCCTCCGCCGTTGCCGAGGCGCTCCCGCGCCTCGTGACCACCTACGACGGCGGCATCAAGGTCCTGGACGCCAAGTCGTTCGAGGTCCTCGGGGACTTCCCGATGGAAGGCTTCAACCGGGTGAACGCGGCCGGGGACGGCCGCCACGTCATCATCTCCGCCGCCGAAGGCTTCAAAGTGCTCGACACCGGCGTATGGAGCGAGGGCGACAAGCACTACGCCCAGGACCCGGCCATGACGGACATCAATTTTCCCGCCAGCAAGCCTGGCCACGTAGTCCGCCACGACGGCAAGACCATCCTGTTCAGCGATGGCACCGGTGAGGTCACTGTCTTCGAATCGAGCGCCCTGGCCAACGGGCAGCCCAAGACCGAAACGCACAAGGCCAAGGAAGCCCACCACGGCGTCGCCGTCGAACTCTCCAACGGCGAACTGGTCCTCACGCTGGGCAACGAGGAAGAACGCCCCGGCATCGTTGTCTTGGACAAGGACGGCAAGGAAATTGCCCGGAACGAGGACTGCCCCGGCGTGCACGGCGAAGCCACCGCCGCAGCCGAAACCGTGGTCATCGGATGCCAGACCGGCGTCCTGATCTACTCCGCTGGAAAGATCACCAAGCTGGACAGCCCCACCAAGTACGGCCGCATCGGCAACCAGGCCGGTTCCGAGGAATCCGAGGTGACCCTGGGCGACTACAAGAAGGACCCGGACGCCGAACTCGAGCGCCCCGAGCAGATTTCCCTGATCAACACCAAGACCAAGAAACTCACCCTGGTAGATCTTGGAACCAGCTACAGCTTCCGCTCCCTTGCCCGCGGACCCCACGGCGAAGGGCTGGTGCTCGGCACTGACGGCGCGCTGCACGTGATCGACCCGGACAAGGCAACCGTGACGAAGAGCATTCCCGTGGTTGCACCTTGGGAGGAGCCGCTGAAGTGGCAGGAAGCGCGGCCCACGATTTTCGTCCATGGCCACACAGCCTTCGTCACCGAACCGAAGACCAAAACCGTCCACGCCGTGGACATCGAGTCCGGGAAGATCAACGGCTCCGGCAGGCTGGAAGTGACACCGAACGAATTCACGGGCGTCAGCGGATAAAGGGACTCTTCCCCTGACATGTGAGCCTGATACGCAAGGGACCGGCGGCTATCGTAGCCGCCGGTCCCTTGCGTTTCTTGTGTCCCTAGTGCTCGTCGTAGTGGCCTTCGTGTTCGGCGTGCCGGTGGCCGTCGTGGACGTAATCCACGTGGTCTCCATGCTGAACCGTCTCGTGCGTGCAGTCCGGCCCACCATGCTGGTGCTGGTCCGGAGTGTGTTCTGCCGGGTCATCGTGCTCGTCGTAGTGGCCTTCATGTTCTGCATGCCGATGGCCGTCATGGATGTAGTCCACATGGTCCCCATGCTGCACGGTGACGTGATCGCAGTCAGCTCCCCCGTGTTGATGCTCGGCGAGGGTGTGTTCGGCCTGGACTTCCTCGGTCATGATGTCTCCTTCGCGGACACTGGGAGGCTTCTCCTAGCGTTCCTGGCTATGTTCGATGGCATCTTGAATGACATTGGCCACGTGGTCATCGGTCAGGGAGTAGATAATCTCCCGCCCTGACCGGGCGGCAGTGACCAGATTGATCCCCCTCAACAGGCGCAGGTGTTGGGAGACCAGGGGCTGGGACAACTTCGTTGCCTCAGTCAGCGCGCTGACCGTCGACGGTTCGTGAGCCAGCGCGGACAGGATGAGGAGCCGGGAAGGGGCGGAGAGGGCCTTGAACAGCTCAGCTGCCCCCGCGAGGGATTCCTCATCAGAAAACACATAGTCATATAAGCATTCTCTTATGCTTCGGACAAGAGCCTGGGCCGAAGGATTCTCCCGGCGAGTCCAAATCTGAGCGCGGTCGACTCTAAGGCACATGAGGAGGATCTGTCAACAGTTTAAAAGCTGAGCTGCTCAACAGTTGAAGTAGAACTGTTGAACTGTTGACATTTGGCGATTTTCAGGGTTCTATTGCTGAAGCAGAACGAGATCTAAGTCACTCAGGTGCCGACGCCCTCCCCGCCTGTCGTCTCATGATGTCGAGAGGGAGGCATCGGAAAGCCTGCCACCGCTTTAGCCGGCCTTTGCGGCTGAAATCATCGAAGGGAACCACCATGAAAACCATTAACAAGATCCAGACTGCGGCTGCCGGGCTTGCTGTCCTGCTGTCCCTGAGTGCCTGTGGCGGCGCTGCCACCGGCACTCAGGGAGCGGACATTCCCAAGACGCAGAACACCCGGGACATCTCCGAGGGTGTCCAGCCGGATGCGGCCGCGGTGGCGCTGCTGCCGGAGTCCTACAAGGCCAAGGGAGAAATCACGGTGGCGATGGATCTGAGCTCCCCGCCGATGACGTTCCTCGCCGAAGACAACAAAACCCCCATTGGCGTGAACCCCGACCTCGCCCGGCTGGTGGCGAAAAAGCTGGGCCTGAAGCTGAAGTTCGAAAACACGGCGTTTGACACGATCATTCCCGGCATCGACGGCGGCCGCTACGACTTCACCGCCACCACCATGTCCGCCACCGAAGAGCGGCTGAAGGTCCTGGACATGATCAACTACCTCAAGGGCGGCTCGGCCATTGCGGTGCCCCATGGCAACCCGAACAATCTGGCCAACGACGCGCTCTGTGGCAAGAACATCGGCGTGACCAAGGGCTCCACCCAGCAGCTCAAGCACCTGCCGAACGTCTCGAAGTGGACCTGCGAGGAAAAGGGCAAGCCGGCCATCAACGGCGTGACGCTGCCCAACGTCCAGGAAGCCCTGACGCAGCTGGACTCCAAGCGGATCGACGGCGTCTTCTACGACGCCAGTGCCCTGGCCTGGGCCGACGAGCAGCAGCCCAACCACTTCACCACCCTGGAGCCCAGGATGGATACCCGCACGAACACCAACGTCGCCATGGGGGTCAAGAAGGGCTCCCCGTTGACACCGGCCCTGCAGAAGGCCATCCAGTCCATGCTGGAAACCCCGGAATACAAGGAGTCCCTGGAGTACTGGGGCCTGGGCGAATCAGTCATCACCGAAGCCACAATCCGCTAAGGGGCGTCCATGCAGCAAACAACTATCGAAAGAAGTGGCCCCGGCATGAACGGGAAAGAGTCGCATCTGAAGCCACGGCTCCGGCGGCGCAGCACCTTTGAGTATGTCGCCTGGGTGGTCTGCAGCCTGATCGGCATCGGCATCCTGCTCTCGGTCTCGACCAACCCCAACTTCAGGTGGGGTGTTGTCGCCCAGTACTTCACGCATGAATCCATCCTGCGTGGCCTCATGCTCACCATCTTCCTCACGCTTGCCAGCATGGCCCTGGGAACGCTCCTGGGGCTGGGGCTGGCGATCATGCGGTCCTCCAGCATCAAACCGGTTGCCGCCACGGCCAGTGTTTACATCACGATTTTCCGGGGCACCCCGGTCCTGGTGCAGCTGATCTTCTGGTTCAACGTCGCGGCGCTGTACCCGGACCTGTTCATCGGGATTCCGTTCACGGACATCGGCACCGCGATCGACGTGAACGCCCTGATGGCACCCATCACCGCGGCCCTGGTCGGCCTGACGCTGAACGAGGCCGCCTACATGGCCGAGATCATCCGCGGCGGGTTCTCCTCGGTCGGCAAGGGCCAGATCGAGGCCGCCGACTCCCTGGGCATGAGCGGGGCGATGAAGATGCGCAAGGTCATCATCCCGCAGGCGATGCCCTCAATCATCCCG